>NZ_JBQEOZ010000007.1:0-191875 GCF_052045495.1 Microbacterium sp. 22242 | reverse complement strand
TGTCTGGGTTCACGACATAGGCGACAGGTGATCGGCGACACGTGAGTCGCGTCATAGGCGACAGACTCAGGCATGTCGAAGCATCGCGTCGTCGTGTTGAAGATCATCGCCGGACAGCTCACAGTGACCGCCGCTGCGTGCGAGTACGGGCTCTCCCGCCAGTATCTCCACGTGCTGCTCGCCCGCTACCGTAAAGAGGGATTGGATGGCCTCGAGCCACACTCGCGCGCTCCGCTGACTTCGCCCCAGACGACGACCACCCGCGTCCGCGACCGTGTCATCGAACTGCGCCAACAGCTGACCTCGAACGGGCTCGATGCCGGCCCGGTCACGATCGCCTGGCATCTGCGAGAAGAAGGCCTACGAGCCCCGTCGACGTCCACGATCCGCCGGATCCTGCACACCGCTGGGCTGGTCACCCCCGAGCCGCGCAAACGCCCCCGTTCCTCCTACCTCCGTTTCGAAGCCGCCCGACCGAACGAGACCTGGCAGTCCGACTTCACCCACTGGCCCCTCGCGGACGACACCGACGTCGAGATCCTGAACTGGCTCGACGACCACTCCCGAAAACTGCTGTCCTGCACCGTCCACCACCCCGTCACCGGCGACGACGTCGTCACCACGTTCCTCACCTGCATCGACACCCACGGGCCGCCCGCGTCCACGCTCACCGACAACGGACGCGTCTACACCGCCCGACACGGAGGAGGCAGAAACGCCTTCGAATACACGCTCGCCGCGCTCAGCATCGTCCAGAAGAACGGTTCCCCGAACCACCCCCAGACCCAGGGCAAGATCGAACGCTTCCATCAAACCCTGAAACGCTGGCTCGCCGCCCGTCCCCGCGCCCGCACCGCGGCCGAGCTGCAGACCCAACTCGACGAGTTCCGCGAACACTACAACACGCGCCGACCGCACCGCGCGCTCGACGGAAGAACCCCGGCCGACACCTACGCCGCCTCCCCAAAAGCCGCCCCCACCGGGACCCCAGACACGGACCGGACGCACTACCGCCTCCGCTACGACCACGTCGCCGCCGACGGGAAGATCAGCTTCCGCCGCGCCGGGCGCATGCACCACCTCGGCATCGGCACCACCCACCGAGGCAAACGCGTCATCATCCTCGCCGACGAACACAGCACCACCGTGATCTCCCTCAACACCGGAGAGATCATCGCGACCAACACCATCGACCCAAGCAAAAGCTACTGGCGCAACAACGAGAGAGAGCCCGGCCGATGGCCGGACTCTCTCTCGTAACTTGTCACCTATGTCGCGACTCAGATGTCAACTATGTCCCGACTCATCACATCGGTGGACCCAGGGGGATTCGAACCCCCGACCTCTTCATTGCGAACGAAGCGCGCTACCAACTGCGCCATGGGCCCGTGAACTCGAACAGCCTAACACGACGGCACAGGCCGACCGCTCATCGGAGGCCGCGGTGCGGGCAGCCGGGCGTGTCGGGTCCGGCTCAGCCGGCGGCGCGCTGGGCGAGCAGCTGCCGCACGTGCGCCTCGATCTCGGCGTCGTCGACGTAGCCCATCCGCGCGTACGGCGACTCCTGGGCGGCGGGCGTCTCTGCGGGGACGTGGAGCTCCACGGGCGCCGCCGGGGCCAGCTGCTCGGCCTTGCGCTGCAGCTCGGCCGCGCGTGCCGCCTCGCGGGCGAGGGTCTGCGCGTCGATCGTGGCGCGTGCCGCGTGGGCGCGGGATCCTGCGACGGAGACGAGGGGCTCGGGCAGCGTGCGCGGCGACCAGGTGCGGGGGCCCTGGTCGTGCAGCTCCGCCGTCTCAGCCGGGGCCGTCACGACGGCGGGAGCGGCGGCGACAGGCGTCGAGCGGCGCGCGGCGCGGGCGGCGACGACGGCCATCCGCTGCAGCGTGATGACCGCGAGCACGAGTGCGGTGCCACCCGCCCAGAGTAGCAGCGGCTCGCCCGAGGTCAGCTGCTGCCAGACGCCGACGCCGAGCGCGGCGAGCGAGAGCACCAGCAGCGTGCTCGCCACGAGCCGGGTGCGACGACGGGCGCGGGCGCGGCGCAGGGCCGGATCCGCGCGCGCCACGGCGAGCTGCTCGCGCAGCCGCTGCAGATCGGCCTGCTCGCGCTCGGCCTGCAGCTTCCTCGCCAGCCTCTGCTGTGCGAGGGCGGTGCGGGCGGTCAGCTCGAGCTGCACCTCGCGAGGCGCCTCGCTGGTCTCGGCGAGCACGCGCAGGGCGCGGTTCAACCGCAGTGCGTTGCGTTCGGCGGCGTCGTACTGGTGCTGTCCCCGCCAGGACGGCAGGAAGTACAGCAGCCACAGCAACGCCGCGACCAGGACGATCACGCCCCCGCTCAGCACCGGCCCGTTCATGCCCCCCACGGTATGCGACACAGGGTACGACGGACCGCAGACACGCGCACGGCCCCGGTGTCCGCGGACCCGAGTAGTGTCGCCACGTGGCCTCGTTCACCCCGTTGCAACGGCTCGTCATCGCGGTCGCGGTACTCGCCTCGTTCGTGACGTTTCTCGACGGCACGGTCGTCACCGTCGCCCTGCCCGCGATCAGCCGTGAGCTCGGCGGCGGCATCACCACCCAGCAGTGGGCGGTCGACGCGTATCTGATCACGCTCAGCGCGCTGATCCTGCTCGCCGGATCCGTCTCCGACGCCTACGGGCGGGTCACGGTCATGCGGATCGGACTGATCGCGTTCGGCATCGCGTCGGTCGCGGTGGCCGCGTCGTTCACCCCGCTCGTGCTCGTCATCGCGCGCGCCGCGCAGGGCGCGGCCGGGGCGCTGCTGGTGCCGAGTTCGCTCGCGCTGATCACCGCGGTCATGCGCGGCGAGGTGCAGTCGCGGGCGATCGGCGTGTGGACCGCGTTCACGACGGCGGCGCAGCTGGTCGGGCCGCTGCTCGGCGGGCTGTTCGTCGACCTGCTGTCCTGGCGTTTCGTGTTCCTCATCAACGTCCTGCCGATCGCCGTGAACCTGATCCTGCTCTCCCGCCTGCACCTGCCGGAGCCGGCCCGGGGCACCAGGGTGGACTGGCTCAGCGGGGCGCTCTGCGCTCTCGGACTCGGCGGCGTGGTCTACGCCCTGATCGAGCAGCCGCACCTGGGCTGGGCCTCCCCCGCGATCATCGGCACCGGGGTCGGCGGCGCCGCGCTCGTGGTCGTGTTCCTGCTGCGCCAGCGCCGCCCGCAGCCGCTCCTGCCGCTGTCCCTGTTCGGGGTGCGCAACTTCGCGTGGGGCAACCTGTCCACCCTCTTCGTCTACGCCGCGCTCTCCCTGAACGGGTTCGTGATCGGCGTGTATCTGCAGCAGGGCGCGGGGCTCAAGGCGACCCAGGCGGGACTCGCGAGCCTGCCGATCACGATCCTGATGATCCTGCTCAGCTCGCGCGCCGGACGCTGGTCCGGCCGGTACGGTCCGCGCCTGTTCATGACGGCGGGGCCGCTGATCATGGCCGCGGGAGCGCTCCTGCTGCTCACCGTGTCGGAGAGCTTCGACTACTGGTGGCAGGTGCTGCCCGCGATGATCGTGTTCGGGCTGGGCCTCGCGCTCACGGTCGCCCCGCTCACCTCGGCCATCCTCGGCTCCATCGACGAGAGCCGTTCCGGCATCGCCTCGGCCGTGAACAACGCGGTGTCCCGCGTCGCCGGGCTCCTCGTCGTGGCCATGCTGTCCACGATCGTCGGCGGCAGGCTCGATCTGGCCGGCTTCCACGACGCCGCCCGGGTCACCGCCGCGCTCATGGCGGTCGGCGGGATCGTGTCCTGGCTCGGGATCCGCCGGCCCGTTCCTGAGCGCGCGCCCGAGGCCGCCGAGCGCTGACGCTCAGCCGGGCAGGCCCGCCGACGGCAGGTCGGTCGGCGGCACGTCCGCCCAGTCCGCCGGGACGCGCCCCTGGGACCAGCGCGCGAGCACGCCGTCCGGCACGTCCTCCCGCACGAGCGAGAACGCGAGGTGGTCGCGCCAGTCGCCGTCGATGTGGATGAAGCGGCGGCGCACGCCTTCATACCGGAACCCGAGCTTCTGCACGACGCGCAGGCTGGGCCGGTTCTCCGGTCGCAGGCAGATCTCGATGCGGTGCAGGCCGAGCTCGGTGAACGCCAGGTCCGTCGCCATTGCGACCGCCGCAGGAGTGATCCCGTGCCCGGCGAACCGCTCGCTCACCCAGTAGCCGATGGTCGCCGAGCACAGCGATCCGCGCATGACGCCCCAGATGTTCAGCTGCCCGGCGACCTCTCCCCCGTACTCCATCACGAACGGGTAGCCGGTGCCGTCGCGGTGCTGCTGCAGCAGCCGGCGGATGCTCACCCGCATGTCGATGCCGGTCTGCGCGCCGGGCAGGGTCGCCTCCCAGGGCTGCAGCCAGCGCCGGTTGGTGAGGAGTTCGTGCTGCAGCGCGCGCGCGTCCTTCGGCCGGATGAGCCGGAGCTCGACCGGCCCGTGCCGCATCGTCAACGAGGCGTCCATGATGCTCCGCGGGCTCACAGACGGTCCGCGAACTCCTTGAGCCATTCGCGCAGGTCAGGACCGAGGTCGTCGCGATCGACCGCGAGCTGCACGATCGCCTTGATGTACTCCAGCCGGTCCCCGGTGTCGTATCGCCGTCCGCGGAAGACCACGCCGTGCACGCCGGGGCCGTCCGGGTCGGCGGCCAGCTCCTGCAGCGCGTCGGTCAGCTGGATCTCCCCGCCCTTGCCCGCCGGCGTGCGCTCGAGCACGTCGAACACGGTCGCCGGCAGCACGTACCGCCCGATCACGGCGAGGTTCGACGGCGCGTCCTCCTTCGCCGGCTTCTCGACGAGTCCGGTGACCCGGACGGCGTCGCCGTCGACCGGTCCGTCGACCGCGGCCGTGCCGTACAGGTGGATCTGATCCGGATCCACCTCCATCAGCGCGATCACCGCGGCACCGGTGCGCTCGTGCTCCTCGATCATCCTGGTCAGCAGCGGATCCCGCGCGTCCATCAGGTCGTCGCCGAGCAGCACCGCGAACGAGCTGTCCCCGACGTGCGTGCGCGCCCGCAGCACCGCGTGGCCGAGACCTTTCGGCTCGCCCTGTCGCAGATAGTGGATGTCGGCCATGTCGCTCGAGGCGACGACCCGCGCCAGCCGGCCGTGATCGCCCTTCTCCATGAGCTTCACCTCGAGCTCCGGCACCGAGTCGAAATGATTCGAGATCGCGTTCTTGTTCCGCCCGATGATCACGAGGATGTCCTCGATCCCCGCGGCGACCGCTTCCTCGACCACGTACTGGATCGCCGGCTTGTCGACGACGGGGAGCATCTCCTTGGGCATCGCTTTGGTGGCCGGCAGGAAGCGCGTGCCGAGTCCGGCCGCGGGGATGACCGCCTTGATGCGTGGCTTCGACATGCGCTCAGCTTAGTCACGAGGCTGCGCCTGGGCGCCCCTCGAGCGGCGTTGCGCCGCACGTCGGGCGCCCAGCCGTGCGCCGGTAGAATCGGGGGCATGCCGGGCGAGATCGACCACGCGAAGCGCGCGCTGCGGGCCGACCTCCGCGAGCGGCGCGCTCTGCTCTCCGACGCGCAGCGCGCGGCCGCCGAGGACGCGCTGACCGCACGGCTCGACGAGCTCGTCGCCGCGACCGGCGCCCGCTCCGTCTCCTGCTTCCTGTCCACCACGACCGAGCCGGGCACCCGGAGCTTCATCCGCGCGGCGGTCGCCCGCGGGATCAGGGTCCTGCTGCCGATCACGCGGGAGGACGGGCTGCTGGACTGGGCGGTGGCCGGGACCGACGACGAGATCGGCACCGGGCTGCACGGCCTTCCCGAGCCGGCAGGGGAGCTCCTCAACCCGCTGGCGCTGGACGAGGTCGATCTGCTGCTCATCCCCGCCGCGGCCGTGGACCGCAGCGGCATGCGCATGGGGTGGGGCCGCGGCTACTTCGACCGGACCCTCGGGTCGATGCAGAAGTGTCCCCCCGTGTACGCCGTGGTGTTCGACTCCGAGATCCTCGACGAGGTGCCGCGCGACGTGCACGACCAGCCCGTGACAGGTGCCGTCACACCCCGGCGCACCGTCGTCTTCCCCTTGTCCTGATCCGATATTGCGAGGTTCCATGCCCACCTACTCCTACGCCTGCACCGAATGCGGGCACCGTTTCGACGCCGTGCAGGCGTTCTCCGACTCCGCCCTCACCGAGTGCCCGGAGTGCGGCGGGAAGCTCCGCAAGGAGTACGGATCGATCGGCGTGACCTTCAACGGCTCGGGCTTCTATCGCACCGACTCCCGCGCGGGATCCGCGGCTTCCGCCTCGGCTCCGGCATCATCGAAGACGGAATCGACCGCGAGCGCAAAACCCGCGCCCGCCACCGCTGCCGCCTCAGGATCCTGAGGCCCGTCTCCAGGGGGAGAAAACAGACATGATCAAGGGTTTCAAGGAGTTCATCCTCCGCGGAAACGTCATCGACCTGGCCGTCGCGGTCGTCATCGGCGCGGCGTTCTCCGCGATCGTCGACACGGTCGTCAAGGGTCTCATCAACCCGCTCATCGCGTTTTTCTTCAGCGCGAAGGACCTCAATGGCCTGGTGTGGGACGTGACGAACCTCCAGGGCAGCCACACCACGTTCGCTTACGGCTCGATCATCGGCGCGATCATCAACTTCCTCGCCGTCGCCGTCGTCGTGTACTTCGCGTTCGTGATGCCGATGAACCACTTCAAGGAGCGTCAGGCCGCGAAGGCCGGCGTGAACGAGGAGAAGCCCGAGCCGCTGCCCACCGAGCAGGAGCTGCTGATCCAGATCCGCGACCTGCTGGAGCAGCAGAAGACGGTCTGATCCGCGCGGATCCGAAGCCCCGGCGCCTCTCGGCGACCGGGGCTTCGCCTGTCCGTCGGCCTGGCTCGAGACGAGGCGCTCAGTAGTGCGGCGGCACGTCGCGGCGCAGGCGGTCGTCGTTCGGACCCGGTCCGTCCCGAACCGCCTCCGGTGCGTCCGGCTCGAGCGCGCTCGGCTCTGCGGGCTCGGGCGTGGTGCCGGGCGCGGGGGTCAGCTTCGCGCGTCGCGAACCGCGCACCCGCACGACCCGCTGCCGCGCCCCGCCGCCTTCGGCAGGCGCCTCAGGCATCGGTCCCGTCGATGGGCTGGGTGTCGCCGTCCACGCGCGGCGCATCGCCGGTGATCCCGAGCACCTCACCGATGCGCAGGGCGACGCCGGCGGGGTCGCTGTACAGGTCGAAGGCGTGCACCCGGATGTAGTGCCAGCCCAGGCGGCGCAGCACCTGCGGCCGCAGCCGCAGCGTCTCCCGCAGCGACTCGGGGCGGGATTCCGGATCCGGCTCGATCACGACGGCCTTGCCGCGGTGCTGCGCGACCAGCGGCAGCAGGCCCCGGTAGTCGACGTCGACGGAGGCTCCGATGCGACGCAGCTCACGGGCGAGGGCGAGTGTGAGCGGATCCGCCTGGTCCTCCGCGCGCTCCTCACGGGAGTGCCCGGCGAGGTCGCCGAGGATCGACATGAGCGTCGCGGCCCCGTGCTCGAGTCGCCCCTCGTCGAACGAGGAGGGTCGGATCGACGAGACGATGACCATCGATCGCCGCGCCCTGGTCATGCCGATCGTGAGCAGGCGGTCGCCGTCCGGCGTGGACAGGTCGCCGAAGTCGCTGAGCACGCGGCCGTGCTTGGTGACGCCGTAGCCGAGCGACAGGATCACGCGGTCCCGGCTCTCCGCGGCCGCCTCCTCGAGGGTCAGCACCACGAACGGCTCCTGCGTGTCGCGTCCGACGAAGTCGGCGACGTCGGAGCGGCCGGCGAAGGCGGCGGACACCGCGGCGAACACGCGCTCGGCGTGCTTGCGGCTCGCGGTGACGACCATGAGCGACTCGGCCGGCCGGTGCACGGCGTGCTCGACGACGAGCGTGACCACGCGCGCCACCTCGGCGTCGGGGCTCTCCATCGCGCCGGTGACCGGATGCGGGATCCCCACGCCGCCCTCGACGTAATCCACGGCGAGGGAGCCCCGGCCGAGGTAGGAGCCGGCCCAGGGCAGCGACACGATCTCGCCGCCGTAGAACGCGTCGTTGATCAGCTCGGCGAGATCCTCGCCGCCCGCGCGGTAGCTGCGGGTCAGCGTGACGACCGGGAGCAGCTCGGAGAGCCGCTCGAACACGGACACCTCGTCGAACTCGGCCTCCTCGTCGCGGTCCTCCGCCGGGACGGTCGCCACGTCGAACGGCGTGGGCTTCTGCGCCACGGGGTCGCCGAAGGCGACGACCTGCCGCGCGCGACGGATCGCGGGGGCGGCCTCGGCGAGGTTGATCGCCGCGGCGTCCACGAGGATCACCGTGTCGAAGGCGGCCGTGTCGGGGATGTCCGGGACCTGATAGGGCGACGCGATCCAGACCGGCGCGAGCACACCCATGAGCGTGGGCGCCGCGGTCATCAACTCGGCGACCGTCGTCCGGTTCCGGGTCAGGGCGTGCCGCAGGTTCTGCGCCTCGGTGGCCTCGTCCACGATCGCGATCCGCCACTGACCGCTCAGCTGCCAGGCCAGCAGCGGCCCGGAGGCTGCGGCGTGCGCCTCGTCGACGAGACGGAAGTCGCGCTCGAGGCGGTCCACCACGGCGGTGTTCGCGCCGAGCAGCGAGCGGTTGTTCTGCAGCGCCTGCTCGAGCAGCGACTGCCACCACGCGAACTCGAGCTCGGCGGCGACGCGGTCCTCGGCGAGGTGCCGGGTGGACAGATCGATCAGCAGCGGCTCCAGCCCGAGCCCGGCGAGCTCGTCGCGGATCTTCGCGCGCTCGACGAGATTCTCGAACACGTCCGACTTGGCCGCGAGACCCGCGAGCGTGCGGACCAGCCGCGCGACCGGCAGCGAGGCGAGCGGCTCGCGGCGGCCCAGCGCGATGTCGAGCTCGGCGAGCTCCGCGTCGACCCGCTGCCAGGCGACGGACACGTCCGCGAGCCCGAGCGGGACCTCGGGGGCGACCCCGGCGTCGACGTAGCGCTGCCACTGCGTGCGCTGCGCCTGGATCCGGCTCAGCGCCTCGTGCATGTCGCCCACGTGGGCGCCGGGACGGACGTACTCCCTGGCGAGTCTGCGCAGCCGGCGGCGGTTCGCGCCGGTCATCGCGACCGTATCGCGCCGGGGGCCGTGCGCCTTGATCAGCTCGCCCAGGGGTCGCTCGAAGACAGCGGGGGCGAACCGGTCGAGCGAATCGCGGATCCCCTGCAGCAGGCGCAGGTACTCCCCCAGCTCGGAGACCGTGGAGAACGGGCGCATCCGGGTCTGTGCGACGAGCTCGTAGCCGTGCTCGAGCAGCTCCGGCACGCTGCGGGCGTGCAGCCGCTCGGCGAGCGCATGCGTGCGGCGCGCGTCCTCGGTGGAGGCGAAGACGACGCCGTACCAGGGCGAGTCGTCGGGACCGAACCGGAACTCGCCGAGCCGCGCGGCCTGGCGGAGTGCTTCGGCGGCGTGCGCGCGATCGTCCGCGAGACGCTGCAGCGCGTGGCGGCCGAGCCGCGCGGAGGTCGACGGCGGGGTCGGCAGCAGCGCGAGCCGGGTGAGCATCCTGGTCGCGTCCAGCACGCTCGCGCCGAGCGCCGGATCCTTCTCGGTGAGGGCCCGCCGGTAGTCGAGCAGCACGGTGCGCAGCCGCAGCAGCGCGTCGTCGATCTCGGCGAGCTTGGGGGCCGTGGCCTTCTCGTTGCGGCCGATCGCGCGCACGAGATCCCTCCGCACGGAGGCGGGCGACACCGCGAAGCCGTCCAGGCCGATCCCGCTCAGCCGGTGCCGCACGCCGTCGAGCGTGGAGCGCCGCGGCGAGACGACCAGCACGCGCTTGCCGGCGCGGACGAGCTCGCCGACCGCGTTGATCACGGTCTGCGTGCCGCCGGTCCCCGGGAGCGTGGAGATCGTGAGGGAGTGCCCGGCCGCGATCCGCGCCAGCACCTGCTCCTGCTCGGCGTCGGCGTCGAGGAGGAGGTTGTCCGAGGCCGGTGCGCGCTCGTCGGGCCCGGCCGCCGACGGCATGGGGCCGGGCGAGCTCACCCGCTCCCGGTCGGCGACGTGTCCGGCGAGCGCGTTGAGGACGGGGTGGTCGAGGTCGTGCGCGTCACGGGCCATCGCCGTGCCGACATCGGCGAACGTGGAGACCACCATGCGCGGCTGCACCGAGAAGGTGTCGATCGTGGCCGTCGCCGCGCGCAGCATGTCGATCGCCGCCTGCGGCGCGAAGACGCCGTTCTGGTAGGCGAGGGCCGCGAGACGGGCGTCGTCGATGGTGATCCCGAAGTGATCGCGCGCGATGCGCACCAGCTCCGGGTTGACGAAGAACTGGCCGTGCAGCTTCAGCTCGTAGTCGGCGTAGTGCCGGCGGATCGCGAGCGGGCGCAGCAGCATCGGGGCGGCGTAGTCGACGCCCCCGATCTTCCAGGTCGCCAGCCCCACCGCGAGGTGCACGGCGTCGAGTCCGCGCACGGTGCGCAGCTCGGTGTGCTTGGCGGTGATCCGGTCGGCGGCGAGCCTGGCCGTGCGCAGTCCCACCTCGTCGCGGAACAGGTTGGACAGCAGCGTCGACCGGCCGGTGATGAACTGCGGCAGGCTGCCAGGGTGGGCGCGGGAGATGTCGATCCCGGCATCGGAGACGTCCCGGTACGCGACGAGCGGTGACGGTCCGCCGAGCTCGGCGGATTCGGTCCTGAGCCGAGCGCGCTCCGTCGTCGCCGCGTGCTGGACCTCGACGCCGGGCTCGGCCACGCTGACGTCGCCGGGCGTCACGGACTTGTCCTCCGCCGTCTTGCCGTCACGTCGCCACACAGGACAAAGACTAGGCGCGTCGCCTGGGCGGAGCCGTCAGATCCGCCGGGTTTCGGGCATTTCCCTCCGGTTCTCCCTCCACAGCGGGCCTTTTCCACCTCGATCCCCCGGAATGGGCGGGGGCTCCCCGTGCCCGCTCGTCGTGGCTCAGGATGGGTGCATGACGTTCCGCTACGACTTCGCCGACACGCCCTTCGGCGACGCCCTCGTCGTGTTCTCCGATGACGGGGTGCTCGCCTTCGACCTGCCCGAGGGCATGCACCGCGACGCGCCCTGGGCGCTCGAGGCCACGGCGCGACGACTGCGCGCGCTGCCAGAGCCGGACCCGGGTGCCGCAGCCGGACTGGACGCCCTGCTGCAGGCGTACTTCGCGGGCGAGCCGGTGCGGTTCGACCACGAGGTGCGGCTCGACTGGCGGTTGGTCGAGGGCTTCACCCGCGCGGCGCTGCAGGCGGTCTGCGAGATCCCGTGGGGCGAGAGCGCCAGCTACGGCGAGGTGGCCGCGCACGCGGGCAGCCCCGGCGCCGCCCGCGCCGTGGGCACCGCCTGCCGCAACACCCCGTTCTCGATCATCGTGCCGGTGCACCGGGTGGTGCGCGCGGACGGCTCGGCCGGGCACTACGGCGCGCATCCGGAGCGCAAGCGGTATCTGCTGGATCTGGAGGCGGATTCCGCGACCCGGCGCCCCGCCTCGGCCTGACCGCGGGAGGACCCGTCCGCCCCGGCGTGTAGGCCGCCGGGGCGGACGCGCCTCTGCGCGGAGGAGCGTGCCGGGTGCGCGGTGAGCGCACCCGTTCTCCACAGCGGGCGGACGTCAGTGCAGGCGGATCAGTGCTCGACCGCCTTCTCCGCGCCGTAGCCGGTGAGCGAACGCACCTCCATCTCGGCGGCGAGTCGCCGATCCTCGGTACCCCGGTCCAGCACGGATCCCAGCCAGCCCAGGAAGAACCCGAGCGGGATCGACAGGATCCCGGGGTTGTCCAGCGGCCAGACCGCGAAGTCCGCATCCGGCAGGAACGACGTGGGCTTGCCGGAGAACACCGGCGACAGCACGATCAGGATGATCGCCGCCGCCAGCCCCCCGTACATGCTCCACACGGCGCCCTGGGTCGTGAAGCGTCTCCAGAACAGCGAGTACAGGATCGTCGGCAGGTTCGCCGATGCCGCGACCGCGAACGCCAGAGCCACGAGGAAGGCGATGTTCTGCCCCTGCGCTCCGATGCCGCCGAGGATCGCGAGCACGCCGATCACGATCACGGTGCGGCGCGCCACCCGCACCTCGCCGTTCGGATCCGCCTGACCGTCGCCGTTCCTGCCGCGCTTGACGACGTTCGCGTAGATGTCGTGCGCGAACGATGCGGCCGCCGTGATCGTGAGCCCCGCCACCACCGCGAGGATGGTCGCGAACGCCACCGCCGAGATGAAGCCCATCAGCACCGGACCGCCGAGGTGGAGCGCGAGCAGCGGCGCCGCGGAGTTCACACCGCCCGGAGCCGCCGTGATCGCCTGCGGTCCGACCAGGGCCCCCGCGCCGTAGCCGAGCACCAGCGTGAGCAGGTAGAAGATGCCGATCAGCCAGATCGCCCACACCACGGAGCGACGAGCCTCCTTCGCCGTCGGCACCGTGTAGAAGCGCATCAGCACGTGCGGGAGCCCGGCCGTGCCCAGCACCAGCGCGAGGGCGAGCGAGATGAAGTCCCAGGGATTGGCGCCGTACTTCAGTCCCGGACCGAGGATCGCGTCCTTCGGATCCGAGACCGACGCCGCCACCGCGCTCTCCAGGACGGCGTTCAGGTCGAAGCCGTTCAGCGCGAGCACCCAGAGCGTCATCGCGACCGCGCCGGCGATCAGCAGACCCGCCTTGACGATCTGCACCCAGGTCGTGCCCTTCATGCCGCCGATCAGCACGTACACGATCATCAGCACGCCGACCACCGCGATGATGAGCGATTGCCCGAGCCTGTCGCTGATGCCGAGCAGCAGCGAGACCAGGCCGCCGGCGCCCGCCATCTGCGCGAGCAGGTAGAAGAAGCACACCGCGAGGGTCGTGAGCGCCGCCGCCATCCGCACCGGCCGCTGCTTCAGCCGGAACGAGAGCACGTCGGCCATCGTGAACTTCCCCGTGTTGCGCATCAGCTCGGCCACCAGCAGCAATGCCACGAGCCAGGCGACCAGGAACCCGATCGAGTAGAGGAAGCCGTCGTACCCGTTGACGGCGATGGCGCCGCAGATGCCGAGGAAGGAAGCCGCCGACAGGTAGTCGCCCGCGATCGCGAAGCCGTTCTGCGGACCCGTGAAGCTGCGACCTGCCGCGTAGTAGTCCGCCGCCGTCTTGTTGTTCCGGCTCGCCCTGATCACGATGAACAGCGTCACCGCGACGAACCCGAGGAAGACGGAGATGTTCAGCACCGGATTGCTCTGCTCGAGCGTGGAACCCGCCGCGAAATGCACGATCATGCGCCGGCCTCCGTCTTCTCCAGTGTCTCGCGAATGCTCGCGGTCTGCGGATCCAGCTTCCGGTTCGCGAATGCGACATAGCCCATCGTGATCGCGAAAGTGGTCACGAACTGGCCGAGGCCGAACAGCAGACCGACGGTGATGTCGCCCCAGACCCGCTGCGCCATGAACTGCGGCGCGAATGCCGCCAGCAGGACATACACGAAATACAGATCAGGAACAGCACGGCGAGGGGGAACACGAAGGATCGATGCTCACCACGCAGCCTGCGGAACGGTTCCGATTCCTGCACCCGGAGATAGTCGATGGCGCCGGACGTGCGCTCATCAGTGGTTTCGGACATGGGGCCTCCTTGCCTCATATCGGTGACCTCCGGCGAGCTCCGATGCGCGCCGGAGTGATAACGTCGACGCTACGAAACGACGAGACAGGGCGGACACCCCCGGAAGTTGGTAGTCGGTGAACTCGTTCGAGACGCTCGGATCCGATGCGGATCTGGTCGCGCAGGCCGTGCGCGAGCTGATCCGGCGCACGCGATTCCCCGTCGCCTTCGGTGGCCTCCTCGACAGCGGTGAGGTCCCGGTCACCTCGATCGTCGGCTCCCGCACCCGAAGCCTCGAAGGGCTGCGCGTCCAGCCGCAGCGTGGTCTCGGCGGGCGGGCCATGATCGAGCTGCGGCCCCGGATGACTCACGACTACGGCGCCTCCCAGCAGATCACGCACGACTACGACGGGTTCGTGCTGGGCGAAGGGCTGCGCACCCTGCTCGCGATCCCGGTGATCGTTTCGGGGCGGCCCCGCGGCGTGCTGTACGCAGGGGCCTGGGAAGAGCCGGCGGCCGGCGGGGTCACCACCGCCCCCGCGATGCAGATCGCGGACGCACTCGCCGGCGAGCTGCGCATCCGCGAGGAGGTGGAACGCCGGCTGCGCTCCATGAGCACGCGCGCTCCCTCGCCGGCGCTGAGTCCTGCGCACCGCGAGGAGCTGCGGGAGGGCTTCGCCGAGCTGCGCTCGATCGCCGCTCTCGTGCCGGACCAGACGGTGCGCGAACGCATCGGCGATCTCGAGCGTCGCCTGCTGGCGATCTCCGCGCCCGCCCCCCTTCCGCGCTCTTCCGAAGTGCATCTCTCCCGGCGTGAGCTGGACGTGCTGAGCTGCGCGGCCCTCGGCCAGACCAACGCGCAGGTCGCCGCCGAGCTGGGGCTGCGCGAATCCACGGTGAAGGCCTACCTGGGCACGGCGATGGCCACGCTGGATGCGCCGACCCGCCACGCCGCCGTCGCCCGTGCGCGGCGGGAGGGCCTGATCCCCTGATCCTTGCACTGCACTGCACTGCACTGCCCTGCACAGCACTGCACAGCCCTACTCCTGCCGAGGTGTCCTGGATCCGCTTCCTGATCATCCTCGGCCTGGTCGAGTGCTTTGTCGGATTGAAGCCGGCCGATCAGGGACACGCATGACATTCCGCATTCCAATCATTGCCATGCGCAATTCCTGCCCGTAGGTTTGTCGCCATGGCACGCAAAATCGTTCATCAGCTCGTCGACGATATCGACGGCACTGTTCTCGAAGTCGGCGAAGGCGAGACCGTGCATTTCTCGCTCGACGGATCCGCTTTCGAAATCGACCTGACCGGAGCGCACGCCGCGGAGCTGCGCGAAGCTCTCGCGCCCTACGTCTCCGCCGGCCGGCGCACCCAGCGGACCGGGAACGGGCGCCCCGCAGCGTCGGCGAAGCGCGCGAACCGCAACCCCGAGACCGCATCGATCCGCGCCTGGGCCGGCGAGAACGGCTACAAGCTGTCCGAGCGCGGCCGCATCCCGGCCGAGGTCATCGACGCCTATCGCGCCGCGAACTGAAGTCCCCCGTAGCGAGACAGGGACGACCGCCCGCGGGCGGTCGTCCCTCTTCGTGCCCCCGCCTCTCCATTCGCCCCTCCACGCGCCGACGAGATCCCGAGGCGGCCCGCGTCGAGAGGCGGGTCGGCGCGCGAAGCCTCCTGGCGAACGGAGCCTCCCCTGTCGGGAGGTATAGAGCCGCAGAGGACCACCCCTCCGGGGCGGTCCTCTGCGGCTCGTGCCCCCGACAGGATTCGAACCTGCGACCTGCCCTTTAGGAGAGGGCCGCTCTATCCGGCTGAGCTACGAAGGCGCCCCTCCAGTTTACCGATCGGCCGCGCCCGCTACGCCGCCATGGCCAGGTAGGGCTCCCAGCTGGGATCGTCACGGTCCGCCGCACGCACGGTCCAGGTCGTGTTGCGCGGCGGCCCCGGCGTCAGGCGCAGCTGCCACCCCATCTCCTGCGGGGTGCGGTCGCTCTTCAGGTTGTTGCAGCGCAGGCAGCACGCGACCAGGTTCTCCCAGGAGTTCGCGCCTCCGCGCGACCGCGGCAGCACGTGGTCGATGGTGGACGCGTTCTTGCCGCAGTATCCGCAACGGTTGCCGTCGCGTCGCAGCACTCCGCGCCGGGTCACCGGAGCGTACCGGGATCTCGGCATGCGCACGTAGCGGCTGAGCACGATGACCGCCGGCCGGTCGAAGCTCCCGCTCGCCGCCCAGACCGGATCGTCGTCGACGCACTCGACGATCGACGCCTTCTTGTTCATGACCAGCACCAGCGCGCGTCGGAAAGACACGATCGCCAGCGGTTCGTACCCTGCGTTGAGCACCAGTGTGCGCATCCTGCATCCCTTCGATCCCACCGGGACGGCTTCCCGGTGTCTCGACCGTGCGCAGGCGGAAGGCCCGCAGGACGACGAAAGGCGCTGTCTACGAGAGACAGCGCCTTTCGTGCACGGGGATCCCGTGCAGCTCCTGCGGGCAATGCCGAAGAACGAGGCGACCGAGTGCATCCGTGGTTCGGATGGCCGGTATTCGCTCCATCGAGTTCCTCCGCCCTTGCGACGACGGACTCAGGCTAACGCATCGCTGCGTGGCGTTCCGGGGAACTTCCGATGAACACCGCTCCGTGTCGGCTCAGCGGACGTTCGCCTCGAGCCAGGCGAGCGGATCGATCGTCGTGCCGTTCACCCACACCTCGAAGTGCAGGCACGAGCCGGACACCCAGCCCGTGCTGCCGACCTCGCCCAGGTACTGGCCGGCGGTGACGCACTGGCCCGCCTGCACGGCGCGGCTGCCGGCGGTCATGTGCCCGTACAGCGTCGAGATCTGGTTCGCCCCGCTCAGCGCCGGATGGTCGAGCACGATGGTCTGGCCGTAGCCGCCGTAGCTGTCGGACGAGATCGTGACGCAGCCGTCCGCCGCCGCGTAGATCGGGGTGCCGGCCGGGGCCGCGAAGTCCTGACCGGTGTGGATGCGTCCGCCGCCGCGCGCCGCGCCGTAGCCGTCGGTGAGCGTGTAGGACCCGGCGGCCATCGGATAGATGACCTGCCCGGGTTGCGCGATCGCGGCCATGCCGGTCCGCACGGAGGCCGTGGCGGGGCGCGCCGCTGCCGCTTCTTCGGCGGCTTTCGCCGCCGCGGCCTTGGCTGCTTCGTCGGCCTTCTTCTGCGCGATCTCCTGCGGAGTGGTCGCGGTGAAGCCGCTCCGGGCGCTGGGAGCCGACGTCGCCTCCGAGGCGACGACGATCGACTGCGCATGGACCGCTGCGAGCTGCTGCGTCGTAGCCGGACCGCTCTGCGTCGCCGGAGCGCTGGACGCGAACGCGGGCAGCGCGATCGCGGTGACCAGCGCGCCCACCGCGCTGAGGATCGCGACCGAGCGGATCGATCGCACCAGGCGCACCCGGGGGCGGTTGTTCTGCGGGCCGCGCGGCGGACGCGCGGCGATGGTCTTCTCGGTCGTTTCGAGCTCTGCAGCCAAAAGGGGGTTCTCCAGACCTCGGCGCAGGGCGCCGCTCGTCCTCAGTCATTCGTTGCACGGGCTTCGGGCGCCACGTGCACAAGTCGTCCGCGGCGGTGACGAGCCGGAAGGCATCCGCCGTGGTCATCGCCGACGGGCTTTCGTCGACGACGTCTCGACGTTACCCGATCGTGACGTTGATGTCACCCTTGCGATCCTGAGTATCCCCCGGGTCCCGTACCGCGACGCGGATCCGCGGTCGGCTCAGCCGTCAGGAGCGCCGACGGATCGGCGCGCGCGACGAGGAACGCCCGGCGGCGAGGAGGTCAGGCGACGAGGAAGATGTGCGACGCGAGCTCGACCGGCAGCTCGAGGCCCTCGTCCTGACCGTCGACCTCGATGAGCACGTAGCCCTCGTTGAACCGGAATCGGCCGCGCGCCCCCGGCACGACCCCGGCGCCGCGGAGCTGCTCGAGCAGTTCCGGGTCGACCTGTGCCGGCTCGGCGAGCCGGCGCACAGTGCCCTCGGTCGGAGTGCCCGCCGTGTTCATGTGCTCCACCAGGCCGATCACGCCCTCGTCGAACGTGCGCGACGGAGCGCCGCCGAGCTGGTCCAGACCCGGGATCGGGTTGCCGTAGGGCGACTCGGTCGGGTGGCCGAGGAGCTCGACCAGTCGGCGCTCCACCTGCTCGCTCATCACGTGCTCCCAGCGGCACGCCTCCTCGTGCACGTAGGCCCAGTCCAGGCCGATCACGTCCGACAGCAGCCGCTCGGCGAGACGGTGCTTGCGCATCACGTCCACGGCCTTGCGCCGCCCGGCGTCCGTGAGCTCGAGGCGGCGGTCCTCGGAGACGACGACGAGGCCGTCGCGCTCCATCCGCCCGACCGTCTGCGACACCGTCGGGCCGGAGTGGCCGAGGCGCTCGGAGATGCGCGCGCGGAGCGGCACGATGTTCTCCTCCTCGAGTTCGAGGATGGTGCGGAGGTACATCTCCGTGGTGTCGATCAGATCGGTCATCGATCCCCCTGTCCTGCTGCCGCGCACACTGCGCTGTTAGGCAAGCCTACCTTCTGCGGTGGGGCCGGGATCCGCGCCCGGACCCCGCCGGACAGCGCCCGTCACGGGGTGTCACGGGGGCGGGCTCAGACCTTCGCGAACTCTAGACTCGGTCCATGGCGATCGAGATTCCCCGCGAACTTCTGCCCGTCGACGGCCGCTTCGGATGCGGCCCGTCCAAGATCCGGCCCGAGCAGGTCGCGGCCCTCGCCGCTGTCGGGTCGAGCCTGCTGGGCACCTCGCACCGTCAGGCGCCCGTGAAGAACCTGGTGCGCAGCGTCCGCGAGCAGCTCGCCGCCCTCTTCCGCCTGCCCGAGGGCTACGAGATCATCCTCGGCAACGGCGGCTCCACGGCGTTCTGGGACGCCGCGGCGTTCGGCCTGATCGAGAACCGCAGCCAGAACCTCGTCTCCGGCGAGTTCGGCGGCAAGTTCGCCGCGGCCGCGAAGACCCCGTGGCTGCAGGATCCCGACGTGCGCAAGGCCGAGCCGGGCACGCGCGCGGTCTGGGAGGTCGTGGACGGCGTGGACGTGTACGCCTGGCCGCACAACGAGACCTCGACCGGCGTCGCCTCGCCGATCCAGCGGGTGCCCGCTGACGGCGCGCTCACCGTGATCGATGCGACCAGCGCTGCCGGCGGCATCGACTTCGACGTCACCGAGACCGACGTCTACTACTTCGCCCCGCAGAAGAACCTCGGCTCCGATGGCGGCCTCTGGTTCGCCGCCGTCTCGCCCGCGGCGATCGAGCGGATCGAGCGGATCGCCTCGTCCGAGCGGTACATCCCGGAGTTCCTGAGCCTGAAGAACGCGGTCGACAACGCGCGGCTCGAGCAGACCCTGAACACCCCCGCGCTGACCACGCTGCACCTGCTGGACTCGCAGCTGCAGTGGATCAACGGCAACGGCGGGCTCGCCTGGGCCGCGGCCCGGACGAACGAGTCGTCGCAGGAGCTGTACCGCTGGGCCGAGGCCTCCCCGGTGGCCACGCCGTTCGTGGCGGATCCTGCCGACCGCTCCCCCGTGGTCGCGACCATCGACTTCGCTGAGTCGGTCGACGCCGCCGCGGTCGCGAAGACGCTGCGCGCCAACGGCATCGTCGACACCGAGCCGTACCGCAAGCTCGGCCGCAATCAGCTGCGCATCGCGACGTTCGTCTCGATCGAGCCGGACGACGTGCGCCAGCTGATCCGCGCGATCGACTACGTGCTGGAGCACCAGGGAGCCTGACCGGCCGCCTCGCCGGCATGGGAAAGGCGCCGCCGGAGGGCGGCGCCTTTTCTCATGTGCGCGGGGCGTGCGGCGTCATTCCTCTTCGGAGTCGTCGCCCTCGTCGTCCTGGTCGTCGTCATCCTCGTCTGATCCGTCGAACTCGTCCTCGGCGACCGAGTCGTCGAGCTCGTCGATGTCCACGCCGTCCACGTCCCCGGCGTGCAGCCGCGGCGCGGGATCCTCATCGTCGTCGAGTTCGTCCTCCTCGTCGAGCTCGTCGTCATCGAGCACGTCCTCGTCGAGGATCTCCTCGTCGGAGAGGTCGTCGGCGGCCGCCGCGCCCTCCGCGGCATCGGCGTCAGCGGATTCCTGCTCCGCCTCCGCTGCGAGCTCGGCCTGGTGGGCGCGGTACTCCGCAAGGCGCTCGGCCCAGGGCACCCACTCCGGAGCCAGCAGCGCGCCGGCGCCCGGCAGCAACTCCGTCTCGAGCACGGTGGGCTCCTCGTCGCCGACCTGAGCGACCGTGACCGTCCAGTACCAGCTGGGGTAGCCCGCCAGGCGGTTCTCGAACCGCAGCGAGATCACACCGTCGGCCTCCGGCAGGTACCCGGCCGGGGGGCCGACCGTCGACGCCGGGGTGATCTCGTGCAGCGCGGCGAGCGCCAGGTCGCGCGCGTCGAGCAGCCGCTCACTGAGGTACGGGGTCGTCCCCGTGCGCGCAGCCGCGTCGGCGGATGGCGCGTCGACGTCGGCGGTCGCGGTGCGGACGTCTTCGGCGGATTCGCCGGACCCGGCCTCAGGCATCGAAGTCATCGGCCACACTGCGCAGCACCGCCGCGATCTTGCGGCCGTGTCCGGAGGAGGGATAGCGGCCACGGCGGAGATCGCCGCCGATGCCGTCGAGGAGCTTGACCAGGTCCTCCACGATCACCGCCATGTCGTCTGCGGGCTTGCGCTTCGACTTCGCCAGACTCACCGGCGCCTCGAGCACGCGCACCGAGAGCGCCTGCAGTCCGCGCTTGCCGTCGGCGACGCCGAGCTCCACGCGGGAGCCGGCCTTGACCGTGGCGCCGGCGGGGAGGGACGTGGCGTGCAGGAAGACGTCCTGGCCGTCATCGCTGGTGATGAAGCCGAACCCCTTCTCGTCGTCGTAGAACCTGACCTTGCCGGTGGGCATGGGAGAACCTCGCTGCTTTCGGGATGACGGATCCGTGCGGATCCGATCTGAACACGGGTGCGGAAGCCCCGCACCCCACCAGCCTACCGGGCCGCGAACGGGTAGGCTGAGACGGATGAGCACCCCGCCGAAGAGCCAGCGGCCGCAGCAGGACGAGCCCGAGATCCGTGCGATCGATCGGTTCCTCACCTTCGCCTCCCTCGGCCTCGCGGCGCTCTCCGTGATCTGCTTCTTCATGATCATCATCGGCACGGCCGTGGGCATGAAGCAGGCCGACTTCCTGCACGGCGCCTGGCCGATCGTGGGGGTCTTCCCGTTCTGGGGCCTGCCGATCGCGTTCCTGATGATCGTCGTGCTGCTCATCATGAGCTTCGTGCGGAGAGGCCGAGCCGCCCGGCGTTCCTGACGCCGGCGACCGCTGGTGCCATGAGCACGCACGCGCGACTTCTCGCCGAAGCGCTGTCCGCGCGCGCGGACGACGAGCTGGCTGCGCTGTTCGCGCGCCGCGAGGTGCGCCCCGAGGTCCCGTGGAACGACTTCTTCGACGCCGCGGAGGCGCTGCTCGACCCGGCGTCGCTGGGCCGGATCCTGCCCCGCCTCACCCGTGCGGAGGCGGGGGCGCTTTCGCGTGCGGTGGACGGCGGCGATCCCGGCGCGGCTGCCCCCACGCTGCGCGCGCTCGCGCTGCTGTCCCCCTCCGGCGGATCCGTCCCCCCGTCCGTCGCCGCGGCGGTCGCCGGCCGGCCGGCCCCCGCGCCGCTCGCCGAGCATGCCGCCGAGCCGGAGCCCGCGGACGAGACGTCGACGGCGCGGGCGGCCGAGCGCGCCTTCACCACGGTCGCGACGCTCGCCGACGCCCTGCTGCTGGCCGAGGAGGCCCCACTCGCGCTGCTCGCCGGCGGCACCGTCGGCCTGTCCGAGAAGCGCCGGCTGATCGAACGCGGACTTCCGGATGCGACGCCGCTCATCGATGACCTGCTCGCGCTCGGTTCCGGTGCGGGCCTGCTCCGCCCCGTGGAGCGCACGCTGCGGCTCGCGGACGTCGGCGCGGCCTGGCTGCGTCTGCCCGGTCCGGCGCGCTGGGCGCAGCTCGTGGTCGGCTTCCGCGCGGCGCTTCCGCCCGCGCTGCGGACCGCCGAGGGCGGCTGGATCCCGCTCGCCTGCTGGCCGCTCGAGCATCCCTGGGACGGGACGTGGCCCGCGAAGGCCGAAGCTCTGATCCGGCAGGCGCGCCTGCTGGGGCTGGTGACCGAGGACGAGGCAAGGACCGAGGACGGCCCCGAGCCGGCGGAGACGCCCTGGGCGGCCGCAGCGCGACGCGGCGCGGATCCCGACCCGTCCGGGCTCGCCGACTTCGTGCCGGCCGAGGTCGACCGGATCTTCCTGCAGAACGACCTCACCGCGATCGCTCCCGGTCCGCTCCTGCCCGCCCACGACCTGCGCCTGCGCGGAATGGCCGCGCGCGAGTCCGCCAGCCAGGCCTCGTCGTACCGCTTCACCGCGGACTCGCTCACGAGCGCCCTGTCGGCGGGCGAGACGGCCGCGGGCATCGTCGCCTTCCTCGAGGAGATCTCGCTCACCGGCGTGCCGCAGCCGCTGCGCTACCTGCTCACCCAGAGCGCCAGCCGTCACGGTCAGGTGCAGGTCGGAACGGATCCGGACACCGGACGAACCCGCGTGCGCAGCGACGACCCTCACCTGCTGCAGGCGATCGGCGTGGACCAGGCGCTGCGACCGCTCGGGCTGATCCCGGAGGGCGACGCGCTGACCACCCGGGTGAACCGCGACACGGTGTTCTGGGCGCTCAGCGACGAGCACTACCCGGCGGCGCTCGTCGATGAGCGCGGCGGCATGGAGCGCCCCTCGCGCACCCTCGCCCCGCCGGCTCCCGCCGAGGAGCCCACGGTGGACCGCTATGCGCCGCTGATCGCGCGGCTGCGTGCGGCCGGCGGGGCGGACGCCGACACGGCCTGGCTGGAGCGCGAACTGGAGCACGCGGCGAAGCAGCGCTCAGTGGTCGCCGTCTCGGTGGCGATGCCGGACGGCTCCACCCGCGAGCTGATCCTCGAGGTGACGGGATTCGGCGGCGGGCGCCTGCGCGGCAGGGACCGCGCGAGCGACGTCGAGCGCACCCTGCCGCTCCGCTCGATCCTGTCCACCCGCGCCGTCGAGGAATCCGGCTCCTGAGTCGCCTACCCATCGGCGGTGCTTGACAGCGGCCGACGGACGGGTATATGCAGAAGTCGGGCGCACACCGCGTCCAGGCACAATGGTTGGAGTTCTCCGATCAGGACGCCGGTGGGCCCGAAACCCGACTTCAGGTTTGAGATCTCCAGGTCTTCGAGGAGGAGACATGGACAGAAGGCGTTTTCTGGCCGGCGGGTCGGATCCTCGGTGGCCGAGGTGAACAATGATCCTGCTCATCATCCTCGGGATTCTCCGGATCATCATCGGGGTACTCCTCACGCTCAGCGCGTACGGCAAGTACGCCCAGAGATACACGGCCGCTGTACGCGATGTTCGTGCATACCGGATCACGGGGCCACGCCAATCCGAGGCAGTGGCGATCGTCCTTCCCGCCATAGAGGTCTTCCTTGCGGGCTGCCTCATCCTCGGCGCAGGCCTGCCGATCTCGACCATCGCCGCTGCAGTCCTCTTCCTCGGGTTCGCCGGGGTCGCGATCTCGGCAACCGCTCGGCGCATCGTCACCGATTGCGGATGTTTCGGAAGCGTCCTCCGGCAACGGGTCGGGCCTGCGCTCATCGTCCGCAACCTGATCGTCGCCGTAGTCCTGGCGATCGATTCGTTCGCGGCGCCGCATCAGCTGGTCCTCGTGCAGAACCAGACCGAGGTTCTGATCGGGCTAACGGTGGCGGCGGGTCTGGGAGTCCTATGGGGCTTCGCGCGGCGCGCTGACCATCGGAGGGCGCCCGTGCGGACCTGAGGAGCGCGTCCCGCCCGCGGGCCGCGGGGTCGCAACGTTG
Source organism: Microbacterium sp. 22242 (assembly GCF_052045495.1). NCBI lineage: Bacteria > Bacillati > Actinomycetota > Actinomycetes > Micrococcales > Microbacteriaceae > Microbacterium > Microbacterium sp. 22242. The sequence goes on along the minus strand of NZ_JBQEOZ010000007.1, from coordinate 168,421 downwards.
TCGTGAGCACCGCCACGCCGAGCACCGGACGCGCCCGGTAGACTGGTCCGCTATGTCTGATGGCCCGCTGATCGTCCAGAGCGACCGCACCGTGCTGCTCGAAGTCGCGCACGCCGACGCCGAGAGCGCCCGCCACGAGCTGGCGATCTTCGCCGAGCTGGAGCGCGCGCCCGAGCACATCCACACCTACCGGATCACCCGTCTCGGGTTGTGGAACGCGAGGGCGGCAGGGCACACGGCCGAGGACATGCTGGAGACCTTGGACCGCTGGTCGCGCTTCCCGGTGCCGCCGTCGGTCTCAGTGGACATCCGCGAGACCGTGAACCGGTACGGCCGGCTCGTGATCGAGCGCGACGAGGAGGGCGCGCTCGTGCTGCGCTCGACGGATCCCGCGGTGCTCACGCAGGTCGCCGGGAACAAGCGGATCCAGCCGCTGCTGGTCGGCCACCCCTCCCCCGACTCCTATGTGGTCGACGCCTGGGCCCGGGGCCAGATCAAGCAGGAGCTGCTGAAGATCGGCTGGCCCGCAGAAGACCTCGCCGGCTACACGCCCGGCACGCCGCACGAGATCTCCCTTGCCGAGGACGGCTGGGAGATGCGTCCGTATCAGCGCCAGGCCGTCGACGCGTACTCGAAGGACGGATCCGGTGTCGTCGTGCTGCCCTGCGGGGCCGGCAAGACGATCGTCGGCGCGGGCGCGATGGCGGCCACGAAGACCACGACGCTCATCCTCGTCACGAACGCGGTCTCGGCGCGGCAGTGGCGCGACGAGCTGATCAAGCGCACCAGCCTCACCGCCGAGGAGATCGGCGAGTACTCGGGGCAGGTGAAGGAGGTCAAGCCGGTCACGATCGCGACCTACCAGATCCTCACCGCGAAGCGGAAGGGGCAGTACGCGCACCTCTCCCTGCTCGACGAGATGGACTGGGGACTGGTGGTCTACGACGAGGTGCATCTGCTGCCGGCGCCGGTGTTCAAACTCACCGCCGACCTGCAGGCACGGCGCCGGATCGGCCTCACCGCGACCCTGGTCCGCGAGGACGGCCGCGAGGGCGACGTGTTCAGCCTGATCGGCCCGAAGCGGTTCGACGCGCCGTGGAAGCAGATCGAGGCGCAGGGGTTCATCTCCCCCGCCGCCTGCTACGAGGTGCGGGTCGACCTGCCGCCGGACGAGCGTCTCGAATACGCCGCCGCGACCGACGACGAGCGCTACCGCCTGGCCGCCTCGGCTCCGGCGAAGATCTCGGCGGTGCGGGAACTCATCGCCAAGCATCCGGGCGAGCGGATCCTCGTGATCGGGCAGTACCTCGACCAGCTCGAAGAGCTGTCCGAGGCGCTGAACGCCCCCTCGATCACGGGCGCCACCCCGGTGGACGAGCGCGAGGAGCTGTACCGGCAGTTCCGCGAGGGCGAGATCGAGCTGCTCGTGGTCTCGAAGGTCGCCAACTTCTCGATCGATCTGCCCGAGGCCTCTGTCGCGATCCAGGTGTCCGGATCCTTCGGCTCCCGCCAGGAGGAGGCCCAGCGTCTTGGCCGTCTGCTGCGGCCGAAGCAGTCCGGGCACACGGCCAGCTTCTACACGCTGATCGCGCGCGACACGATCGACCAGGACTACGCGCAGAACCGCCAGCGCTTCCTCGCCGAGCAGGGCTACAGCTACACGATCATGGACGCACACGACCTCGAAGCCGCCTGACGCTCTGCCGCACTGGAGATCTGCGTCTCGTCGTTCGGCGCGAACCGGTCGAGTGCGAGACCGCCCCACGTTCAGGCATCGCGCGGTGACCGGTACGCGCCCCGTCTTCGGCGCCCCCTCAGCAGCGATTGCGCACTCGAACGTTATCGATCCGTGACACTGTGGCTTCGCCTATCGCCTCGTACATGTCTTCGAATGTCGGTGGCCGGTCGGAGAATCGGGGTATGGCAACTTTGGAGACGATCGCGACGCTGATCCCCACCCTCGCCGGGCGGATCGGTTCCGGTGCGAGCGCGTCCGCGGTGCAGACCGTGATCGAGGGCTTGGCCGACGCCGAGGCCGTCGCGGTGCGCCGTGAGGCCGGCGAGATCGGACGGCTCGTGGAGCAGATCGAGGCGATCAGCGCCGGCGTGATCGCGGACCGCTCGACCCGCGATGCCGGGCACGCCGGGCTCGCGCAACGACTCGGACACCGATCCGCGACCTCGCTGATCCAGGAGATCGGCGGTCTGACGAAAGGTGAGGCGGCGCGACAGGTGCGCGTCGGCGAGGCGCTGCTCGACCGTACGGCGGCCCGTCCCGGTGCGCGTGAGGCCGGGGACGTCCTGGACTCCGCTTCCGCCGACGGGCTGTCGTCGGAGCAGCCGGAAATGCACGATCCGCGGCAGGTGCTGCGAGTCGCGTTGCGGAGCGGGATGCTGACATCGGCGCAGTTCGACGCGATCCGGCGTGGACTCGGCGAACCACCCTCCGGCGCCGACGAGGCGTGGGCTCACGCGGCGAAGCAGCTCGTCGATGAAGCATCCGTGCGGACTGTGGAAGAACTGGCCGCGTCTGCCCGGACGGTCCGGGATCTGCTCGATCCCGAAGGCGCCGAGGCGCGGTTCCTCGCGCGATACGAGAATCGGTCGTTCCGGACCTGGCTGGACGGCGAAGGGATGCGGCGGGCATCGATCGCGTTCGATGACGAGGGCGGCGCGTTCGTGGCCTCGCTGTTCGCCGCCGCACTGCGCCCGCGCCGCGGTGGGCCCCGGTTCGTCGACCCGGACGAGAAGTCCGCTGCGGGTGAGCTCGTCGCCGATCCCCGCACGAACGATCAGCTCTCCTACGATCTGCTCCTGGACGTGATCGGCGCCGGAGCCCTCGCCGACCCGGCAGCCGTGTTCGGCACCCGGCAAGCCGGGCTGAGGCTCGTACAGGCCATCGACGCGGACGGCACCGTAGGGAAGGTCACGGTCGCCGAAGACGGGCTCCGCTCCCTGCCCGCCCCCGTGGCCGAACGCCGCCGTTGCGAGGCCGGAACGGTGACCATCACCGTCGACGCGTGTGGAAACCCGTTGGACGTCGGGCGGGAACAACGCCTGTTCACCTCACGGCAACGCATCGCCCTCGCGATCCGCGACGGCGGATGCCGGTGGACGGGGTGCGATCGGCCGACGTCGTACTGCGAAGCCCACCACATCGACGAGTGGCACCGAGACCAGGGACGCACCGACATAGACCGCGGCATTCTGCTCTGCCGCTTCCACCACATGCAACTCCACCACAGCGGATGGTCGATCACCCGGGAGGAGTGCGGCGGCCTCGTCCTGCACGATTCCTCCGGGAACGAGACCGTCCTGCCCCCGCGACTCCCGCTCCGCTACCTCTGGGGCAACATCGACCCGCCACCCCGACGATTCCGGCCCGCAGCCTGACGCGAGCCGTGGCCCGCGAGCCGGGTCTCAGCCTCGCGGCGGGTCGCCGGGCTCCAGGCCGCAGCGCCAGCAGGGGGCGGCGACGTCATCGAGCAGCGCGCCGCACTCCGGGCACACCTTCGAGAGCCAGCACGCGGAGTCGCCGCCGTACTCCTCGTCGTCCATGCTCGGGATCGTACCTCGCGGCTCGGGAAGGGGATCCGGATCCGCGCCGATCCGGATCCGCGCCGACCCGGATCCCCTTCGGGGGGACGGCCGTCAGGGCCGCGGGATGACCGTGAGCACGCGCAGCACGTGCTCCGCGAACGCCATGACGAACGTCCGCAGGAACTCCTCCGTCTCCGGCACGGTGACCTTGCCGTCGTCGTCCACGAGACCGGGCCGGTACTGGATGTAGGCCTCCGGCGAGGTCATCTGCCGCACGTTCAGGAAGCTCAGGGTGCCGCGCAGCGACTGCTGGCCGAGGGCTGTGCCGATGGCGCCGGAGGAGGCGCCGATGACGCCGGTGGGCTTGTTCGCCCACGCGTTCTGCCCCCACGGGCGGCTCCCCCAGTCGATCGCGTTCTTCAGCGCACCAGGGAGCGACCTGTTGTACTCGGGCGTCACGAACAGCAGCGCGTCCGCCTCCGCGACCGCCTCCTTGAAGTCGATCGCGACCTGGGGATAGTCGGCATCGAAATCGCGATTGTAGAGCGGCAGATCCGCATAGGAGATCTCGAAGAACTCGAACTCGGGAGGGGCGAGCCTCTCCAGGGCACCGGCGAGGCGGCGGTTGATGGAGTCGCGGGACAGGCTGCCGATGATGACGCCGACGCGGTACGGCGGCTCATGCTCGATGATGTCGATCTTCATGCCAACACTCTGCACCGGCGACCCTTGCTTCACCAGGGAATCGCACGCAATCAGCGCGAACACCGATCGGGTCACCATAATGGGGGCATGACTGAAGCGCGCATCCTGGTCGTCGACGACGAACCCAACATCCGCGATGTCCTCTCCACGGGCTTGAGCTTCGCCGGATTCTCGGTGAAGACGGTCGCCAACGGCGCCGCCACGATCTCCGCGGTGCTGGAGGAGGAGCCCGACCTCATCATCCTCGACGTGATGCTGCCGGACATGAACGGGTTCAGCGTCACCAAGCGCCTGCGCGGCGCGGGCTTCACCGCGCCGATCCTGTTCCTCACCGCGAAGGACGACACCGAGGACAAGATCGAGGGGCTCAACGCCGGAGGCGACGACTACGTCACCAAGCCGTTCGCCCTCGACGAGATCGTCGCCCGTGCGCAGGCCATCCTGCGCCGGACCATGCAGGCCGACGAGGAGTCGGTGATCCGCGCCGGAGAGCTGTCGATGGACCAGGACACGCACGACGTCTTCGTCGGCTCCTCCCCCATCGAGCTCAGCCCCACCGAGTTCAAGCTGCTCCGCTACCTCATGCTGAACCCGAACCGCGTGCTGTCGAAGGCGCAGATCCTCGACCACGTCTGGGAGTACGACTTCAACGGCGACGCCGGCATCGTGGAGAGCTACATCTCGTACCTGCGCCGCAAGATCGATCCGCACACCGAGGAGCCCGTCATCCAGACCAAGCGCGGCTTCGGCTACATGCTCAAGGTGGGAAAGCCCGCGTAGCGGATGGCGAACAAGCCTGATGCGATCACTCGGTGGTGGCGTCGGATCAGCCTTCGGGCCAAGGTCACCGGCGTCACCGTCGGCGTGCTCGCGCTGGGTCTCGTCGTCACCGGAATCGGCACGATGCCGATCCTGCGCAACCTGCTGATCAACAACGTCGAGTCGCAGCTGCCGACCCTGGTGACGAGCGACCTCGCGACGATCGCCCCGGACGGCTCGGGGAAGCTGAGGGTGACACTGAAGGACGAGACGCTGCGGCTCTCGGACTACTTCGTCGCGATCTACAACACCGAGGGACAGCTGGTCTACTCCGGCGGAGGCACCCAGAAGGCGGTCAGGCCCGACTTCCCGGTCGGGTATCCGCTCGCCGAGGCGACGCTCGACGCGGAGCGGAGCGAGCCGCGCGTGCTGACCGGCAAGGACGGATCCGAGTTCCGCGCCGCGGTCGCCGTGCGCGAGGATCCCAACACGAACGTCACCTACACGCAGGTCGTCGCGCTGTCGCTGGACGAGGTCGACCGCATCATCGCGACGTTCTTCGGCGTGTTCACGACGGTCGCGCTGGTGACGATCATCATCGGCGCGCTGCTCACCCGCGGTCTGGTCACCCTGACGTTCCGCCGGCTCGGCCGGGTCGAGTCCACGGCCATGGCGATCGCCGCCGGCGACTTCAGCCAGCGGCTCACCGATCTCGAGCCGACCACCGAGGTCGGGCGGCTGAACAGCGCCATCAACACGATGCTGGACCGCGTCGACGCCTCGCTCGCCCAGCGAGATCGCACGGTGCAGCAGATGCGCCGTTTCATCGGCGACGCGAGCCACGAGCTGCGCACTCCCCTGGTGAGCGTGCGCGGATACGCCGAGCTGTACCGCATGGGCGCGATCAAGGGCGACGAGGACACCGCACGCGCGATGGACAGGATCGAGAAGGAGGCGCTGCGGATGGGCGTGCTCGTCGAGGATCTGCTCGCCCTCGCCCGCCTCGACGAGCAGCGCCAGCTCACGATCGAACCGCTCGATCTCCGTCCCCTCGCACAGGACGCCGCGCTCGACCTCCGCGCGGCGGCGCCGCAGCGTCCGGTCACCGTCATCGACATGACCGCCGAGGCTCCGCCCGCCCCGGCCGAGCCCTCCGTCACGGCGATCACCCGGGCGGTTCCGACGCCACGGGCCGTGCCGCCGCGCGGCAGGATCCCGGCGATCCTGCGGCGCCGCCCCAGGGAGGACGAGCCGCTGCCGGAGATCGACTTCTCCGAGGCCGTCGTGGTGCCCGTCTCCACCCCGCCGATCGTGCTCGGCGAGGAGAACAAGGTGCGCCAGGTGATCGCGAACCTGCTCGGGAACGCACGGCGCTTCTCGCCCGCCGACTCCCCGATCGAGGTCGTCGTAGGCGCGGACCGCCATCGCGGCGTGGGCTGGTTCTCCATCGTCGACCACGGCGAGGGCGTGCCGGAGCAGATCAGGGATCAGATCTTCCAGCGCTTCTGGCGGGCGGACTCGTCGCGCACCCGCGACACCGGCGGAGCGGGGCTCGGGCTCGCGATCGTGGCCTCGATCGTGCGCGCCTTCCACGGTTCGGTGCGGGTCACCGAAACCCCCGGCGGCGGGGCGACGTTCACCGTCTCGCTGCCGCTGGCGCCCTCCCGCGACACACCGGAGCACCTGCTGCAGGACACGCAGCCGATCGAGCCGCTCGACCTGCCGCGCTGAGGATCCTGCCGGACCGCCGGAGGCGGATCACGCCGGGACCGGCTTGACCCCGCACAGCGAGCGGTGCGGCGGTTCTTCTCACGGATCGCGGCCCGTGGCTCCGCGCGGGCAGGGCGGCCGCCTAGCGTCGGCGGCGAGAACCCGCTCGACGAAAGGATCCGAAATGTCCGTCTACACCGTTGACACCGATGCCGTGCTGTCGACCACGAACGCCGTGCGCGGCACCGTGGATCGCCTGCAGGCCGAGGCGACCACCCTGATGGCCCAGCTCACCGGCCTGCAACCGTCCTGGACGGGCGCGGCCGCCGTCGCCTGCCAGGGCGCGGCCGAGCAGTGGCGCGGAGCCTATGCGCACGTCGAGGAGGCCCTGGCCGCGATCGCCCAAGCGATGAGCGCCGCGGGGCAGCAGTATGCACAGGCCGAGGACTATTCGGCTTCGCTGTTCCGCTGAGGCGCGCCCCGGTCGGGCCGGCGCCCGGGTCGAGCCGCCCGGGTCGAGCCGGTCCTCCGGCGTCGGCCCTCCGGCGTCGGCCCGAAGCGCGAACCGCCCTGCCGCGGAGGTCCTCCGGCCCCGGAGGTCCCCAAGCCCTGGAGGCCCCCAAGCCTCGGAGGGATCCGGACGTGGAGGGATCCGGGCGTGGGTGCTCCCGCCGCGGATGCGGAGAAGGCCCCCGGGACGGATCCCGGGGGCCTTCTCGATAGGGGCTCTGAACTCAGAAGTCCATGCCGCCGGACGGGTCGCCGGCCGGGGCCGAGGCCTTCTCCGGCTTGTCGGCGACGACCGCCTCGGTGGTGAGGAACAGGCCGGCGATCGACGCGGCGTTCTGCAGCGCCGAGCGGGTCACCTTGGCCGGGTCGATGATGCCCTGCGCGAACATGTCGCCGTACTCGCCGGTCGCGGCGTTGAGGCCGTGTCCGACGGGCAGCTCGGAGACCTTGTTCGCGACGACACCCGGCTCGAGGCCGGCGTTCAGTGCGATCTGCTTGAGCGGCGCCTCGATCGCGACGCGCACGATGTTCGCGCCGGTCGCCTCGTCACCCGTGAGCTCGAGGGCCGCGAGGGCCTTCGTGCCGGACTGGATCAGGGCGACGCCACCACCGGCGACGATGCCCTCCTCGACGGCCGCCTTCGCGTTGCGGACGGCGTCCTCGATGCGGTGCTTGCGCTCCTTGAGCTCGACCTCGGTGGCCGCGCCCGCCTTGATGACGGCCACGCCGCCGGCGAGCTTGGCGAGGCGCTCCTGCAGCTTCTCGCGGTCGTAGTCGCTGTCGGTGTTCTCGATCTCGCGACGGATCTGGGTCACGCGACCGGCGAGCTGCTCGGCGTCGCCGGCGCCCTCGATGATCGTGGTCTCGTCCTTGGTGACGATGACCTTGCGTGCACGGCCCAGCAGGTCGAGGGTCGCGTTCTCGAGCTTGAGACCGACCTCCTCGGTGACCACGGTGCCGCCGGTGAGGATCGCGATGTCCTGCAGCTGCGCCTTGCGGCGGTCGCCGAAGCCCGGAGCCTTCACGGCGACGGACTTGAAGATGCCGCGGATCTTGTTCAGCACCAGCGTCGCGAGGGCTTCGCCCTCGACGTCCTCGGCGATGATGACGAGCTCCTTGCCGTCCTGGATCACCTTGTCGACGATGGGCAGCAGATCCTTGATGTTCGAGATCTTCTGGTTCGCGATGAGGATGTACGGGTCCTCGAAGACGGCCTCCTGGCGCTCCGGGTCCGTGACGAAGTACGGGTTCAGGTAGCCCTTGTCGAAGCGCATGCCCTCGGTGAGCTCGAGCTCGGTGCCGAAGGTCTGCGACTCCTCGACCGTGACGACGCCTTCCTTGCCCACCTTGTCGATGGCCTCGGCGATGAGCTCGCCGATCGCGGGGTCGGCGGCCGAGATCGATGCGGTGGCGGCGATCTCCTCCTTGGACTCGATCTCCTTGGCGGAGGAGAGCAGCTCGGCGGTGATCGCGTCGACGGCCTTCTCGATGCCGCGCTTGAGGCTGATCGGGTCGGCGCCGGCCGCGACGTTGCGCAGGCCCTCGCGGACGAGCGCCTGGGCGAGCACCGTGGCGGTGGTGGTGCCGTCTCCGGCGACGTCGTCGGTCTTCTTCGCGACCTCCTTGACGAGCTCCGCGCCGATCTTCTCGTACGGGTCGTCGAGCTCGATCTCCTTGGCGATGGACACACCGTCGTTCGTGATGGTGGGGGCGCCCCACTTCTTCTCGAGCACGACGTTGCGGCCACGCGGGCCGAGGGTCACCTTGACCGCGTCGGCCAGGATGTTCAGGCCGCGCTCGAGGCCGCGGCGGGCCTCCTCATCGAAAGCGATGATCTTTGCCATGAGTACTGTCGTCCCTCCTGGACGTAGACATTGGGTTTAGCACTCAGATCAGTCGAGTGCTAAACCCAGTCTGGCACTCGCCCCCTGAGAGTGCAAGCCGCCGGGACGGCGCGGGGCGTCAGCCGCCCGAGCCGTCCGTGGCCGTGTCGGAGGGTGTCGGCTGGACGCTCGGCGCATTCTTCGCGAGGTCGGCGCCCAGCACGACGGTGAGCTGCTTCTGATCGGCGACGACGTCGTTGGAATAGACGTCGCTCTGCGCGATCCGGGAGACCCCGAGCAGCGACGCGAGGGCCTCGGCTCCGGCCTTGTCCGCCGGGGTCTGGTAGTACACCACGGAGACCGCGAGATCCTGCTTGTCGGCGTCGGCGGCGGCGACGGAGCCCGCGGAGAAGCCGGCGTTGACGACGGTGTCGCGGGTGGCCGTGGCGAGTCCCGTCGCCGTGGTGCCGTTCAGCACGAACACGGCGAACGACGTGTCCAGCGCGGGCTTGGCGGCGGTGGCGGTCGGTGAGGCCGTCGGCGCGGGCGTCGCGTCGAACCCGATCCGGCCCATCGCGAGCATCGCGAGGAAGATCCCCGCCGCGATGAGCACGACGGTCGCGACGGCCGCCCACAGCAGCACGAACCATCCGTGCATCCCGGGGTTCTCGGCACGGTGGGCGCCGACGCGTCCCTGCGAATGAGGGATCACGTCGAATCGGTCGCGCGCGGGTTCAGGCATCCCCCGATGTTATCCGGAGCGGGCCTGCGGATCCCGAGAGGCACGGACCCTGCACCGTGGCGGCGCGCCGGTCAGCCCGCGGAGGCGGTGCGGCCGGAGCGGCGAAGCGCCGCCTCGTCCCTGATCCGGCGCAGGCGGCGCACCAGCAGCGGATCCGCGGCCAGGGCCGGCTCGGTGTCGATCACGCGATCGAGCAACTGGTAGTAGCGCGCCGGCGTCAGCTGCAGTTCGGCGCGGATCGCCTCCTCCTTCGCGCTGGAGTGCCCGGGACGCCGCGCCTCGAAGTCGAGGATCACGCGATCGCGGTCGCTGAGGAGGTCGGTCACGCCTTCAGGGTACGTCCGCGATCGTCCGGTCCCTGGACGGCGCGCGGGCCGCGACGCCGACGGCCCAGGATCGCGGGAGAATGGACACGACCCCCGGGAGGATCCATGTCGCACCATGTGACCAAGACCGATGCCGAGTGGCGCGCCGAGCTCGCCCCGCAGCAGTACGCCGTGCTGCGCGAAGCCGCCACCGAGCGCCCCTGGACCGGCGAACTGCTCGACGAGCACCGCGCAGGGCTGTACACCTGCGGCGCGTGCGGGGCCGAGCTGTTCCGCAGCGGCACCAAGTTCGACTCCGGCTGCGGGTGGCCGAGCTTCTACGAGTCGGTGCGCCCCGAGGCCGTCGAGCTGATCGAGGACACCAGCCTGGGCATGGTCCGCACCGAGGTGCGCTGTGCGAACTGCGGCTCGCATCTCGGCCACGTGTTCCCCGACGGCTTCGGCACCCCGACCGGCGACCGCTACTGCATGAACTCGATCGCGCTCTCGTTCCAGCCGGACGCGGCGCAGTCGGACGCGGCGCAGTCGGACGACAGCGGCGTATGAGCGCACTCGAGGCCGTGCGCGCCCGTCAGTCCTGGTCGAAGGTCACCCCGGAGGCGCCGAGCCGCGAGGAGCTGCTGCCCCTCATCGCCGCCGCGGGACGCGTGGCCGATCACTCGTCGCTGCAGCCGTGGCGGCTCATCGAACTGCGCGGCGAGGACCGGGTGCGGCTGGGCCGGGCGATCTCGACCGTGCGGCACGATCCGGAGCCCTCCACGAAGCCGCTGCGCGCGTCGCTGCTGATCGCCGTGGTGGTGAGCCACCGGCCCAGCGAGAAGGTGCCGCACTGGGAGCAGGAGGCCACCGCCGCGGGCGTCGCGCACGTCCTCAGCCTGCTGCTGGACGAGGCCGGCTGGGGTGTGATCTGGCGGACAGGCGACTACACCCGATCCGCCGAGGTCGCGGAGCTGCACGGCCTGGGACCGGACGAGGCGCTGCTGGGCTGGCTCTACGTCGGCGGCAAGCCGAGCCGCTCCCCCGGCACCCGTCGCTCCGTCGACGCCGACCGGCTGCTCACCGCTCTGCCGCGCTGATCCGCTCCGCGCCGCTCGAACCGGCGCCGCGCCCGCGTCTCCGCCACGGCAGCGCGACGAGGACCGACGCCACCGCCGCGGCGACCATGAGGGCGACCTGCCAGGCGGCAGGACCCGCCGCGGGCGGCCAGACCAGGTCGATGAGCACCGAGACCACCAGCTGGCCGAGCACGGCGCCCAGGCCCATCAGCAGCACGCCGGTGCGCGCCACGATCACGACACCGAGCAGGATGTAGGCGGCGCCGAGCAGGCCGCCGAGATACAGCCAGCCGTCCCCGGGGAGGCTCAGCGGGAACGGTGCGGGGCCGCCCCGGAACAGCATGCTCGCGCCGGCCGCGAGGGCGAGCACCACCACACCGCCGACGAAGCTCATGAACGTCGCGGCGAGCGGCGACGCGATGCGCTGGCCGAGCCGCCCGTTCACGGCCGACTGGAAGGCGATCCCGGCGCCGGTCAGGAAGGGCAGCAGGAGCATCCACAGCGGCGCCCGGGCGAGCACGTCGCCGCCGAGCGAGACGCCGACCGCGATGAGGGCGAACAGGCCGCCCAGCAACCGCCCCGGCGTGATCGCGACGACGCCGGCCGGTCCGAAGCCGAACCGGTCCAGCAGCAGGCCGTGCAGCGTCTGCCCGGCGACGACGCCGACCGTGAACAGCGCCACGCCCAGCACACCAGCCACCAGGCCCTGGGTGGAGACCGTGAGCGCGCCGCACGCCCCGCCGACCAGCATCCACCAGGGCGCTCTGCGGGTGCGGATCCCGGTCCACAACCGCCCGAGCCCGGCACGTCCGGAGCGGGTCAGGAGCACGGGGACGCACAGCAGCACCAGGCCGACCGCGAACGAGACGAAGCCGGCGAGGATGCCGTTGCCGATTCGCACGCCGAGCTGGCCGTTCACCCGGGCCTGGATCGCCGTCATCGCGCCGATCGCGACGGCCCCGCCGAGTGCGAGGGCGGTCGCCCCGCGCACTGTCCGCCCCTGACCCGTCATCGCTCCGAGCCTACCCGCCGGCCCGCGACGCCTGTCGCGATGTCGGCGCACGGAGGTACGCTCCACGCATGTGCGCGAGCTACGGACTGGATCCTCGTTTCAGCGATCAGCAGCTCATCGAGGAGGCCGACGACGAGCTGATGGAGGGCATCAGGGCGTGGGCGCGGCGCAACGCCGACGAGACGCTGCGCCCGACCGGCCGGAACCTGCGCAACCTGAACCCGATCGTGGTGCCCGGGGATGATGCGCCGGCGCTCGAGCTCGGCTGGTGGGGATTCCTCATCGACGGGCGGCCGTCGCGCTTCCCCTCGATCAACACCCGTTCGGAACGGCTGCAGGATCGGCCGGGCGGACTGCGCGGGCGGGCGATCGTGCCGGCCACGCGCTGGTTCGAACTGCAGAAGCCGGCCGGGGTCTGGCACGAGTTCGGACTGGACGGCGCTCTCTTCGGCATGGCCGCGGTGACCCAGCGCGGGCGCACCGAGGACGGGTCCTGGTTCACCTGCTACTCGATCGTGATGCAGCCCGCGCCGGAGCGCCTGGCGGGTGTTCACGACCGCATGCCGGTGCTGCTGCCGCCGGGCTTCGCGGCCGATTGGCTGGCAGGAGCGGCCACGAGGGAGCTCATGGACGAGGCGCTGCTGGCCGCTGCGGACGAGACACGGCAGGTGCGGGCCGCAGCCATGACGAGCGCTCCCTGAGGCGGACGCCGCACGCAGGCACCCCGTGGGATGCACCCGGTCCGGACCGAGGGTGGAGCCTCCTGCCGGACTCGAACCGGCCACCTGCGGTTTACAAGGCCGCTGCTCTACCAGATGAGCTAAGGAGGCGAGGAGTGGCCCGAGAGCCGCTCCCAGGGTAGCAACTCCGGGCCGCGCCCTCGCGCGCGGCGGAAGGGCGCGAGAGCGCGCGTCAGGAGGTGGGCGTCACCGTCGGGGTCGGGATCGAGGTCGGCCCCGGAGTGCCGTAGTACGCGTCGCTCGCGACGGAGAGGACGAACTGACTGAACTCGGCCGCGTCGGTCAGCGAACCGGCGTAGGCCTGGCCGTTCACGACGATCGTCGGCGCGCCGGTCAGCACGAGCTTCTTGGAGCCGGGCAGCGGGCCGTCGAGCGCCCGGGTGGTCGCGTCCTTCACCCAGGAGGCGTAGGTCGCCTTGGCGATGCAGTCCTTCAGGCCCTTCGCGTCCTTGACGCCGCTCGCCGTCGCGAGATCCGCGAGCTCCGCGTCGGTCTTGCCGTCGCTGTCGAGCTTGGGCTGGTCGGAGAGCAGTGCGTGGTTGTAGGCGTAGAACGCGTCCGGCTGCTCGGAGGCGACGCAGGCCGCGGCCGACGCGGCACGCAGCGAGTACTTGGTCCCGTTCGAGTTCGCCGTCAGCAGCGCGACCGGGTGGTACGTCACGGTCGCCGCGTCCTGCTCTACCCAGGTGGCGAGCTGCTTCGCGTTGGCGCGCTCGAAGTCGCCGGCGCCCGGGGACAGGTAGTCGACGTAGATGTGGATGTCGACCGTGCCCGCACTGGTCGGACTGGGCGAGGACGTGGTCGACGCCGGAGCCGGCGCCGGGGTGCCGGCGGGCGTGGGCGTCGCCGACGGGGACGCGGTGGCGGATCCGCTCGAGGTCTTCGCGAAGTCGCCCTTGCTCACGAGAACGCCGTCGTCGTGCAGGTTCGACGGCGCCACCGAGGGCTTCGAGATGGCGGATCCGACGGCCCAGGCGACGGCGCCGCCGGCGGCGCCCACCACCACGATCGCGGCCAGTCCGATGCCCACGCGTCGCAGGATCCTGGCGCGGGACTGCTGGGCGTTCACCTGCTGGGCCTTCTCCCGCACGGCCGCACGCGAATGCGAGGGCGTGGGGACGTTCGGCGTTTCGTCGCTCGACATCGTTCCTCTTGATTCCCGGGGACGGGCATCCCCTGAGCGCCACGGCGACCATGCGCGGCGCGGCATGTCCGATGCTAGCCAGGCAGGCTGAGAAATGCCCAGACGGGCGCTGGCCGCAACCTGCGAGCCGTCGGCCTCGGCGGGTCCGGCCGGCCACGAGACGCCGGACGGTGGACGCTTCCCGCTCCCGCATGTCATACTGATCCCGGCCCGATGGCGGGCCACGGCGGCTCACCCCCGCCGCTTCCTCACTACGGATCGTCCGGCACGTACCTGCCGGTGAAGGAGAAGAGCAGATGGCATCTGTCACTTTTGACGACGCAACCCGACTCTACCCAGGGGGCACACGTCCCGCGGTGGACAAGCTGAACCTCGAGGTCGGCGACGGCGAGTTCCTCGTCCTGGTCGGCCCCTCCGGCTGCGGAAAGTCCACGTCCCTGCGCATGCTGGCCGGCCTCGAAGAGGTCAACGCTGGCCGGATCCTGATCGGCGACCGCGACGTGACCGACGTCCCGCCGAAGGACCGCGACATCGCGATGGTCTTCCAGAACTACGCGCTGTACCCGCACATGACGGTCGCCGAGAACATGGGCTTCGCGCTCAAGATCGCCGGCGTCGGCAAGGAGGAGCGCGCCAGCCGCGTCCTCGAGGCCGCCAAGCTCCTGGACCTCGAGCAGTACCTCACCCGCAAGCCGAAGGCGCTCTCCGGCGGTCAGCGTCAGCGCGTCGCGATGGGTCGTGCGATCGTCCGCCAGCCGCAGGTGTTCCTGATGGACGAGCCGCTGTCGAACCTCGACGCGAAGCTGCGCGTGCAGACCCGCACGCAGATCGCGTCGCTGCAGCGCCGCCTGGGCGTCACCACGGTCTACGTCACGCACGACCAGACCGAGGCGCTGACCATGGGCGACCGCATCGCGGTCCTCAAGGACGGCCTGCTCCAGCAGGTCGGCACGCCGCGCGACCTCTACGAGAAGCCCAACAACGTGTTCGTGGCCGGCTTCATCGGCTCCCCCGCCATGAACCTGTTCCCGGCGGACCTCGCCGAGGGCGGCGTGCGGTTCGGCAGCGAGGTCGTCGCCCTCGACCGCGACACCGTCGGCCGCGCCACGGGGTCGCAGGTCATGGTCGGCGTGCGCCCCGAGGACATCACCGTCGGCCCCGCCGACGGCAAGGGCCTCTCGGTCGTGGTCGACCTCGTCGAGGAGCTCGGAGCGGACGGCTACCTGTACGGTCACACCGACATCAACGGCAAGCGCGCCGACATCGTCGCGCGCGTGGACGGACGCAACCACCCGAACGCGGGCGAGACGGTCGCTCTGGCGGCGAACCCGGGCCACGTGCACGCGTTCGACCTCGAGTCGGGCGACCGGCTGAACGACAAGGTGATCGCAGCTTCCTGATCACGGATCCGGTCCGGTTCCCGGATCCGATCCAGCGACGCGGCGCGGGGGTTCGCCCTCGCGCCGCGTCGTCGTTCCCGCCGGCATCCTCCGGCACAGCACCCCGCACAGCACCCGAGGAGCCTCGATGAAGGACGCTCTGACCATCACCGCGAGCGCGGTCGATCCGGGGCTGCTCTCCCTGCCCTGGTCGCAGCCGCTGGCGAAGTGGCCGTCGAACGTCATCGTGTCGCTGCCGAAGGGCCTCTCCCGGCACCTCGTGCGCTTCGCCGACCTGTCGGGATCCGTCGTCGCGGTCAAGGAGACCACGTCGGAGATGGCCCGCCGCGAGTACGAGATGCTCGGCAACCTGGCGCGGCTCGACGTTCCCTGCGTGTCCCGGGTCGCGGTGATCGCCGGTCGCGTCGATGACAAGGGCGAGCAGCTCCCTGCGGCGCTGGTCACCTCGCACCTGCGCTTCTCGATGCCGTACCGCGCGCTGTTCACCCGTGTGCTGCGCCCGGACACCGCCACCCGCCTCGTCGACGCCCTCGCGCTGCTGCTCGTGCGACTGCACAACGTCGGCTTCTACTGGGGCGACGTCTCGCTCTCGAACGCGCTGTTCCGCCGCGATGCGGGGGCGTTCGCCGCCTACCTCGTCGACGCCGAGACCGGCGAGCTGCATGAGACCGGCCTGACCGACGGCCAGCGCGCGTACGACCTGGAGCTCGCCCGCACGAACATCGCCGGAGAGATCATGGACCTGGCCGCCGGTGGCCGCCTGGAGCACGGCGTGGACGCAGTGGCGATCGCGGACGGCATCGTGTCCTCGTACCGGTCGCTGTGGGACGCCCTCACCGAGCACGAGTCGTTCGCGGCCGGCGAGGCGTGGCGGATCACGGAGCGCGTGGAGCGGCTGAACGCGCTCGGCTTCGACATCGGCGAGATGTCGATCCAGACCACGGGCGACGGCACCCGCGTGGAGATCGAGCCCAAGGTCGTCGACTCGGGGCACCACCAGCGCCGGCTGATCCGGCTGACCGGGCTCGACGTCGAGGAGAACCAGGCGCGGCGGCTGCTGAACGACCTGGACGAGTTCCGCGCCCGCTCCGCGAAGCAGTGGGCCGACGAGGAGATGTACGCGCACGAATGGCTCACCCGCGTCTTCGAGCCGGTGGTGCGCGCGATCCCCTACGACCTGCGCGCCAAGCTCGAGCCCGCCGAGGTGTTCCACCAGGTGCTCGAGCACCGCTGGTACCTGTCCCAGGCCGAGGGTCGCTCGGTCCCGCTCGCCGAGGTGCTCACGTCGTACATCAACGACGTGCTGCGGCATCGCCGTGACGAGGCGACGATCATGGGTCCGCCGACCGAGACGACCTCGCTGCCCGTGATCACCGGATCGGTACCGCTCGATGACGAGGAATCCGGGATCGACTGGCGCGACCTGGTCTGACCGCGGGAGCGCCGCTCTCCCGCACGCGGGGCAGGATCCGGCCTGCGGCCGTCAGGCGGGAAAGGCGTCGAGGCCCGGCCTGCCGGACGGCGCCGGGGCGACGGACGCGTGCGTGCTCGGGGCCGCGCAGGGCACGAGCACCTGGGTGGGCGGCGCCTGGGACCCCTCCAGCCGGGCGATCAGCGCCTCCGTGGCCAGCCTGCCGAGCTCCTCGGCTGGCTGCGCGTAGGTCGCGATCGCCGGATCCAGCACCGCACCCGCCGACTCCGGCGCCGAGAGCATCACGATCGACAGGTCGCGGGGCACCACGACGCCCCTGCGACGGAGCACGTTCGTCAGCCCGAAGTTGGCGTCGCGGTGCATGCTGATCACGGCGGTCGTCCGCGGGGCCTCCGCGATCAGGATCTCGGCGAGACGTTCACCCGAGGCCGGGCCACGCGGCAGCCGCACGGAGAATCCGTGCACGCCCGACGCCAGGGCCGCGTCCGCGAACGCCTGCTCGACGCGGGGCGGCGGGGCATAGCCGGACAGCGGCGTGCCGTCGTTGTCCTCGACGACGAGGCTCACCTCACGGTGGCCCAGTGCGACGAGGTCGGCGAGCGCACGCGCGGTGGTGGACTCGAAGTCGATGTCGACGTAGTCGATGCCCTCGGTGTCGCGGGTGCGCCCGATCAGCACGAACGGGGCGGCGGCCTCCCGCAGACGCGTGACGCGCTCGTCTTCGAGGGTGACCTCCATGAGAAGAGCGCCGTCGGCGATCCCGGTCTTGATGAGCGAGGTCACCTCGGCCGCCGCGTTGTCGTTGCGGATCGGCCAGAGCACGAGGTTGTACCCCTTGGCCCGCGCCGCCGTCGCGGCCGCCTCGACGAACGGATTCAGCTGATGTTCGAGCAGCGGGAAGAGCAGGGCGATCACCCGCGAGCGCTGACTGGCCAGAGCCCGCGCCACCGCGTTGCGGCGATAGCCGAGCTCGTCGATCGCCTCCTGGATCCGCTCCCGCGTCTCCGGCGTCACGGGCTTGGTGCCGTTGACCACGAACGACACGGTGGAGATGGACACCCCCGCCCGGTCGGCCACCTGCTGCATCGTCACACGTGACCCGTGCGTCTTCCCGTGTCGCATAGTGTGCCCAGTATCGCACCCTCCGGGAAATTGTGGTCAAGCGCTTGACTTGATCGTCGCGACGGGTGCAGACTGCCTGTCAAGCAGGTGCGGCCCCCTTCGCGTGACGAACCACAGCCGTTCTGCCACCCGAGAGGTCAAGCGCTTGACCGTCTGGTCTCCCGGCACCCGCACGCAAGGAACGAAGCAAAGGAGCTCATCCGTGAACAGATCACGCATCGTGGCAGCGCTCGGCGGCGCGGCCGCGATCTCACTCGCACTGGCCGGCTGTTCCGGCGGTGGCAGCGGGGGCGGCGGCAGCAACACGCTGACCATCGAGGACTACTACCAGGCCAACTACGATCCGATCTACAAGGACTGCGCCGGCCAGGTCGGCGCGAAGGTCTCCATCAACCACATCGCGGGTGCCGGCCTCATCGCGAAGGTCCTGCAGCAGGCCTCGTCGAAGACGCTCCCCGACGTGCTGATGCTGGACAACCCCGACGTCCAGCAGATCGCGGCGACCGGGGCCCTCTCCGACCTGAAGGACTACGGCCTGAGCGGTGACGGGAACGTCGACGGCGTGACCAAGGCCGGCAGCTACAAGGGCACGCTCTACGGCCTCGCCCCGGTGACCAACTCGATCGCCCTGTACTACAACGCCGACATGCTCAAGGCCGCGGGCATCACGCCGCCGACCACGTGGGACGAGCTGCGCGCCGCGGCGAAGAAGCTCACAGATCCGGCTCAGGGCGTCTACGGCTTCGCGATGAGCAACATCAACACCTATGAGGGCACCTGGCAGTTCCTGCCGTTCTTCTGGACCAACGGCGGGGACGAGAAGAACATCGCCACCCCCGAAGCGGCCCAGGCGCTGCAGTTCGTCGTCGATCTGCAGAACGACGGGTCGATGTCGAAGAGCTCGATCACCTGGGCTCAGGCCGACGTGAACAACCAGTTCATCGCGAAGAAGGCCGCCATGATGATCAACGGCCCCTGGCAGCTGCCCGCGCTGAACGCCGCGAAGGGCCTGAACTTCGCGAGCATCCCGATCCCGGTGCGCGAATCGTCGCAGAAGATCGTCTCCCCCCTCGGCGGCGAGACCTTCACCGTGCCCAACACCGGCAGCAAGGACAAGATGGCGCTGGCCGGCAAGTTCGTCGGCTGCCTGAACTCCGAGAAGATGCAGCCGAAGATCGCCCAGGTCAGCGGGAACGTGCCGTCGAACCAGAAGGTGGCGGACGCGTGGGCGAAGACCCACGAGCAGGTCGCATCGTTCGTCACCACGGTGAAGACCGCACGGGCACGCACCGCCGAACTGGGTGAGAAGTGGCCGACCGCGGCCACCGCGATCTACACGGCCGTACAGCTCGCGCTCACCGGCAAGGAGACGCCGGCCGCCGCGCTCGAACAGGCGCAGCAGCAGAACAAGTGACCGCCGGGTCGGGCGGCCCGCGGGTCCGCCCGACCCTCCTCGACCGCGCAAAGGAGCGTGCCCATGTCCACGGTGAACGCCACGGCCCCGGCCGGCGTCGCACAGCCGCACGGAGGCGGCACCCGGCCGCGGAGACGCCGGAGGGTCGGCGCCACGATCTCTCGCTGGCTGTTCGTCGCCCCGGCGGTCCTGTTCGTGCTGATGTTCTTCGGCTACCCGGTGGTCAAGAACATCACGATGTCGCTGCAGAAGTACACCACGGCGACCTTCTACACCGGCGAGGCGCCCTGGGTCGCCTTCGCGAACTACGTCAGCATCTTCACCAGCCCGCTGTTCAGCACGACGGTCATCAACACCGCGCTGTTCACGGTCGGCTCGATCGTGCTGCAGTTCGTGATCGGCCTCGCCCTCGCCCTGTTCTTCACGCGGCGCTTCCCGCTCAGCGGGTTCCTGCGTTCGCTGCTCCTGCTGCCCTGGCTGCTGCCGCTGATCGCCTCGAGCGCCGTGTGGAAGTGGATCCTCGACCAGGACAGCGGGGCCCTGAACCAGTTCCTCGGGCTCTTCGGCATCCAGCCGGTGCCCTGGCTGGTGAGCCCGGGCCTCGCCCTCGTGGCCGTGATCGGCGTGAACGTGTGGCTCGGCATCCCGTTCAACACGACGATCCTGTACAGCGGCCTGCAGGCGGTGCCGGAGGAGCTCTACGAGGCCGCGGCCCTCGACGGCGCGGTGGGCTGGCGGGCCTTCTGGCACATCACCTGGCCGAGCATCAGGTCGGTGGTGAGCGTCGTCGTGGTCCTGGGCGTCGTCTACACGCTGAAGGTCGTCGACATCATCCTCGGGCTGACCGGAGGCGGGCCCGCGAACTCCACGCAGACCCTCGCCACCTGGGCCTATCAGAAGTCGTTCGTGCAGTTCGCGTTCGGCGAGGGCGCCTCGATCAGCAACGTCCTGATCGTGGTCTCCCTGGTGTTCAGCATGGTCTACCTCTACCTCTCCCGGAAGGAAGTCGACGAATGAGCGCGACGCAAGCCCTGATCCTGCCCCGCGGCTCGCGCGCGGCACGCCGCAGGCACGCCAGCCGATGGCCGATGTCCGTGCTCGGGGTGCTGTTCCTCGCGATCATGATCTTCCCGGTCTACTGGATGGTGAACAGCAGCCTGCAGGCGAACACCGGGGCCGCCACCACGACCTGGCTGCCGTGGAACCCGACGTTCCAGGGCTACCTCACCGCGTTCCAGCAGCAGGGCCAGAACTTCGTCACGAGCCTGATCATCTCCCTGAGCACGGTCGCGCTCACGATCGCGATCGCCACGCCCGCCGCCTACGGCCTCGCGCGCTTCAAGATGAAGGGCATGACGGTGTTCGTGTTCGCCCTGCTCATCACGCAGATGATCCCGACGATCGTCATCGCGAACGCGCTGTACACGCTGTTCAACGACGTGGGACTGCTGAACTCGTACCTGGGCCTGATCCTCGCGGACAGCGCGGCCCAGATCCCGTTCGCGATCCTGCTGATCAGGGCGTTCATGGCGTCCATCCCGCAAAGCCTCGTGGAGGCGGCGCTCGTGGACGGGGCGAACAACTTCCGCGCCTTCGTCTCGATCGTCGTGCCGATCAGCAAGAACGCGATCGTCACCGCCGCGCTGTTCACGTTCCTCGGCGCGTGGGGCGACTTCCTGTTCGCATTGACCCTGACGAGCACGCCCGAGGTCAGGCCGATCACCCTCGGCATCTACAACTACCTGAGCGCCAACGTGCAGCAGTGGGGACCGGTCATGGCCACCGCCGTGCTGGCCTCCCTGCCCGCGGCGGTGCTGCTCATCCTGGCGCAGCGCTACATCGCGGCCGGCGCCCTCGGCGGAGCCATCAAGTGACCCGCGCGGATCCGGCACGATCCGCGGTCCCAACCCGCTGTCTGCCCTCTCGGGCGGGCAGCACCACGAACAACCAGAAGGAGTACCGATGAACCCCACTCGCGAGCACCCGCTCCGCGTCGTCGTCTGGGGCGAGAACCGCCACGAGCAGGCGGAGCCGCATGTCGCCGAGATCTATCCGGACGGCATGCACAACGCGATCAGATCCGGCATCGAGGAGAACCTGGGCGACCGCGTGCAGGTGAGCACCGCGCTGCTCGACGACCCCGAGCACGGCCTCAGCGAGGAGCTGCTGGCGCGCACCGACGTGCTCACCTGGTGGGGCCATGCCGCCCACGGCGAGGTCTCGGACGAGATCGTCGAGCGCGTGCACCGCCACGTGCTGGACGGGATGGGGCTCGTGGTGCTGCACTCCGGGCACTGGTCGAAGATCTTCATGAAGCTCATGGGCACGACCTGCACGCTGCGGTGGCGCAGCGAGAACGACCGCGAGCTCGTCTGGACGGTCGATCCGACCCACCCCATCGCCCAGGGCGTGCCGCACCCGATCGAGATCCCGCAGCAGGAGATGTACGGCGAGCAGTTCGACATCCCCCGCCCCGACGAGATCGTCTTCCTCAGCACGTTCTCCGGCGGCGAGGTGTTCCGCAGCGGCATCACGTACCGGCGCGGCAACGGGAAGGTCTTCTACTTCAGCCCGGGCGATCAGGACTACCCCGTCTACCACCACAGGGACGTCCGCCGCGTGATCGCGAACGGCGTGCAGTGGGCCGCCTCGGATCGCCCGCAGCGCGAGACGCCGGTGCTGCTGCGCTACGACACCGGCGACTTCTTCACCGGGCACGGCTACCAGGGCGCGATGCACAACCGGGACGACTCGTGACCGGTGCGTTCGCCACGGTCCCCGGCGACGCCCCGCTGCGGGTCGTGGTGGTGGGTGCGGGCGCCATGGGGCAGGCCTGGCTGCACACGGTCCGCGAGACGCCCGAGGTCGAGCTGGCCGGGGTCGTCGACCTCGACCAGGGCGCCGCGTCCCGCGCCGCCGCGGTCCACGGCCCGGAGGTCGCGTTCGGCGATTCGCTGAGCGAGGTCGCGGAGCGCGCCGGCGCGCAGGCCGTGATCGACGTGACAGCGCCCGCAGCGCACCGCGCGGTGAACACGGAGGCGCTGCGCGCCGGCCTGCCGGTGCTGTGCGAGAAGCCGATCGCGCCGTCGGTCGCGGAGACGCTCGCCCTCGTGGCGACCGCCGAGCTCTCCGGCCAGCTGCTGATGACGAGCCAGTCCCGCCGCTACTACCCCGCGCTCGCGCGGCTGAAGGCCCTCGCGGCGGGTGTGGGCGAGATCGGCCTGCTCACGACCGAGTTCTTCAAGGCGCCGCATTTCGGCGGCTTCCGCGACGAGATGGACGACCCGCTGCTGGTGGACATGGCGATCCACGCGTTCGACGTCGCCCGGTACCTGCTGGACGCCGAACCGGCCTGGGTCGACTGCCGCTCGTTCAACCCGCCGTGGAGCTGGTACCGCGGAGACGCCGCAGCGACGGCCACCTTCGCCTTCGACGACGGCGCACGGTTCGTCTACACCGGCAGCTGGTGCAGCCCGGGGCTGGAGACGTCCTGGAACGGCTCGTGGCGGCTGAGCGGCGCCCAGGGCACGGTGACCTGGGACGGCGAGGGGGAACCCGTGGCGGCCCCCGAGCCCGCCGTCCTTCCCCCCGCGCACGCGGGACGGGCCGAGATCGCCGGCGCCCTGGACGAGTTCGTGCACGCCCTTCGCACCGGACGCACCCCCTCGGGCGAGGTGCATGCGAACGTGCACACCATCACGATGGTCGAGGCCGCCGTGCGATCAGCGCGCACCGGTGGCCGGGTCGAGCTGGCGGACGTGCTCGCCGAGGCCCATCTGGCGGCCGTCGCGACCGAGACGGATCCCGCGATCCTCGAGGTGCTCACCTCGTGGGGATCGGCGGACGAGGTCAGGGCGAGGCTGCGATGAACGGCACCGGCACGCTGCGCGTCGGCATGAACCGCCACGGGTTCTTGGGGGCGGTGCAGGCGCACGTGTGGCGCACCGCGCACCGGCTCTTCGACCCGGACGCGCTCGTCGTGCCGCGCGTGCTCACCGCCGTGGAGGCCTCGGCGCGGACGGGNGCACTCCGTCCGCGCCGAGGCGGCGGGTCAGTAGCCGACCGTGAAGCGCTCGCGGCGGTGCTTGCCGTTCTCGATCTCGTCGACCACGGCGATCGCGAAGTCCGCCCCGGAGATGTAGGACTTGCCCTCGGCGTCGCGGACGATCACGTCGCCGCCGTCGCGGTAGCGGCCAGTGCGCTCGCCCTCCACCCAGGCGCCGAAGACCTCGGCCGGGTGCACGAAGAACCAGTCCAGCGACGGGTCGGACTCCTCGAGCAGCGCGAGCGAGTCGATGCCGACCTGCGCCTCGTGCTTGTACTCCTCGGGGAAGTCGACGTCGAACAGACGCGGGCCGCCGGGAGCGATCAGGCTGCCGCCGGCGCCGCCGACCACACCCAGCCGGGTCGAGGTTCCGGTGAGCTTCGCGGCCAGCGCCTCGATGATCGGGAGCACCGCGTCCTCCATGTCGCCGCGGGGGCTCAGCGCCGAGACGACGGCGTCCGCGCCGTCGAACACGTCGCCGAGCGAATCCAGGTCGACCACGTTCCCCTGCACGTTCGTGGCGCCCTCGACGGGCGCGGCCGGAACCGAGCGCGAGACCGAGACGACCTCGTGACCGCGGTCGACGGCCTCCTGGACGATGTGACGACCGGCGTAGCCGGTCCCTCCGATGACGACGATGCGTGCCATGCGCGTTTCCTTCCGTTCCTGGACTGGTACGAGGGGTGCAAGGATCCCGGGCGCGCGGCTATTCCGCCGGTACGACTTCTCGCGTCATCGTGCGCGCTGGACCAGGTCCCGTGCGCTCCGGATCAGGCTCCGCCGCCGCGGGGTGCGGGCCCCGCGCGTCAGCCCTTCGCGGCGCGGACGGTCGAGACCTGGTAGAGCGCGACGGACGCCGCGATCCCGGCGTTCAGCGACTCGGTCGCCGCGGAGATCGGGATCGAGACGATCTGGTCGCAGGTCTCGGTGACCAGACGCGACAGTCCCTTGCCCTCGGATCCCACCACGATGACCACCGGACGGTCGGCGAGCTCGAGCGCCGGAAGCGAGACGTCGCCGCCGCCGTCCAGGCCGAGCACGAACACGCCCTGCTTCTTGAACTCCTTGAGCATGGTCGTCAGGTTCGCGGCGAGCGCCACGGGGGTGCGCGCGGCGGCGCCGGCGCTGGTCTTCCAGGCCGCGGAGTTCACGCTCGCCGACCGGCGCTGCGGCAGGATCACGCCGTGACCGCCGAACGCGGCGGTCGAGCGGATGATCGCACCCAGGTTGCGCGGGTCGGTAATGCCGTCCAGCGCCACGAACAGCGGCGTCTGGCCGCGGTCGATCACCTGCTCGAGGAGGTCCTGCGGGTGCGCGTACTCATACGGCGGAACCTTCAGCGCCACGCCCTGATGCACCCCGTCGAAGCCGGCCATGCGGTCCAGCTCCTGACGGGTCACCTCGAGCACCGGGATCTCCCGGTGCCGAGCGATCGCGAGCATCTCCTTGACCCGGTCGTCCATCTCCACGCGCTGCGCGATGTACATCGTGGTGGCAGGGATCTTGGTGCGCAGCGCCTCGAGCACCGAGTTGCGCCCGGTGACGGTCTCAGTGTCGTTCGAGGTCGCCGAGGAGGGCACCCGCCGGCTCGGGTTCGGATTCTGCGGCCGCTGTCCGGGGCGCCCCTTGCCGCCGGCGGCGGCGTAGCGCTCCTGGGCGGCCTTGCGCTTGCCGGCGACGTGCCAGGCGCGGTCCTCGGCCTTCGGGGTGTTCCCGCGGCCCTCGAGGGCCTTGCGGCCGTTGCCGCCGCTGCCCTTGGTGGCGCCCTTCTTCTTGCTGTTGCCCGCTCCGGGGCGGCTCGGCTTAGCCATCGATGCTCCAATGAGTTCCGTCTGGAGTGTCCTCCAGGGTGATGCCCGCCGCACCGATCGCATCGCGGATGCGGTCGGCGGCAGGCCAGTCCTTGTCTGCGCGCGCCCGGGCGCGCTGCGCGATCATCGTCTGGACGAGGGCGTCCAGGGCGACCGCGTTCCGGGAGTCCGCCGCGGTCCTGCCGCCCCACTCCGGCGCCTCGGGGTTGAGGCCGAGCACGTTCGTCATCTCCATGACGTCCATCACGTGCTGCTTGGCCCGACCGTACTCGCCGGCGTCGAGCAGCGCGTTGCCCGTGCGGATGCTGCTGTGGATCACGGCGAGAGCCCGGGGAACCGAGAGGTCGTCGTTCATCGCGTCCCAGAACTCGGTGGGCAGGCCCTCCTTGTACTCGGCCCAGCCCGGCTCGGCCAGGCGCCGTCCGCGTTCCAGGAAGCCGCGGATCCGCCCCAGCGCCGCCTCGGCCTCGGCCCAGGACGAGTCGCTGAGGTCCAGGCTCGATCGGTAATGCGCGGCGGCGAGCGCGTAGCGGACGACGAGCGGGTCGTGCTGCGCGAGGACGTCGGCGGCGAGCGTGAAGTTGCCGAGCGACTTCGACATCTTCTGCCCGTCGACCGTCAGCAGCCCGTTGTGCACCCAGTACCGCGCGAAGCCGTCTCCGGCCGCCGTGGACTGGGCGAGCTCGTTCTCGTGGTGCGGGAAGCGCAGATCGAGCCCTCCGCCGTGGATGTCGAACTCGTCGCCGAGGTAGCGGCGAGACATGGCCGAGCACTCGATGTGCCAGCCCGGCCTGCCCGCACCCCACGGAGAGGCCCAGGTCGCGTCGGCGGGCTCGCCGGGCTTGGCGCCCTTCCACAGCGCGAAGTCCTGCGGCGCGCGCTTGCCGCGAGGCCCTTCGACAGGCTCAGGGACCGGCTGTTCCTGAGCCTCCATCGCGTCGACGGACTGGCGGGTGAGCTCGCCGTATCCTGGCCAGGAGCGCACGTCGAAGTAGACGTCTCCCGACGCGTCCGCCGCGGGATAGGCGTGGCCGCGCTCGATGAGCCGCTCGATGAGCTCCTGCATCTGCGGGATCGAGGCCGTCGCGCGCGGCTCGTACGTCGGCGGCAGGATCCCGACCGCCGCGAAGGCGGCGGAGAACTCCTGCTCGATGCGGTACGCGAGCGCCCACCACGGCTCCGACTCGGTCGCGTTCACGAGCACCTTGTCGTCGATGTCCGTGACGTTGCGCACGAACGTGACCCGGTCGTAGCGCCGCTGCAGCCAGCGGCGCAGCAGATCGTAGCTCAGCGCCGAACGCACGTGCCCGATGTGCGGGCCGGACTGCACGGTGGGTCCGCACACGTAGATCGTCACGTTCGAGGGGTCGATCGGGACGAAGTCGCGCAGTTCCTGCGCGCGCGAGTCGTAGAGGCGGATCGTCACCGCCTCAGCCTACCGGGGCGCGTCTGCGAGACCGCGGCCGGCCCGTTCCCTGTCGACCTGCGTGTCTGCGGCGGTCGCACCGACCTGACCGCAGACATCGCACGTCGAATCGGAACCCCGTCAGGGACGCAGCAGGATCTTGCCCTCGCGCCCGGCGCGCAGGTTGCCCTCCGAGGCCTCCGCGACCCGCTCGAACGGCAGCACGGCCGACACCGGGAGGGTGAGCACGCCGTCGCGCAGGCGCTGCAGCAGCTCGGTGAACAGTGCGCCGCGCTGGTCGGCCGGCATCGCGGCGGCGACCTTGGATCCCCAGAAGCCGCGCACGGTGAGCTGCTTGAAGATGACGTCGCCCGAGGCGATCCGCATGGTCGGGGACTGCATGGCGCCGAACACGACGAGCAGCCCTCCCTCGCCGAGCATCGCGGCGATCTGACCGCTGCCGTCGCCGCCGACCGAGTCGATCCCGGCGCGGATCGGGGCTCCCCCGGTCAGCGCGCGGACCTGATCCTGCCAGTCCTCCGCATCGGTCGCGATCGCATCGCCGACGCCCTGCGCGGCGAGCTCCGCGATGCCCGCCGCCCGGCGGACGAGGCTCACCACGTGCACGCCCCTGGCGGCGGCGAGCTGGGCGACCATGCGGCCGACGGCGCCGTTCGCGGCGTTCTGGATCATCCAGTCCCCGGCGGCGAGGCCGAGGGAGTCCAGCACGCTGATCGCGCTGAACGGCAT
The DNA here is from genome assembly GCF_052045495.1 of Microbacterium sp. 22242. NCBI lineage: Bacteria > Bacillati > Actinomycetota > Actinomycetes > Micrococcales > Microbacteriaceae > Microbacterium > Microbacterium sp. 22242. Next base: position 140,976 of record NZ_JBQEOZ010000007.1, on the reverse strand, counting down.
GGATCCGAGCTGGGCGGCCTGCTCGTCCGGGACGTCGGCCGGCACCGGGATGAGCCCGGCGGCGGGGGCGAGCACGTACTCGGCCCAGGCCCCGAACGCGCCGCCGACCGTGACGCGCCGCCCGGCGAGCGCCGCATCGACGCCCTCGCCCACGGCGTCCACCACGCCGACGGCCTCCGTGCCGGAGCCCGCGGGCAGCTCCGGCTTGTACCCGTAGAGTCCGCGCACGGTCAGCAGGTCGTGGTTGTGCACCGTGGCGAGCAGCACCCGCAGCCGCACCTGGCCGGGCCCCGGCTCCGGCAGCGGCACCTGCTGGACCGAGAGGACCTCGGCAGGATCCCCGAAGGAGGAGTGGACGAGTGCACGCATGGCGATGACCTTTCTACGGCGGGTGCGGAGGGCGGCGGGTGGCCGCCTCCTGCAGCGTAGGCACGGTCGCGATGGCGCGGATGCGGATCCGGAGGATCCCTACGGTTTCCGGGTCAGCCCTGAGCGAACCGGTGCACGAGAGCCACAGCGGTCACCGCGATCCCCTCGCCGCGGCCGGGGAAGCCCAGCCCGTCGGTGGTGGTCGCCGACACCGCGACGGGGGCGCCGCCGAGGGCCGCGGAGAGCGCCTGCTCGGCCTCGCCGCGACGCGCGCTGAACCGCGGCCGGTTGCCCTGGAACTGCACCGAGACGTTGCCGATCGCATACCCCGCCCCGGCGAGGATCTCGGCGGTGCGCGCCAGGAAGACGTCGCCGTGCGCGCCCGCAAACTCCGGGTGGGCGGTGCCGAAGTGCTCGCCGATATCCCCGAGCCCCGCAGCGCCCAGCAGCGCGTCCACGATCGCATGCGCCACGGCATCGCCGTCGGAGTGCCCCTCGAGCGCCGGCTCGCCCGGCCAGTCCAGCCCGGCGAGCCGCAGCGTCCCCTCTGCGGCGAACGCGTGCACGTCGGTGCCGATGCCGATGCGGGGGACGGCGGGGGCGGGGCCGGCGAGGATCATGCGGGCGCGCTCCAGGTCGTGCGGAGTGGTGATCTTGAACGCCTCCTCGGATCCGGCGACGCGGCGCACCGCACCCCCGGCCGCGGCGAACAGCGCGGCGTCGTCGGTGTGGTCGGTCCCCTCGGCCTCGGCCCGCGCATAGGCGGCCTCGAGCTCGGCGCGCGGGAAGCCCTGCGGCGTCTGCGCGGCGGCGAGCTCGGAGCGGTCCACCGGGGCGACGACGTCGTCGCCCCGCACGCGCTTGAGGGTGTCGACCACGGGCAGGGCCGGGATCACCCCGACGCCGGGGGCGACGGCCGCGGCGACCGCGGCGATCTGGGCGGCCGGGGTCAGCGCACGCGCGGCGTCGTGCACGAGCACGACGTCGATGCCGTCGGCGAGGGCCGCGAGACCCGCGGCGACCGAGCGCTGCCTGGTCTCTCCGCCGACCACGATCCGCACCTCGGCCGCCCCGGCGGCAGCGGCGGCAGCGGCGGCCTCGGCCTCGCGCCCTTCGGGGACGACGAGCACGACCTGCGCGGGCGCGGCGGCAAAGACCCCGTCGAGCGCGTGCTGCAGGATCGTGCGACCGGCCAGCGGCACGAAGGCCTTGGGAGCGCCCGCGCCGAGGCGGGTGCCGGATCCGGCGGCCACGACGATCACGGCGGTGCGGGCGAGCGGAGTCACGCACTCACGTTAGCGCGCGGAGCTCCGCAGGAACGTGCCTCCGGCACCTCGCCCCGCGGATCCGCCGGAAAGAAGACCTTGCAGGCGCGAAGAAGGGGTGGCTGCCGATGGCAGCCACCCCTTTCCGCGGATCTCAGGAGGCCAGGACCTCGTCGAGCATCGCTCCGGCCCTGTCCTCGTCGGTCTTCTCCGCGAGCGCGAGCTCGGAGGTGAGGATCTGACGGGCCTTGGCCAGCATGCGCTTCTCGCCGGCGGAGAGCCCCCGGTCCTGGTCCCGGCGCCACAGGTCGCGGACGACCTCGCTCACCTTGATCACATCGCCCGAGGCGAGCTTCTCCAGGTTCGCCTTGTAGCGTCGCGACCAGTTGGTCGGCTCTTCGGTGAACGGGGCGCGCAGCACCTCGAACACCCGATCCAGGCCCTCCTGACCGATCACGTCGCGGACGCCGACCAGGTCGACGTTCTCCGCAGGCACCTCGATGATGAGGTCCCCCTGCGTGACGTTCAGCTTCAGATATTTCTTGGTCTCGCCCTTGATCACTCGGTCCTTGACCTCGATGATCGTCGCGGCTCCGTGGTGCGGATAGACCACGGTCTCGCCAACCTCAAAAAGCATAAAGTCATGTCCTTTCGGCAACCTCCAGGATACCACAGCGGGAATGCGCTAAGGTTCGCGCCCCCGCGCCGGACGCGGAACCGTTCCGGGACGGCGCGTGCCCCTAGAATGGACCTGGATCGTCACGTGAAGCTTCCAGGAGGACCCGTGAAATCGCGCCTTGCAGCGTCCATCGCCCTCAGCGCCCTCGTCATCGTCGGCGCGACCGGGTGCTCGATGATCTCGCCGCAGGCGACCACCATCGACTACTCCGCCTCGGACGGCGCGAACGTGCCGAAGAGCGGTCCCATCGAGGTGCGCAACGCGTTCGTCGTGGTCGACGAGGACGGCACCACCGGCAACCTGGTCGCGGGTCTCGTGAACACGACGTCGTCGGCCGCCACGATCCACATCACGGTCGGCGACAGCGCGGGCCAGAGCGTCCGCGTCCCCGCCCAGAAGGCCGTGAGCCTGGGCGGCGAGGAGACGCAGCCGCTGCGCTTCGAGGGCCTCGACGCCAAGCCCGGCACCACCGTCTCGGTCTACTTCCAGTCCGGCGACGCCGCGGGCATCAGCTACGAGCTCCCGGTTCTCGACGGCACCCTCCCCTACTACTCGAAGCTGGTGCCGTCGGACCAGCCGACCCCGACCAAGCCGGGCGTCGCCCCCGCCGTCGAGCCGACGCCGACCGCGAGCGAGACGCCGGCCTCCTGACCGCGGCGTCCTGACCTCGAACCGTACGACAGCGCCCCCGGCATCCGCGAGGATCCGGGGGCTCTGTCGTACGGCGGCGCTCAGCCCTCGAAGCGGTACCCGAGGCCGCGCACCGTGACCAGCATCACCGGCTCGGACGGGTTCTCCTCGATCCGGGAGCGGATCCGCTTGATGTGCACGTCGAGCGTCTTGGTGTCGCCGAAGTAGTCGCTGCCCCAGACCCGGTCGATCAGCTGACCGCGGGTGAGCACTCTTCCGGAGTTGCGCATGAGCACCTCGAGCAGCTCGAACTCCTTGAGCGGCATGTTGATCACGGTCCCGTCCACGGCGACCGTGTGCCGGTCGATGTCGACGGTCACCCTGCCGCCCTCGAGGATCCGCTCGTCGAGATCCTCCTCCGCCTGCACGACCCGGCGCAGCACCGCGCGCATGCGGGCGAGCAGCTCGCGGGACGAGTACGGCTTCGTGACGTAGTCGTCGGCGCCGAGCTCGAGGCCCACCACGATGTCCACCTCGGAGTCCTTCGCGGTGACCATGATGATCGGCACCGCCGACGTCGTCCGGATCTGCCGGCACACCTCGGTGCCGGGCATGCCGGGAAGCATCAGGTCGAGCAGCACGATGTCGGTGCCGCTCTCCCGGAACAGGGCGAGGGCGGTCGGACCGTCCTCGGCGATCTCGACCTCGTACCCCTCACGACGCAGCAGGTATGCGAGCGGGTCGGCGAGGTCGGGCTCGTCTTCGACGAGGAGGATGCGGGTCATACGAGTTCTCCGGAATCGGTGCGGACGTTCGCCGCGGTCGTCGTGGGCGTCGCGGCCGCCATGCGGGCCGCGCGCTTCCTGTCCTTCTTCTCTTTCTTGTCCTTCTTCTTCTTGCGCGCTGCCGCGTCGTCGTCGACATCGGGTCCCGCGATCTCGGGCAGGCGCATCGTGAACGTGGATCCGCGTCCCGGCCGGGACCACAACCGCACCTCGCCGCCGTGGCGCTGCGTCGCATGCTTCACGATCGACAGGCCGAGGCCGGTGCCGCCGGTGCGGCGGGAGCGGGCCTCGTCGGCGCGGTAGAACCGCTCGAAGATGCGATCGCGGTCCGCCTCGCCGATGCCGATGCCCTGATCCGCGACGGAGATCTCCACGATGCCGCCCTCGCTGCGCACCCCGATGCCCACCCGGGATCCGCGCGGCGAGTACACGATCGCGTTCGCGATGAGGTTCCCGACCGCCTCGATCAGGATCTGCGCGTCGCCCCGCACCCACGCGCCGCGGTCGCCGCCGCGGGTCAGTTCGACCCCGGCCGAGGCCGCCTGCACGGCGTGGGCCTCGACGCTGGCGGTGACGACCTCGTCGATCGCCACGGCGTCGAACTCGCCCAGGCCGTCCGAGGACTGCAGCCGGGACAGGCTCATGATCCGGCCGGTGAGCTGACCGAGGCGGGCTGCCTCGGCCTGGATCCTGGTCGCGAACGCGCGCACCTGCGCCGGGTCGTCGGCCGCCGACTCGATGGCCTCGGCGAGCAGGCCGACCGCTCCCACCGGGGTCTTCAGCTCGTGACTGGTGTTGGCTACGAAGTCGGTGCGCATCTGGTCGAGGCGCTCCTGCTCGGTCACGTCGCGGATGATCAGCAGGCTCAGCCGCGGGCCGATCCAGCTCGCCCTGGCGGCGACGAGGCGCGGGCTCAGGCTGTGCCCGCCCTGCGTGAGCCGGAACGTGCTGCTCTCCGACCCGCCCTGCCGCACGGCCCGTACGAGCTGGCGCAGCTCGGCGTTCTCGAGCGTGGCGCCGAGGTCGATCCCGAGCCGCGACGCGGCCGACGAGGCGGCGATCACGAGACCGGACGAATCCACCGCGCAGGCGGCGTCGTCCATCGCGCCCAGCACATCGGTGAGGCCCTCGGGGAGATCGACGGAGGCCTGCGCCCGAGCCGACATCCTCGCGCGCCACGCGAGGGCGATCATCGTCGCGATTCCGGCTCCGATCACCAGACCCAGCACCAGGGCGAGCAGAGTGCTGTCCATGCCTCCAGCGTAGAGGTCGTTCACCCGGTGATCCGGCCGGACCGTGTCTCCCGCACGCTACTATTCACGAGCACGGCACCGGCCGTTAACCTTCGCCGAAGACAATCGCCACGTGCGCGCTCGGAGTGACGCGCACGCATCGTCCCGTGCTGGCTCAGCGGGCCGCCGTGCGTCCCCGCGCCGCAAGAACCGAACGGGCCGCCAGAACGAAAGGTGCGCTGCCATGCGCGAAGTCTTCCACCAGTCCCTCGAGCATCTGCAGGACCAGCTCGTCGAGATCGCCGATCTCGTGGCCGTGTCCATCGAGAAGGCCACGCGCTCGTTCGCGACCAGCGACGTGGCGCTCGCGGAGGAGGTCATCGCGGACGACGCGAAGATCGACAAGCTCGCCGTCGAGCTCGACGAGCAGGCGATCGAGATCCTCGCCCGCCAGCAGCCGGTGGCCCGCGACCTGCGCATCGTGGTGACGGCGCTGCGCGTGAGCGCCTCGCTCGAGCGCATGGGCGACATGTCCGAGCACATCGCCCAGCTCGCGCGGCTGCGCTTCCCGGAGCGGGCGATCCCGAAGGGCCTCAAGGGCACGTTCACCCGGATGGGCGAGCTGGACGTCGAGATCGCGCGCACGCTGTCGGATCTGCTGCGCACGCAGGACCTGCGCCTCGCCGACGCGATCCGCAACGCGGACGACGACGTGGACGAGCTGCACGCCAACGTCTTCGCCAAGGTCCTCAGCGACAACTGGAAGGGCGAGGCCGGCGCGACCGTCGACGCCACGCTGGCCAGCCGGTACCACGAGCGCTTCGCCGATCACGCGGTCGCCGTCGCGAAGAAGGTCGTCTACCTGGCGACCGGCGATTGGGCCGTCGACGAGGAGCAGATCGCGCTCGCCCTCGAGGCGCAGGTCGAGGCGCAGAGCGGCACCGGACTGGCCTGATCCACGGCGGGCCTCCATCGATGAGAGAGGCCCTTCCTCACCGGCTGGTGGGGAAGGGCCTCTCGTCGGTCGGCGTCCGCTACTTCTTGCCCTGGGCGGCGACGGCCGCGGCGCCCGCGGCGGCCGCCTCGGGGTCGAGGTAGCGACCGGGACCGGTGGGCGCGTTGTCGTCGTCGAGCTCGTAGACGAGCGGGATGCCGGTGGGGATGTTCAGCCCGGCGATGTCGTCGTCGCTGATGCCCTCGAGGTGCTTCACGAGGCCGCGCAGGGAGTTGCCGTGCGCCGTGACGAGGACGACCTTGCCGGCCTCGAGGTCGGGCACGATCGCGTCGGCCCAGTACGGCAGCAGGCGATCGATCACGAGCTTGAGCGACTCGGTGCGCGGCACCTCTCCGTCGATCCCGGCATAGCGCGGGTCGTTCACCTGGCTGAACTCGCTCGCGTCGTCGAGCGGCGGCGGCGGGACGTCGAAGGAGCGCCGCCAGAGCTGGAACTGCTCGGGGCCGAACTCCTCGAGCGTCTGCGCCTTGTCCTTGCCCTGCAGGGCGCCGTAGTGGCGCTCGTTGAGGCGCCACGAGCGGGTGACCGGGATCCACAGCCGGTCGGCGGCGTCGAGCGCGATGTTCGCGGTCTGGATCGCGCGGCTGAGCAGCGACGTGTGCAGCACGTCGGGCAGGATCCCCGCCTCGGCGAGCAGCTCGCCGCCGCGACGGGCCTCGTTCCGGCCCTGTTCGCTCAGGCGGACGTCCACCCATCCGGTGAACAGGTTCAGTTCGTTCCACTCGCTCTGGCCGTGGCGGAGCAGGATGAGAGTGCGGGTCATGCCCTCAGCCTACGGCGTGCACGGCGGCGGTTCGAGGCCGGCGACGCCGCATGACGACGCCCGTTGACGACGCCGGTTGCGGCGTCCGGAAGCAGGCAGGATGGATCCATGGCGTCCTCTCCGCTCGGCCGGCCCACCCGGGGCACCACCGGCACCAACCGGCTGCGCCGCAACGATCGCTGGATCGCGGCGTCGCCCGCGTTCCGCAGGGCTGCGGATCCGCTGGTCGTGGACCTCGGCTTCGGCGCGAGCGGTGTGACCGCGTTCGAGCTCGCGGCCAGGCTCGTGCGGGTGCGCGCGGATGCCGAGGTGCTCGGGCTGGAGCTGGACCCGGCGCGGGTCGCGACGGCGAAGGCCCAGCTCGCCGAGTTGCGCACCGGCGCCGGGCACTTCCCGGCCGATCTGGCCGTGTCGTTCGCACGCGGCGGCTTCGAGGTGCCGCTGCCCACGGGCCGACGCCCTGCCGTGATCCGCGCGATGAACGTGCTGCGCCAGTACGACGAGGCGGACGTGCCCGATGCCTGGATGCGGATGGCCTCGCGTCTCGCGCCCGGCGGGCTGCTCGTGGAGGGCACCTGCGACGAGGTCGGCCGCATCGCGAGCTTCGTCGACGTGGGCCGCGGCGGGGAGCCGCAGCGGTTCACGATCTCACTCCGCCTCGCGGAGCTGGAGCGGCCGTCGATCGTCGCCGAGCGGCTGCCGAAGGCCCTGATCCATCACAACGTGCCGGGCGAGCGGATCCATGCGCTGCTGTCCGACCTCGACCGGGAGTGGGACCGCGCGGCGCCGCTCTCGGCGTTCGGCGCGACCCAGCGCTTCCTCGCAGCCGTCTCGGCGCTGCGCGACGCGGGTCGCCCGGTGCTCGGCGGCCGCTCCCGCTGGCGTCTCGGAGAGCTCACCGTGCCGTGGAGCGAGGTCGCCCCGTCCTGACCACCAGTCGTGCCGTCTCCGGCGACGCCGACGCCGACGCCGACGGCGAGGGCGACGGTCCGATCCTCACATCCGCTCGTACCAGGCGCGGGCGATGCAGTAGATCCCGTACACGATCAGTCCCGCCGCCACGGCGTACAGCAGCGCCGCACCGAACGGCAGCCGGTCGATCGCGTGCAGCGCGGCGTCGAGGCCGGCGGCCCTGTGCGGCTCGCGGGTGGCGGAGGCGACGATGAACAGCACCCCGGTGACGGCCACCGCGATGCCCTTCGCGAGATAGCCGACGACGCCGAACACCTCGATCCCCGTGCGCTGCGGGCCTGGCGGCAGCCGGAGCTCCTTCGTGAACGAGCGGGTGATCGCGGTGAACACGAAGCCGCCGCCCACGGCGATCACCGCGACCCCGACGGCCACGAGCAGGAGCCCGCCGGCCGGCGCCGCAAGGATCCGGGTGCTCAGCGTCTGCGAGCTCCGCGAGGAGTCGGTGTGGCCGCCGACCGCGTTCACGACCGCGATCACCGCGAGCACGGAGTAGGCCGCGGCGACCCCGAGCGCCTTGAACCTGCGTCCCCATTTCGTGGTCTCCTTCGGCGCGCTCGCGAGGAAGGCGTCGGCGAGGCGCCACACCGCGAGGGCGGCGAGGGCCACGGCGACGACGATGAGCAGCAGGGCCCCGATCGCGTTGTCATGCAGCTGCCCCATCGCGCCGCCCTGATCGGCCGCGCCGGTCCTGCCGCCGGCGGCGACCGCCATCGCCGTCGCGCCGATCAGGATGTGCAGCACGCCCAGCACGGCGAACCCGACTCTCGCGGTGCGCCGGAACGCGGGAGAGCGCTCCGCCGTCCGCGCGGCATCCTTCACCGTGCCGGACGCGCCCTGATCCTTCCCCATGCGGGCAGGATATGGCGGCCGCGCCCCACCGGGCAGAGGGTTGCGGAGGGGCGCGCTCTGTGCCACGGCCCAGGTCGTCCGCTGCGCGGATCTCAGCCCTCGGGGAACTCCGCGCCGGCCAGCCGCAGCAGCGGTCTGGCCTTCACGACGGTCTCGGTGTACTCGTCCGCCGGGTCGGACAGCGACACGATCGCGCCGCCCACCCCGTAGTCGACGCCGCCGTCGTGCGCGACGAGCGTGCGGATCACGACGCTGAGGTCGACGGCGCCGTCGAACGAGAAGAGGCCGAGGGCGCCGCTGTACAGGCCGCGCGCGCCGTCCTCGAGCCGGTCGAGGACGGACATCGTGCGCAGCTTCGGCGCCCCGGTCATGGAGCCGGGCGGGAAGGCCACCCGCACACAGGCCACCGGCGAGGCGGCCAGCCGCGAGCGCACGGTGCTGACCAGCTGGTGCACGGTCGCATAGCTCTCGACCCGGAACAGCCCGTCGACGTGCACGGATCCGAGCTCCGCCGTGCGGCCGAGGTCGTGCCGCACCAGATCCACGATCATCAGGTTCTCAGCGCGGTCCTTCTCCGCCTCCGCGAGCTCCGCACGGATCCGCTCGTCCTCGCCGGGAGTCTCCCCGCGCGGCCGGGTGCCCTTGATCGGACTGGACTCGACCGCGCCGTCCGCCGTTATCCGCAGGAACCGCTCGGGCGAGGTGCTCAGCACGCTCACCCCGTCGATGCGGAGGAAGGCGCCGAACGGGGCGGGGTTCTGCGCGCGCAGCACCAGGTAGGCGGCGAGCGGATCCCACCCCGCGGCATCCTCCGGCGCACCGCGCAGCATGTTGGTCAGGCAGGCCTCGTAGGTCTCCCCCGCGGCGATCTGCTCCTGCGCGTCCCCGATCAGGCGGAGATAGTCCGCCCGGGAATGCCGGGCGGACAGCGCGAACAGCGGCGGGCTCGCCTCGGCCGGAGCGGGCTCGGCACCGGTGAGACCGGAGATCCGCGCGGCGGTCCGCTCCAGCCAACCCGCGTCATCCTCCCGGGCGAGCAGCCGGATCCTGCGCTCCTCGTGGTCGATCACCACCGCCCTGTCCAGCCGTACGAGCAGCGCATCCGGGGTCGGCGCGCGCCCGCCGTGCGGGGAGCCGCACTCGGCGCGCAGCTCGTAGCCGAGCGCGCCGATCCAGCCCAGGGCGAACGGGAGTCCCGTGGCCGCCGTCCGGTTCTCGGTGAGCTCCGCGTCGAGCCAGTCGAAGAACCCGGAGCGGATGACCCGGGTCTCGCCGTCCGCGCCGCCACGGATGGTCACGGTCCCGGCCTGCACGTCGGCGGTCGCAGTGACCAGCGCGTCGCCCCCGCCCATGATCGAGTACCGAGCGCGCGGATCGCCCGGGCGGTTGCCGTCCAGCCAGACGGCCTGCGCGGCGCTCCCGAAGAGGGCGGTGAACAGTCGTGCCGGATCTACGGCCAGGGGCAGGATCTGCTGCGCCACCCGCTGCTCCACGGCCACGCCCGTGCCGCCTTCGGAGCCGGCCACCGGCACGCCGTCCCGTGTCCCGGCGCCGCCCGGGGGACCCGCGCCCATCCCTTCGGCAGTGGGCGCGGCGGGATCGCCGAGCATGCGCTCCCGCGCCATGGCAACGAAGTTCGCCATCATCCGCGTCCCGTCCGGGGTGCCGATCGACTCGGGGTGGAACTGCACGCCCCAGAGCGGCAGGGTGCGGTGCCGCAGCCCCATGATCACGCCGTCGTCGGCCCGCGCCGTGACGACGAGCTCCTCCGGCACCTCGTCGACCATGAGCGAGTGGTAGCGCACCACCTCGATCGGCGACGCCAGTCCCCGGAACGGACCGGTGCCGTCATGCGTCACCGGCGAGGGACGGCCGTGACGAGGCTCGGGAGCCCGCAGCACCGCGGCCCCGAACGCGGCGGCCAGCCCCTGATGGCCGAGGCACACGCCGAAGAGCGGAAGCCCCCGCGCGACGCAGCCGCGGATCGCCTCGGCGCAGATCCCGAAGTCCGCCGGGGTGCGCGGATCCCCCGGCCCGGGCGACAGGATGACTGCGTCGTACTCGTCCAGGACGGCCGGTCCCCAGCCGTCCCAGTCGTTCGGCACGACCTCGGGAGGCCGCCCCGCCGTCGCGGCGATCTGGTGCACGAGGTTGTACGTGAACGAGTCGTAGTTGTCGATCAGCAGCGTCCGCAGCGGACGCTCGCCGGGCGTCGGACCGCCCACGACGTCAGCGGGCGTCCCGCGGATCCGGCGCGGACGGCCGGCGCGACAGCCGGGTCAGCCTCGGCACGTCCGCGGTCGCCCCCGCATCCGCCGGGACGATGACCTCCTGCGCGGCGGCCACGTCCCCGTCGGGGGTGCGCACCACGAGGTCGCCGACCGGGGCGCGACGCGACAGGATCGCGAGCGCGATCGGACCGAGTTCGTGGTGCCGCGCGACCGAGGTGATCCGGCCGACCTCCTCGGCGCTGGATCCGGCACCGGACTCGGCACTGGATCCGGCATCGGGCTCGTCAGGCCCCGAGGGAGCCGGGCCGGAGGGAGCCGTGCCGGAAGCGGCTGCGCCCGCGGCGGGGGCGAGGACGAGCGCTCCCGGCTCCGGCAGCAGGTCGTCGCTGCCGTCCAGGTGCAGCGCGGCGATACGGCGCGGCGGGTGTCCGAGGTTGTGCACCTTGGCGACGGTCTCCTGCCCGCGGTAGCAGCCCTTGTTCAGGTGCACCGCGCTGCGGATCCAGTCGGTCTCGTGCGGGAGCGAGCGGTCGTCGACCTCACCCGCCCAGCGCGGTCGCCACGCCGCGATGCGCAGCGCCTCCGCGGCGAGCGTCCCGGCCCACGTCACGCCGGTGTCCACGGCGAGCGCGGCGGCGCTCTCCTGGTCCAGCACGGCGGTGCGCCAGTGGTAGGCGGTGCCGGGGTGCTCGGTGCCGGGGTGGTACTGATGCCCGCCGGGCTGCACCGACGGCCAGGGATCGGTCCAGATCACCGCGAGGCCGTGCGGGGCGAGTGCGGCGCGCTGGGCGCGCTGCTCCGCCTCGCCGCCGGCGAAGAAGCCGACGACGGCGAGCTCGGGTCGCACCTGGACGGTCACGTCGGCGCGGAACACCATGCGCTGCAGCCAGGTCGCGAGCGGCGCGGCGTCGGCGGCGTCCGCGATGAGCCAGGTCGAAGAGCCGTCCTCGAACACCGCGGCGACGTGCTCGATCCGCCCCTGCGGATCCAGCACCAGGAGCTCCGTGCTCTCGCCCGCGGCGAGCCGGGCGACGGACTGCGAGGTGATCGAGTCGAGCCAGGTGAGCCGCTCGGGTCCGGTCAGCTCGATCACGGTGCGGTCGCCGAGGGGCTCGAGCGCGAGCCCGCGCTCGAGCGCGCGCTGCTCGCGGAACGGGTCGCCGAAGTGCAGCACGACGGACCGCTCGGCGTCGTGCGGCGGGGCCCCATCCAGGACGCACCCCGGGAGCGCGGAGAACGCGGACACGGTCACACCTTCGCCAGCCGCGCGGAGGCGTGCGAGCGCAGCTCCGTGCCGAGGGCCGCGATGTCCCACGCCCAGAGCAGATGACCGTCCACGAGGCCGTACATGCGCGTGGCCGCGCCGTAGTTCTTCGCGCCGGCTGCCCGCACGACCGCGTCGGTGGCGATGTCGATGCGCGGGCCGTCTATGCGCCCGAGGTAGAGCTCCAGCATGCCGTCGGAGTGCGCGAGCGACACCTCGATCGGGAAGCCGCCCTCAGGCAGCCGCAGCGCCTCGACGTCGTCGGCGGTGCGGGCCGCGGTCCGCGTCTCCCGCGGCGGCAGCAGGGCCGGTCCGGCGTCGTCGGTCCCGGCCGGGCACGCCAGCCGCCAGAAGCCGGTCTCCGCGACCAGCGCGACGGGCTCACCGTCCTCGGGCGTGAAGGTGCCGGTCGCCGCGTAGTTCAGGAACGGACCGCCGTCGTGGCTGAAGCTCGCCCGGTGCGCGAACTCGCCGGCATAGCGATGCGTCTCGCCGTCCGGATCCGTCACCTCGTAGTCGATGACGCCGGTGCCCTCCCAGACTCCGAGCAGCCACGACAGCGGGACGATGTCGGCGGGCAGGTCCGTGGGCAGATCGAGCATGAGGGCCCTCTCGGCGTGCAGTCTGTGGGCAGGTTCCGGTCGGCGGTCGCGGGTCAGCGCTGGCCGCGGAACAGGTTGACCAGAACGGCACCCGCGCAGAAGGCGATCGCGAGCCCCGCCAATGCCAGCAGGCCGACGAAGAAGAGTTCGAGCGCGACGATGTCCATACGACTACTCTATGCCGTCTCCGCGTCGCCCGGCGTCCGGATCGCGCGGTGGCATCGCGGGTTCCGCCGGCTCATCCGGTGAACAGCGAGGCGACGCCGAAGCCGACCGAGATCACTCCCATCACGAGCAGCGCCCCCAGGCACCCGGCCGCCACCCGGAGGATGAAGCCGCGGGTCTCCGCGCGGATCAGCTGGACCCCGAAGGACAGCAGCACGCAGACGCCGAAGCCGACGACGTACCAGGTCATCATGGCCCGGCTCGGAGCGAGGATCCCGATCAGGATCGCGCCGACCGCCGCCACGGACCAGGTGACGACGAGGCCCACGAGCGGGCTGCGCGGAGCGAGGGCGGGGTCGGCTGCCATGCGCCCATTGTGGCGCATCGACACTGTGAGCGCACCGCGTCGCCGCGGCCACCGGACCCTTCGCGACACGAGGACGAAGGAGCGCGCGACGCTGAGTAGAGTGGGGGCCTGGAAAGGATCCCGCTTGGCGCAACTGCTGGTGCTGACCTCGTCTCCCGCTGCGGAGCCGGTCCTGCCCGCCCTGGAGCTGCTCGGGCACCGGGTCCGCACCATCCCCGCCCAGCCGGCCGAGCTGGTCACCGCACCGGACGCCGACGTCGTGATCGTCGACGCGCGCACCGACCTCGTCGCCGCGAAGTCGCTGTGCACCCTGATCCGCACGACCGGGCTGCGCGGACCGCTACTGCTGGTCGTGACCGAGGGCGGCATGAGCGCCGTGAGCGGCGAGTGGCGGATCGACGACGTGCTGCTGCGCGACGCGGGACCGGCCGAGATCGACGCGCGGATCCGGCTTGCGCTGTCCCGGGAGGAGTCCACCGCGGAACCGGTCAAGGTGCAGACCTCCGGGCTGACGATCGACGAGCAGTCCTACTCCGCGAAGCTGCACGGGACCCCGCTGGATCTCACCTACAAGGAGTTCCAGCTGCTGCACTTCCTCGCCACGCACCCGTCCCGGGTGTTCACCCGCGAGCAGCTGCTCAGCGAGGTCTGGGGCTACGACTACTTCGGCGGCACCCGCACGGTCGACGTGCACGTCCGCCGGCTGCGGGCCAAGCTCGGCGACCAGGAGCACATCATCGGAACCGTGCGGAACGTGGGCTACCGATTCAACGTGGACGAGGACGAGAGCCGCCCGGTCTCCCCCGGTCCGCGCTGAGTCCCGCGATCGCGGGAGCGGATGCACCGAGCCCGGTGCATCGATCACCGAGCCCGGCGCATCGATCACCTGGCGAGCGCCGCCCGCACGAGGGAGGCCGCGGCGGGGATCGGCTCGACGATCCGCGCGAGGTCGAGCGCGGCGAGCCGGCGGGCCGTCTCACTGAGCGGACCGCCGGCGATGATCACCGACTCGGCGCCGTTGGCCGCGCAGCGCTGGACGCACGCGCGCAGCTCGGCGAACTGCCGTTCCGGATCGGCGGCCAGCACGGTCGGCTCCGACTCCGTGAGCTCGACTCCCCTGAACGGCGCGCCTCCTCCGTGCTCGTCCGCGAGCGATGCCAGCGACGCGGCCAGCAGCGGGGTCGATGTCGCCATCGCGAACGGTCGCCCGCCCGCGGCGGCGGCGATGACGGACGCCATCCCGATTCCGATGACCGGAACGTCGAGCTGATCGGCGAGTTCGGCGCGACCGGGATCGCCGATCGCGGCGACCACGACCGCATCGACCGTGTGCGCGGCGAGGCCGCGCCGCGCCTGTTCCGTGACGTATCGCCGGGACTCGTCAAGTGCGACCGGGTCCAGGATCATCCGCGGGCCGCCTTCGGCCGTCGCGCCGACCACATTCATCTCGGGCAGCTGCTCACGAGCGAACCTGCACATCATGGCGGTGGTGTCCGCGTTCGAGTTCGGGTTGATGACCAGGACCGTCCGAATGCGGGTCGACATCAATGGACGACCGTCACGAGGTCGTCCTCTTCGAGCGGCTTTCCGAAGGTCTCGGGCGGGAACTGCACGACGATCCCCAGCAGCACGAACAGCATCGCCAGCAGGCCGAACATCCCCCACAGGCCCGACGCGTCGAACACCATGCCGGTGATCAGCGGGAACAGCCCACCCGAAAGCGACCCCATCGCCATGATGATCGACGCCCCGAAACCGCGGATGCGGGTCGGATACTGCTCGGGCGCGAACAGCCAGATCGTGGTGTTGAGGATGATGACGGCGAAGTTGAAGAGCCAGCCGAACACGATGATGAGCACGATCGAGCTGCTCAGGAACGCCATCGCCAGGCCCGCCGCCACGCCCACGATCGCCGCGATCGTGAGTGTGCGCTTGCGCGGCCAGCGACTCGCGAAGACCGCCGCGGCGATCGCGCCCACGAGGGAGCCGGACTGCATGATCAACGTGAACCACAGCGACTTGTTGATGTCATAGCCGCTCGCCACCAGAATCGTCGGCATGAGCGTGAGCATCGAGATCTGCGCCGCGTACGAGCACGCCACCGCGACGCACAGCAGGATCGTGCGCCGGCGGTAGGCGCCGCGCAGCACGTCCATCCACGATCCGCGCTGGGCGCCAGCCGGGACCACGACCTCGCCCGCCTTCGCGAGGAACGCATCGGCATGGATCGATCCGCGCAGCTTGCCCTGCGCCAGACGCGAGATGACGTCGTTGGCCTTGTCGACCTGCCCGCGGGATGCGAGAAACCGCGGCGTCTCGGGGATGTAGCGCCGATAGTAGATGACCAGCAGCGCGGGGATGAACAGCAGCCCGAACACCCAGCGCCAGCCCTCCGGGCCCGGGACGAGTGTGAACACGAGCACACCGAATGCAGGGGCGAGCATGTTGCCGAAGCCCGCGGCCGTGACGTTGACCAGGCCGACTGCCGTGCCACGGTGCTTGGCTGCGAAGAACTCTGCCACGAGGACGACGGCGACCGAGATCTCGCCACCCAGGCCGTAGCCGACGATGAAGCGACCGATCGCAAGCACTGCGTAGTCGGGGGCGAGCGCGCACAACAACGACCCCGCCGCGAAGATCATCAGGTTGATCATCAACAGCGTGCGCCGGCCGAACCTGTCGGCGACGAATCCGGTGACCACGCGACCGAGCGCAGTCGCCGTGAACGTGATGGTGTTCAGGAAGCCGATCTCCCCGGTCTGCAGACCCCAGTAGCTCTTGATCAGCGGGCCGGTGATTCCCACCGAGTTCTGCTCGATGGCGTCGAAGAACACGCCCAGCAAGACCATTCCCATGATGTAACGGTGGGCCTTGGTGACGCCGATCGTCGAGTACGCCCTCTCGATCTGCTGCGTGATCGGGGCGACTTGTTCACCCTCGGCATCACGGGATTCTGTCGTGGACACAATTGAACCTCCTTGTTCAATTTCACATTGTGGAATTCTAATTTCACCGCAATGCTACGCCCGCACGTGGCGGGGTGTCCACACCTCCCCCACCGAAGTTGAGAAACGCGTGCCCGCCGGACACACCACCCTGCAATGATGGGCGCATGATCGATCCCGCACTGGCAGACTCCGGTCTCGGCGACGCCGAGGACGACGACTTCGACGCGTTCGTCGAGCCTGACGACTCGCTCCTCCCGGACAACCGCTACCTGGACCGGGAGCTGAGCTGGCTGGCGTTCAACCAGCGGGTGCTGGAGCTCGCCGAGGACGAGACGCTGCCGACCCTGGAGCGGGCGAACTTCCTGGCGATCTTCGCGAGCAACCTGGACGAGTTCTTCATGGTGCGCGTCGCGGGACTGAAGCGCCGGATCATGACGGGCCTCGCCGTGCCGACCAACGTGGGGCGCGCGCCGGCGGACGTCCTCGCCGACATCTCCGCAGAGGCGCACAAGCTGCAGCTGCGCCACGCCGCCGCGTGGACCGGCCTGGTCCGCCCGGCGCTGGCAGAGGCGGGCATCGACATCGTGGACTGGGACGACCTGGACGGCGAGGCCAAGGCTGAGCTCACCGACTACTTCCAGGCCAATGTCTTCCCGGTGCTGATGCCGCTCGCGGTCGATCCCGCGCACCCGTTCCCGTACATCTCGGGCCTGTCGCTGAACCTCGCGATCCGGATCCGCAACGCCCGCACCGGACGCCAGGAGTTCGCTCGCCTCAAGGTCCCGCCCATGCTGCCGCGGTTCGTCGAGGTCCCGGCGCCGGACGGCGCCCTGCGCTTCATCCGCCTGGAGGAGCTGATCGCCAACCACCTCGACGACCTCTTCCCCGGGATGGAGGTGCTCGACCACCACGCGTTCCGGCTCACCCGCAACGAGGATGTGGAGATCGAGGAGGACGAGTCGGAGAATCTCATCCAGGCGCTCGAGGCCGAGCTGCTGCGCCGCCGGTTCGGGCCGCCGATCCGTCTCGAGATCACCGACGACATGGACGAGGTCACTCTCGACCTGCTGCTCAGCGAGCTCGACATCACCGACCAGGAGGTCTACCGCCTCCCCGGCCCGCTCGACCTGCGCGGCCTGTTCGGGCTCGGTCGCGTCGACCGCCCCGACCTGCGCTACACCCCGCACGTGCCCACGACCGCGGTGGCGTTCAAGCCGGGCGCGAACGAGAGCATCGACATCTTCAAGGCGATCCGCAAGGCGGACGTGCTGGTGCACCACCCGTACGAGTCGTTCACGACCAGCGTGGTGGCGTTCCTGGAGCAGGCCGCCCGCGATCCGCACGTGCTCGCCATCAAGCAGACGCTGTACCGCACCTCGGGCGACAGCCCGATCGTGCAGGCCCTGATCGACGCCGCCGAGTCCGGCAAGCAGGTGCTGGTGCTGGTCGAGGTGAAGGCGCGCTTCGACGAGGCGAACAACATCGTCTGGGCCCGCAAGCTGGAGAAGGCCGGCGTGCACGTCGTCTACGGCCTCGTCGGTCTCAAGACGCACTGCAAGCTCGTCAACGTCATCCGCGAGGAGGACGGCGTGCTGCGCAGCTACAGCCACATCGGCACCGGCAACTACAACCCGAAGACCAGCCGCATCTACGAGGACTTCGGCCTGTTCACGGCCGACCCGCAGGTCGGCAAGGACCTCACCCGCCTGTTCAACGAACTCAGCGGCTACGCGATCGAGAAGAAGTTCAAGCGCCTGCTGGTCGCCCCGCTGCACCTGCGCAAGGGGCTGCTGCGCCTCATCGAGAAGGAACGGCAGAACGCGCTCAAGGGCAAGCCGGCGCACATCCGCATCAAGGTGAACTCGCTCGTCGACGAGCAGATCATCGACGCGCTGTACCGGGCGAGCGCCGCCGGCGTGCCCGTGAACGTGTGGGTGCGCGGCATCTGCAGCCTGCGCTCCGATCTGCCCGGAGTCACGGACAACATGACGGTGCGCTCGATCCTCGGCCGCTATCTCGAGCACTCCCGGATCTTCGCATTCCACAACGAGGGCGATCCGCAGGTCTTCATCGGCAGCGCCGACATGATGCACCGCAACCTGGACCGCCGCGTCGAGGCCCTGGTGCGCGTCACGGATCCGGCCCACGTCGACGAGCTGCTGACGTTCTTCGACACGGCCCTCTCCCCGGAGACGTCGTCCTGGCACCTGGGCGCCGACGGGGAATGGACACGACGCGCGTTCCGGGACGATGGCACGCCGCTCGTGGACCTGCAGGATTGGACCATGTCGGAGATCCAGAAGCGTCGGCGGCCCAGGGCGGTCCGATGACAGCCGGCGCCACCGGTCCGCGCACCGCCACCGCGGACACCACCGGTGTCGTCGTCGTGGCGGACCGCCCGGATCGTGCCGTGTACGCGGCCGGCGGCCTGGTCTGGCGCCTCGTGGACCACAAGGTCCGGATCCTGCTGATCCACCGCACCAAGTACCGGGACGTGACCCTCCCGAAGGGAAAGGTCGACCCGGGCGAGATGCTGGCCGAGACCGCCGTGCGGGAGATCTTCGAGGAGACCGGGATCCGGGTCTCGCTGGGCGCGCCCGTCGGGGTGTCCCGGTACACGATGGCGAACCGCAAGCAGAAGGTCGTGCACTACTGGGCCGCGGAGGCCACCGAGGACGCGATCCGCGCGTCCGCGTTCGTGCCGAACCGCGAGATCGCCGCCCTCGAGTGGGTGAGCGTGAAGAAGGCGCGGTCACGGCTGAGCTATCCCGTCGACGTCGAGATCCTGGACGCGTTCGCGCAGCTTGTCGCCGACGGTGCGCTGCGCACCTTTCCGCTGATCGTGCTGCGGCACGCGAAGGCCACGAGCCGGGGCGTGTGGCTCGGATCCGATGCGGCCCGGCCGCTCACCCCGCGCGGTCGCGCTCAGGCCGACGCGATCGTCGGGCCGCTGCGCGCATTCGGGGTGCAGAAGATCGTGTCCAGCGACGCCCGCCGCTGTGTGCAGACCGTCAAGCCGCTCGCGAAGTCCCTCGAGCTGAAAGTCTCCAAGACGCCCCTGCTCAGCCAGGACGCCTGGGACGAGGGCAGGTCGGACCCCAGGGCCGTCATCGGCAAGCGCGTCCGCGCGGGCAAGGCCGCCGTGCTGTGCAGTCACGGCCCGGTGCTCCCGGACATCCTCCGCGAGATCGCGCTGGCCACGGGGACGATGCACGGC
This sequence comes from Microbacterium sp. 22242, assembly GCF_052045495.1. NCBI lineage: Bacteria > Bacillati > Actinomycetota > Actinomycetes > Micrococcales > Microbacteriaceae > Microbacterium > Microbacterium sp. 22242. The sequence continues at coordinate 121,623 of NZ_JBQEOZ010000007.1, read as the reverse complement.
TCCTATCTCGGCAGCGCCTCCGCGCTCGAGGTGGGCGCGTTCAGCGTGGTGCACCTCAGCGCGACGAATCCGGGCTCCGGCATCATCTCGATCGAGACCCATCTGCCGAAGATCTGATCCCGTCGCGGCAGACAGGCGTTCACCGCCCGTTCACCTTCGATCTTTGATCGCGTAAGGGACGACACCTATCGTCTGGCGTGGCCCTGCACCGGGGCACTCCCGACACAGCGAAGGACTTACACAGTGAAGCTCAACAGCATCACCACGCTCGGCGCCGTGGGCGCGCTCGCCGCGATCGCGCTCGCAGGCTGCTCCGCCTCCCCCGCCGCGACCGGCAGCGACTCCCCGTCGTCGGCGCCGACCGGCAGTGCGGTGACCTCGAAGGTGGACGCATCGCTGACCGGCACGATCACCGCCGGCGGATCCAGCGCTCAGGCGAACGCGCAGGCCGCGTGGGTCGCCGCCTACAACGCGCAGGTGAAGGGCGTCACCGTCAACTACGACAAGTCGCAGGGCTCGGGCGGCGGCGTCACCAACTTCCTCAGCGGGGCGTACGACTTCGCCGGCTCCGACTCGCCCCTGAACGCGGAGCAGACCACCTCCTCGAAGGCGCTGTGCACCGAGGGCGGTCTCAACATCCCCGTCTACCTCGACGGCGTCGCCATCGTCTTCCACGTCCCGGGCGTGACGAGCCTCAAGCTCAGCGGCGAGACCATCGCGAAGATCTTCTCCCTGAAGATCACCGACTGGTCCGACCCGGCCATCACGAAGGACAACGGCACCGCGCTCCCCGCAGGCAAGATCACCACCGTGGCGCGCTCGGACGGCTCCGGCACCACGGCGAACTTCACCAACTACCTGGCGGGCACGCAGTCCAGCGTGTGGACCTACCCGGCGGGCAAGGACTGGCCGGTCGAGGGCGACGTCTCGAAGCAGAAGGGCGGCTCGGGTGTGGTGCAGGCCGTCGAGGCCGGCACCGGCACCATCGGCTACGCCGACCACTCCGCGATCGGCAAGCTCGACAGCGCCTCGATCCTGCAGAACGGCACCGCGATCCCGTTCAGCGCCGACGCCGTCTCGAAGACGTTCGAGGTCGCCGCGGTGGAGGCCTCGAACGGCACCCCCGGAGACCTGTCGAAGAAGTTCGACTACTCCAAGCTGACCGCCGAGACCTACCCGATCCCGCTGGTCTCGTACGCCGTCGCGTGCACGACCTTCAAGACGCCCGCTCAGGCCAAGCTCGTGAAGTCGTACATCGGCTTCGTCGACAGCACGATCGGCCAGCAGGTCGCCGCGAAGAACGCCGGCGCGGCGCCGCTTCCGGCATCGGTCCTGAAGGCCGCTCAGGAGACGCTGGCTACGATCAAGTAGGTCGCTCACGGTCAGTCCGGGTCGGCCCTGCGGGGTCGACCCGGATTGGGCAGAGCAGCCGCCTCGGGCGGAGGCTCTGCCGAGTTCTGTCTGACCCGACGATTCCCGGCCGCTGCCGGGACAAGCAGAAAGACGCGAGATGCGAGATCGAGAGTGCGACCGTGACTGATGTCGCGCAGCAGGAGGCCGTGAGGGTCGCCACCCCCGAGAAGCTCGTCGGGACACGACGCGCCGGCGACCGCTTCTTCCTCGGCCTGTCGACCACGGCCGCGGCCTCGATCATGGTGATCCTCGCCGGCGTGGCGCTCTTCCTGATCCTCAAGGGCCTTCCCGCCATCACGGCGAACTGGAACACCGACAAGGACCTCGCCGGCTACCAGAACAAGCACTGGGGATCCTTCTGGAACTACGTCGCTCCGCTGCTGTGGGGAAGCATCTGGTCGGCGCTGATCGCGCTGATCCTCGGCGCTCCCGTCGCGATCGGCATCGCGCTGTTCATCTCGCACTACGCTCCCCGCCGGCTCGCGACCGCACTGGCCTACGTGGTCGACCTCCTCGCCGCGGTGCCGTCGATCGTGTTCGGCCTGTGGGGCATCCTCGTGATGCGCCCCTTCCTGCTCCCGCTCGCGGACTTCCTGAACCAGTACCTCGGCTGGATCCCGGTCTTCCGAGGTCCGGTGTCGAGCACGGGATCCACCACGCTGACCGGCGGTGTGGTGCTCGCGGTGATGATCCTGCCGATCGTCACCGCGCTGACCCGGGAGATCTTCCTGCAGACGCCGCGACTGAACGAGGAGGCCGCCCTGGCACTGGGCGCGACCCGCTGGGAGATGATCCGGCTGGCCGTGTTCCCCTACGCCCGCAGCGGCATGGTGTCCGCGATCCTGCTGGGGCTCGGCCGGGCGCTCGGCGAGACGATGGCGATCGCGCTGATCATCTCGCCGTCGATCCTGTTCTCCTTCGCCGTGCTCACCGACGGCTACAACTCGCAGACCATCGCCGCGAACATCGCGCTGAACTTCCCGATCGCCACGGACATGCAGCGCTCGGCCCTCATCGGGACCGGTCTGATGCTGTTCGTCGTGTCGCTGGCCGTCAACATGATCGCCCGCGGCATCCTCGGCCGGTCCGAGCGCAAGGCGCGCACCGCCCCGAAGATCGGGAAGCGCGTATGAGCGCCGCCGGTCCCGCCCCGATCGTCGTCCAGCCGATGAATCTCACCAGCGGCCAACTGCCGCGGTGGATCGAACCGGCGACCGCGGTCGGCACGGCCGTCGTCATCGCGGCCGTGCTGCTGGTGCTGCAGAACTTCAACCCGGCGCTGTGGCTCGTCCTCACCGGCGTGGTCTACCTGATCGCGATCGGCGTCGGCTCCGGCATCGTCGAGAACCGCCGCAAGGCCACCGACCGGATCGTCCGCGGGCTCGTGGTCTGCGCGTTCGTGCTCGCCGTCGCACCGCTGATCTCGACGCTGTGGACCGTGCTGGTCCAGGGCCTGCGGGCGCTGAACTGGGACTTCATCACCAAGGTGGGCGGCGCGGCGTTCGACCCGAACACGCTCGCGGTCACGAACACGCCCGGCGCCCTGCAGGCGGTCGTCGGAACCCTGATCATCACCGGCATCGCCGCCCTCATCTCCGTGCCGATCGGGATCCTCGCCGCCGTGTACCTCACCGAGTACGCGCTCCCCACGAACCCGATGCGGCGGACGATCACGTTCCTCGTGGACGTGATGACCGGCATCCCGTCGATCGTCGCCGGACTGTTCGCGTTCTCGTTCTTCGCCCTCATCGTCGGCCCGAAGGCGTTCAGCGGCTTCTCGGCGTCGATCGCGCTCTGCGTGCTGATGATCCCGATCGTGATCCGCTCCACCGAGGAGATGATCCGGCTGGTGCCGAACGAGCTCCGTGAGGCCTCCCTCGCCCTCGGCGTTCCCCGCGCGGCCACCATCATCAAGGTGGTGCTGCGCACGGCCGCGAGCGGCATCGTCACGGGTGTGGTGCTGGCCGTCGCCCGCGTGATCGGCGAGACCGCCCCGATCTTCATCGCCGCGAGCTTCACCGACAACTTCAACGCCGACCCGTTCAGCGGCCCGATGCTGACCCTTCCCGTAGTGGCCTACACGTCCTGGAGCTTCCCGGGCAAGGACATCGACGCCTCGCAGGCGCAGGCCTGGGCGGCCGCCCTGCTGCTCGTCATCGTGGTCGTCATCTTCAACCTCATCGCTCGGGTCGTCGCGAAGGCATTCGCGCCGAAGAGCCGCTAAGTCAGGAAGGCACACCGCGTGTCCAAGAGCATCGAAGTCAACGACCTGAACGTCTTCTACGGCGACTTCCTCGCCGTCGAGGGCGTCTCGATGAACATCGCACCGCGCACGGTGACCGCCTTCATCGGCCCGTCCGGCTGCGGCAAGTCGACGTTCCTGCGCACCCTGAACCGCATGCACGAGGTGATCCCGGGCGCGAGCGTGCAGGGCAGCGTGCTGATCGACGGCGAGGACCTCTACGGTCCCGGGGTGGATCCGGTGCTGGTGCGCCGCCAGGTGGGCATGGTGTTCCAGCGGCCGAACCCGTTCCCGACGATGTCGATCAAGGAGAACGTGCTCGCCGGCGTCCGCCTGAACAACCGGCGCATCTCGGCCTCCGACGCGAACGATCTCGTGGAGAAGTCGCTGCGAGGCGCGAATCTGTGGAACGAGGTGAAGGACCGTCTCGACAAGCCGGGCGCCGGCCTCTCCGGCGGTCAGCAGCAGCGCCTGTGCATCGCCCGGACGATCGCCGTGGAGCCGCAGGTGGTGCTGATGGACGAGCCCTGCTCCGCCCTCGACCCGATCTCGACCTTCGCGATCGAGGAGCTCATCTCCGAGCTGAAGAACCAGTACACGATCGTCATCGTGACGCACAACATGCAGCAGGCGTCGCGGGTGAGCGACAAGACCGCGTTCTTCAACATCGCCGGCACCGGCAAGCCCGGCAAGCTCATCGAGTACGCCGACACGACGACGATCTTCACGTCGCCCAAGGAGCAGGCCACGGAGGACTACGTCTCGGGCCGCTTCGGGTGATCCTCCGGTCTCCTCTTCGGCGACGTCACCGGTATTCCGGGTTGGCGTCGTAGCCCCACCGCTCGCCGTCGTTCCACGCCTGCCGCAGGTTGCCGAAGGCGGGGATGCCGCCGGCATCCTTGAGCCGTCGGGCCGTGTGCAGCAGGTTCCAGGTCATGAACGTCGTGTTGCGGTTGGTGAAGTCGTTCTCCGGCCCGCCGGATCCGGGATCCAGGTAGCTCGGTCCTGGCCCGATCTCGCCGATCCACCCCGCGTCCGCGGCCGGCGGGATCGTGAAGCCGATGTGCTGCAGGCTGTACAGGATCGACATGGCCGCGTGCTTGACGCCGTCCTCGTTGCCGGTGATGATCGCCCCTCCGGTCTTGCCGTAGTACACGTACTGGCCCTTCGCGTTGAACAGGCCGCTCATCGCGTACAGCCGCTCGATGAGCTTGCGCGTGATCGATGCGTTGTCGCCCAGCCAGATCGGGCCGCCGACCACCACGATGTCCGCCGCGTCGATGAGCGGCCAGATCTCGTCGGGCCAGGCGTCGGACGCCCAGCCGTGCTCGCGCATGTCCGGATACACCCCGGTCGCGACGTCATGATCGATGAACCGGATGCTCTCCACCGCGACGCCCTGGGAGCGCATCAGGGCGATGCTGCGATCCATCAGGCCCTGCGTGTTGCTGAGCGCCGGACTCTTCTTCAGCGTGCAGTTGATGAACACGGCCCGCAGGTCGTCATAGGTCGCCGGAGCGCCGAGATCTTCTGTCATGGGGGCAGACTACGGCGGCCGATGCCGGAGCGCCTCGACTTCTTCCGATCCCGTAAGGGACTCTGCGCTGACGGGATTCCCGCCCGCGCAGGGACTCAGTCGCGCGGCGAGAGCAGGTAGGCGTTCAGGCCGGCGGTGAACGCGCTGTCCAGGGTCAGCCGAGTGTCGTCGATCGCGGTGATCGGGGCCGCGAGGCGCACGCTGGAGACCAGCCACGCCTGGTCCGCAGCGGCGAGGTCCTCGGTCGGGACCGTCTCGTACGCGGTCTCGAAGCCCTGCTCCTCGAGGTGTGAGAAGAGGCTGAGCTGCGTGGTGCCCTGCAGGATCCCGCCGTGCGGCGCTGGGGTGACGAAGCGGTCGCCGAAGCGCAGGATCAGCGAGGCGGTCGGAGCCTCCAGCACCACGCCATCCGTGGTGACGAAGATCGCGTCGTCGGCGCCGCGGCGGCGGGCCTCGCGCAGCGCCGCCATGTTCACGGCGTAGGAGAGCGTCTTGGCGCCGAGCAGCAGCCACGGCGAGCGCTCCGCCGCGCCGCTGTCGTAGCCGCGGTCGAGGGTGACCACTTTGATGCCGCCGGTGCGGGCGGCCGTGAAGTCGCCGGCGGGTGCGGCCGTCACCCAGGCGGTGGGCGCGGGCCCCTTCTCCACACCGCGGCTCAGGATGAGCTTGATCACGCTCTCTCCGGCCGGGCAGTTCCGCGCCGCGATCGCGACGGCCGCGCGCCACTGCGCCAGGTTCGGATCCGGGAGCTCGCACAGCTGAGCGGAGTGCGCGAGACGCTGCAGGTGCGGCTCGACCTCCTGGGCATGGCCGTCGACCACGCCGATCGACTCGAAGACGCCGTCGCCGCGCTGGGTGCTGAGCTCGCCGACGCTCAGCGCGGGAGCGGACGCGTCGACGACGGCGAACGTGCCGGCGTAGTCGGAGAGCGCCTCAGGAGCGGGCTCGATCATCAGGGCGAATCGGCGATCCATGGTGAGAGCCTACGGCCTCGCGCGACACTCCCGACGACGCCGCGGACCCGCCGCCGGGAATACCTCCCGCCATGACTTGTTACACTTGATCGGCCGGGCCGCATAACCCCGGGCTCCATTTTTCGCCGCTGCGAGCGGCCTTCCGCCGAGAGGCGTTCTTGCGGCCCGGCTCCTTCATGCCTGCGGACCATGCCTCACAGGTAGGGGCGCGTGATGAGCTCCAGGTAGTGCCCGGACGGATCCAGCAGGTACACCCCGCGCCCGTCGTGCTCGTGGTTGATCTCGCCCGGGGAGGACCTCTGCGGATCCGCCCAGTGCTCGATCCCGCGCGCCACGATCGTCGCGTAAGCGCGATCGAAGTGGTCGTCGTCGAGCAGGTAGGCGTAGTGCTGCGGCGGGAACTCGATGGGCGGCGTCGCGAACTGCAGCAGGACGCCGCCGCCGATCTGCACGTTCGTGAAGGGCCCCCAGGACGGGGCCGCGTCGGCCTCGAGCAGGTCGCGGTAGAAGCCCGCCATCGCGGCCGGGTCGGTCGACGCGATGATGGTGTGGTTGAAATGCGCTGTCATGTCTCTCCTCTGTGTCGTTCTGCGCTGTGCTGAAGTGCGGAGAACGAGAGGAGGAGCGCGGATCAGTCGGCGACCAGATCGCCGATCCGGGAACGGCTCGCGCGGGCCTGACTGGTCATCATCGGATCCAGCCTAGCCGAGCCGGTCGCCGGAGGGGAGGTGCCGGCGGCTCAGTTCAGGGATCCGGTGCGCCACGCCCCGGCGGACGCGGCGAGATCGTGCGCGAAGGCGCTCAGCCGTGAGGCGCGCGCGGTGAGGTCGCTGGAGCGATGCGGCTCGGTGGGCTCGTAGTCGTCGGCGAGGTGTGTCGAGCCCGACGCCTGCACCCGGCAGAACGCCGCCGCACGCTCCAGGGCGACGGAGAAGTCGCCCGAGAACGCACCGCGCAGGATCGTGTCGATGAGTGCCACCAGCTCGTCCGGCCCGGCGGGCACCGGGGCGCCCGCGACCAGCGCGTCGGCCGAGGGCAGCTCGATCCTTCCCCGCTCGTGCAGCAGCGCCGCCGTGGCCGGGTCGCCGTGGATCGAGGCCTGCAGCAGATACAGCCGCCAGAGCGCGCCCGGCAGAGACACGGCGGGGCTCTTGGCCCACAGCTCGGCGACCTCGTCGATGCCGTGCTCTTTCGCGTACGCCACGAGCCGTTCCGCGCTCACGCCGCTGTCGTCCGCGCGCACGCGCGCGAGCAGCGCCGACGCCGTGGCGTGCGCCATCCGCGTCCGCTCGGCGGGGTCGTGGGATCCGAGCAGGTTGTCGAACGTCTCCGGAGGAAGACGGACGGGGCGGTGGAAGGGCGCAGGCACCGACCCAGGGTACGCGCCCCTGCCGACGCAGGGCACCCGTTCGCGACCGTTAGACTCGGAAGCACGGGCCTCTAGCTCAGTTGGCAGAGCATCGGACTTTTAATCCGCGGGTCGTGGGTTCGAGCCCCACGGGGCCCACACTCCAGGTGATGACCTGAGATCACCGCATGTGCGTCACCGGGTGACAGGCTGGAATCAGCCAGGATCGACCGGATCGGAGGGGATGTGGACGTCACACCGAAGGCCGTCACGGAGCTGAAGCCCGACGAGGTCTTCGTCTTCGGCTCCAATGCGGAGGGGAACCACGGCGGCGGGGCGGCCCTCACCGCGCATCGCAGGTTCGGGGCGGTCTGGGGCGAGGGACACGGGCATCACGGCCAGACCTACGCCATCGACACGATGAGCGGCCTGACGACGCTGGCGTCCGAGGCAGGCGATTTCCTCCGGTATGCCGAAGCGCACCCGGAGCTGAGGTTCCTGCTCACGCCCGTCGGGTGCGGGATCGCCGGGTACACCCCGCAGCAGGTCGCTCCGCTGTTCCGCGGCGCGCCCGGCAACGTCACGATGCCGGAGTCGTTCCTGCCGTATCTCTGATCCTGCGACTACGCCGCCACGGGCACGCCGAGATCGGCGAGCAGACCACGCACCCGCACCTCGATGTCGTCGCGCACCTCGCGGACGACGTCCGCGCTCTGCCCAGCGGGATCGCGCAGATCCCAGTCCTCGTAGCGCTTGCCGGGGAAGATCGGGCAGGCGTCCCCGCAACCCATCGTGATCACCGCGTCGGCCTCGCGCACATCCTCGGTGCGCAGCAGCTGCGGCACGGCAGCGGTGATGTCGATGCCCTTCTCCGCCATGACCTCGACCGCCGCGGGGTTGATCCGCTCGCCCGGCTCGGACCCGCCGGAGCGCACCTCGACCCGGCCGCCGCCGAGCGCGCGGGCGAAACCGGCGGCCATCTGCGAACGACCGGCGTTGTGCACGCAGACGAACAGGATCAGGGGCGCATGCGTCATACCGCTCACGCTAGCGGACTGCGGCGCGAGGCCGGTGTCCTCGTCCGACCTGACGGTCCGGCGATCGGGTCACCGAGCCGGCCGGGTCAGACCGGAGCTGTGAGCTCGGCGAGCTTCTGCACGGTGCGGAGGTTGCGGGCGGTGCCGGCCACGCCGAGCGCCCGGTCGAGGACCGCGCGCGTGAGCCTGGTCGTGTGAACGCCCGCCGCATAGTCGATCCACAGGTCCGCGCCGCGCAGCGCGATCCGCTCCCCCGGCTGCAGGCGCTCGGTGAGGGCCTGGACGCCGTCCGTGCGCGGTGCCCCTTCGAGAAACATCGCGTGCAGCATCTTGTCGCTGGCGGCATCCGGGAACGGGTTCTCCGCGATCGCCCGCACCAGCTCGTCATGCGTGCGCAGAACCACCGGAGTGTCCACGCCGAACTCGTCGTGGATCAGGGACCGCACCGCGGCGCATCCGGCCGTGCGGTCCGCGGGGGCGTCGCAGATCACGTTGCCGCTCGCGATGTACGTCGCCACCGAGCCGAGATCCATCCGCTCGGTCATCAGCGCGCGCAGCTCGGCCATCGGCACCCGGTTGTTGCCGCCGACGTTCACGGCGCGCAGCAGCAGCACGCAGCGTTCGGCCGTCACGCCCCCGGCCCGTCCGCGTCCGCGCCGTCCGGCTCTGCGTCGCCGTCCGCCAGCTCGGCGCCTGCGTGGGCGAGCTCGGTCAGAGCCGCCGCGCTCGACTCCTCTCCCACGCCGGCGACCAGGTCGGTGCGGATCCGCACGCGCAGGCCGTGCGCGATCGCGTCCGCCGCGGACGCGCGCACGCAGTGGTCTGTCGCGATCCCGACGACGTCGGCGGTGAGCACGCCGTGGGCGGTGAGGATGCCGGCGACCGTCTCTCCGTCTTCGGTCGTGCCTTCGAACATCGAGTACGCCGGTCTGCCCTGCCCCTTGAAGACGTGATGCGTGACCGCCGCGGTGTCCAGCAGAGGGTCGTAGTCGGCGCCGGGGGTGCCCGCAACGCAGTGCACGGGCCAGGTGTCGACGTAGTCGGGCGCGTCGGCGAAGTGGCCGCCGTTGTCGCCGTCCGCGTCATGCCAGTCGCGGGAGGCGATCACGACCTCGTAGTCCGTCGCGTGCCCGTGCAGCAGTGCGCTGATGCCGGATGCGACCGCGTCCCCTCCGGTGACGGCGAGGGCGCCGCCCTCGGTGAAATCGTTCTGAACGTCGACGATCAGCAGTGCCCGGCTCATGCTTCGAGGGTACGCCGAAACGAGGAAACCCCCTCCGCGGAGGGGGTTTCGTTCGTGGAGCCGCCCAAGGGAATCGAACCCTTGACCTTCTCATTACGAGTGAGATGCTCTGCCGACTGAGCTAGGGCGGCGCACCCCGTGAGAGGCGCATGCGGACGAACCGCACGATCAACGATCTTACCCTGTCCGGGAGGGTGCCGCGAACCAGTCGCCCCGCTGTCCGCCTAGCCGCAGCGGATGCCGGCCTTGTCGGGCACCGTGCTGTTCACGAAGTACGCGTCCACGGCGTCGTCGACGCAGCTGTTGCCCTTGTTGTAGCCGGTGTGCCCCTCGCCGACGCGGGTGATCAGCACGCCCCCTTCGAGCTGCTTGGCCAGCGAGACGGCCCACGCGTACGGGGTCGCCGGGTCGTTCGTGGTGCCGACGACGAGGATCGGACCGGATCCTGCGGCCTTGATCTCGCCACGCGTGCCGGACGGCGGATACGGCCACTGGTCGCACACGTCGGCGCCGTCCCAGTAGGGCGCGACGACCGGCGCCTCGGCCTTGATCTTGGCCTGCGAGGCGGCCTTGGCCGCCGCATCGTCGTCCCTCGGGTAGTCCATGCAGTTGTACGCGTCGAACGCCTCAGTGGAGTTGTCGGTGTATTTGCCGTTCTCCCGAGAGTTGTACGAGTCGGCGAGCTGGAACGCGATCGTCGGATCCCCCTTCAGCACCGCCGTGAGCGACTGCGTCAGGTAGGTCCAGTCGCCCTGCGAGTAGAGCGCGACGACGATCGAGGTCATCAGGGTGTCCGCGCCGAGCATGCGGCCGTCGGCGTTCTTCTGCGGCGAGCGGTCCACACTCGCCAGCAGCGCGCCGAGATCGCTCATCGCCTCGTCCACCGTGCCCTGGAACGGGCACTTCTTGCTCTTCAGGCAGTCGGTCATGTACGCCTTCAGCGCCGATTCGAAGCCGATCGCCTGGGTGGTGCTCACGTCGAGGTTGGAGACCGCGGGATCGAGCGCGCCGTCGAGCACGAGATGCCCGACCCGGTCCGGATACAGCTCGGCGTAGGTCGCCCCGAGGAAGGTGCCGTAGGAGTAGCCCAGGTAGTTCAGCTTCTTGTCGCCGAGCACGCCGCGCAGCAGATCCATGTCCCGAGCGGAGTTCACCGTCGTGATGTACGGCAGGATCCCGCCGCTGTTCTTCTCGCAGGCGGCGCCGAAGTCCTTGTTCGCCTTCTCCTGCGCGGCCTTCCACGGGGCGCTGCCTCGGGTGCCCGGCGGGATCGAGTACAGATAGGCGTCCATCTGCGCGGCGTCGTAGCATTTCACCGCGGTGGAGGCGCCCACTCCGCGAGGGTCGAAGCCGATCACGTCGTAGTTCTTGATCAGAGTCCCGCTGACCGCGAACGTCAGGCTCGACTTGATCAGGTCGACGCCGCTCGCGCCGGGACCGCCCGGGTTGGTGAGCAGGGATCCCTTCGCCGTTCCGCTCGCGCGGTGCCGGACCACGGCCAGGTCGATGGACGCTTTGGCGGGGTTCTCCCAGTCCAGAGGCGTCTTCACGGTGGTGCACTCCATGCCGGAGCCGCACGAGGACCAGCTCAGCTTCTGTCCGTAGAAGGACTGCAGCTCGGGGGCGATGCCCGAGGTGTCCGGCGGCGTCGTCGACCGGGACGACGGGGACGATTCCGCGGGGATCATCGAGTACAGGCAGCCGGAGAGTGCCACGGCGGCGACGGTCAGGCCGGCGACGACCGCCGAGAGACGACGCAGGCGCGAGACAAGACGGCCGCTCGGCGCACCGCCCCGCAGGGGACGGCTGTTCACAGGGCGTTTCTTCACGGCATCCTCCCGCTCGTCACGGTCACGAGCAAGCTCTCGAGGGCGAGCGCCGGTGCGACATTGCGCTCCAGCGATTCTCTGGTCTGGGCGAGATGATCCAGCACGACGAGGGTGCGCTCGGGCTCCCACGCCGTCGCGAGGACGGAAAGCTCGGCGGCGAGCTCCTGATTGATGAGGCTCTCCTCGCGCCCGAACTGCAGCATGATCACATCGCGGAACAGCGACTGCATGTCGGTGAGCACGCGGTCGAGTCCGTCGCGCACGCTGCGCCGTGCGCGCTGCTTCTGCTCGTCCTCGAGCGCGTTGATCTGCGACCGGACCGCCGGGGGCACGGCCTGCCCTTCCGCGAGTCCGACGGTGTGCAGGAGCGCACGCCGCTCGGCGTCGTCGCGTGCGGCGGTGAGCGCCTTCGCGTCGTCGGTGGCGGCCTGCACGATCTGCCCGGCGACCTCGACGGCGTCGCTCACGCCCCTGGTGCCGAGCACGGCACGCAGCGTCTGATCGCGGCGGGCACGGGCGGAATCATCGGTGGCGAGTCGCTGCGCCATGCCGATGTGCCGCTGGGCGTGGCGGGCGGCCTGCTCCGCGATCGCGGGGTCGGCGCCGGTGCGCCGCACGATCAGCTCGGCGACGGAGGCGACGTCGGGCTCGCGCAGGCGCAGGGAACGCACGCGGGAGCGGATCGTCGGCAGCAGGTCGGCTTCGCTCGGGGCGCAGAGGACCCACACGGTCTGCTCCGGCGGCTCCTCCAGCGCCTTCAGCAGCACGTTCGAGGTGCGCTCGGTCATGCGATCCGCGTCCTCGACGACGATGACGCGATAGCGTCCGCTGGACGGGCCGAAGTAGGAGCGCTCGACGAGGGCGCGCGCCTCGGCGATGGTGATGATGACCTTCTCGGTGCGCAGCACGGTCACGTCGGGGTGGGCGCCGGCGAGCACCTGACGCATCGTCGCCTCGTCGTCCGGCCCCTCTGCGACGAGCGAGGCGGCGAAGGCCGTCGCGAGCGTGGATCGGCCGGATCCCGGCGGCCCGGTGATCAGCCACGCGTGTGCGAGCGCGGCCGGATCCTCGACCGCCGCCCGCAGGGCCTCGACGGCGGCATCCTGCCCCCACACGTCCGTCCACGGGAACGGCGCGAGAACGGGGGCGGGCATGAAGCCAGCCTAACGGTGGGCTCGGACATGAGCCGCCGGGTTCCGGCCGGCTCGCTTCGCGCCCCGGCTCAGACGAGCAGCGCGGCGACGCGTGCGCGCACGACGGCGGCGATGGCCGCGGGGTCCTGCGCCGCGTCGACGACCAGGAATCGCGCCGGCTCGGCGGCTGCGAGCGCGAGGAACGCCTCGCGCACCCGGGTGTGGAACTCGCCCCGCTCCGCCTCGAGACGATCGAAGGGCTTGTCCGCCGAGTCCAACCGGCGGCGCGCCGAGGCTGGATCGAGGTCGAGCAGCACGGTGAGATCGGGCAGCGCCCCCTCGGCCGCCCACAGCGACAGGTCGCGCACCTGCCCGGCGTCGAGGATCCGGCCCGCGCCCTGGTAGGCGACGGAGGAGTCGAGGTAGCGATCCTGGATCACGACGTCGCCGCGGGCGAGCGCGGGCCGCACGACCGTCGCGACGTGGTGCGCGCGGTCCGCGGCGTACAGCAGCGCCTCCGCACGCGGGGCGATGTCGCCGCGATGGTGCAGCACGATGTCGCGGATGAGCACCCCGACCTCGGATCCCCCCGGCTCCCGCGTGCGCAGGGTGTCGCGGCCCTGCGACCGGAGCCAGGCCTCCAGCAGGGCTGCCTGGGTGGTCTTGCCGGAGCCGTCGCCGCCCTCCAGGGTGATCCAGAGGCCAGGGCCTGCGCTCACGCGCCCGCCTTCTTTGCTGCGGCGTTGGCGGCGCGCGTCGCGGCGGCCTTCTTCGCCGCCGCGGAACGCGCCGCAGCCTTGTCCGCATCCGTGGACGCCTTGGCGGACGACGTCTTGGCAGGCGCCTTCTTCGCAGGCGCCTTCGTCGCGGGGGCCTTCTTGGCCGCGGCGCCCGCGGTCTTCGCGGGGGCCTTCTTCGCCGGGGCTTTCTTCGCGGCCGCCGTGCGGGTGCCGCGCTTGGGCGCGGGGCCCTTCGCACGCTTGTCCGCGAGCATCTGCACCGCGATCTCGAACGTCACATCGGTGACGTTCTGGCCGCGCGGGATCGTCACGTTGGTCTCGCCGTCGGTGACGTAGGCGCCGAAGCGGCCGTCGCGGATCCGGATCGGCTTGCCGCTGACCGGGTCGGCGTCGAACTCGGCGAGCGCGCTCGATGCCCGCCGGGCACCGTACTTGGGCTGCTTGTAGATCTCCAGCGCCTGCTCGAGCGTGATGTCGAAGATCTGCTGCTCGCTCTCCAGCGAGCGGGAGTCGGCGCCCTTCTTCAGGTACGGGCCGAACCGGCCGTTCTGCGCCGTGATCTCCTCGCCCGACTCCGGGTCGGCCCCGACCACGCGCGGCAGCTCGAGCAGCTTGAGCGCGGTGTCGAGGTCGATCGTGTCGACCGACATGGAGCGGAACAGCGAGGCGGTGCGCGGCTTCGGCGCCGCCTCCTTCTTCGCACCTCGCTTCGGCTTGGGGGCTTCGACCACCTCTCCGGTGGCCTCGTCGATCTGGTCGTCGTCGGAGACCGGGTCGTTCTCCTGCACGTACGGACCGAATCGACCGTCCTTCACGACCACGATCTTGCCGCTCTCGGGGTTCTCTCCCAGCACGCGGTCACCGGCGACGGGCGCGTCGATGAGCTCCTGCGCCTTCTCCCGGGTGAGTTCGTCGGGCGCCAGCTCCTCCGGCACGTTCACGATGCGCGGCTTCGCGTCGGGGTGCGCCGGATCCGTGACCTCGAGGTAGGGGCCGTACTTGCCGAACCGGAGCGTGGCGGTGTCGGTGATCTGCGTCGCGTTCAGGGCGCGGGCGTCGATCTCGCCGAGGTTCTCGACGATCTGGCGGAGGCCGACGTGGTCCTCGGAGCCGAAGTAGAAGGAGTGCAGCCACTCGATGCGCTTCTGCTCGCCGCGCGCGATCGCGTCGAGGTCGTCCTCGAGGGCAGCGGTGAAGTCGTAGTCGATCAGGTCGGCGAAGTGCTGCTCGAGCAGCCGGACGACGCTGAACGCCATCCAGGTCGGAACCAGCGCCTGACCGCGCTTGGTCGCGTATCCGCGGTCGATCACCGTGCCGATGATGCTCGCGAACGTGGACGGGCGTCCGATGCCGTGCTCCTCGAGCGCCTTCACGAGCGAGGCCTCGGTGTAGCGCGGCTTCGGGGTGGTGCGGTGCGGCCTGGCGTCGGCGTCCGCGACGCCGAGCACGTCGCCCACGGCGACCGCGGGCAGCGACTGGTTCTCGGCGGCGTCGGCGTCGCTGCGCTTCTCGTCGCGCCCCTCCTCGTACGCCTCGAGGAAGCCCTTGAAGGTGTACACCGTGCCGGATGCGGTGAACTCGGCGTTGCGGCCGTCGGCGTCCACGGCGAGGGTGACCGTGGTGGTCTCGTACTTCGCGTCGGACATCTGGCTGGCGACGGTGCGCTTCCAGATCAGGTCGTAGAGGCGCGACTCCTCGCGATCGAGCTGGGACGACACGGCAGCGGGTGTGCGGAACTGCTCGCCCGAGGGACGGATCGCCTCGTGCGCCTCCTGCGCGTTCTTGCTCTTCGACTTGTACACGCGCGGCTTCAACGGCACCGCGGCGTCGCCGTAGAGGGAGACCGCCTGCGACCGGGCCGCCTGCACCGCCTGGGTGCTCAGCGCGGTCGAGTCGGTGCGCATATAGGTGATGAACCCCTTCTCGTAGAGGCGCTGGGCGACGCTCATCGCCTGCTTCGCGCTCATCGAGAGCTTGCGTCCCGCCTCCTGCTGCAGCGTCGAGGTGGTGAACGGGGCGTACGGGCTGCGCGTGCCCGGCTTCGCCTCGACCTTGGTGACGGTGGCGGATCCGGCCGCGTCGACGGCGGCGGCGAGCGCGGTCGCCGCCTTCTCGTCGAGGATCACGACGGCCTTCTTCAGCGCGCCCTTGTCGTCGAAGTCGGTGCCGCGGGCGATCGCCCCGCCGTCCAGCCGGACGAGACGGACCTTGAATCCGGCGGTCGCCGAGCCCGTCGAAGCGGCCGCGGTGGCGTCCACGTCCCAATACTCGGCCGACACGAACGCCATGCGCTCGCGCTCCCGGTCGACGATCATGCGCGTGGCGGCGGACTGCACGCGCCCGGCGGAGAGGCCCGACTTCACCTTGTACCAGAGCACGGGCGAGACGTCCCAGCCGTAGAGACGGTCGAGGATGCGGCGGGTCTCCTGGGCGTCGACGAGTGCGAGGTCGAGCTCGCGGGTGTTGCTGACGGCCGCCTGGATCGCGTCCTTCGTGATCTCGTGGAAGACCATCCGCTTGACCGGCACCTTCGGCTTCAGCGTCTCGAGGAGATGCCAGGCGATGGCCTCCCCCTCGCGGTCCTCATCAGTGGCGAGCAGGAGCTCGTCGGCGTTCTTCAGGGCGCGCCTGAGCTCGGCGACCGTCTTGGTCTTGCGATCGCTGACCACGTAGTAGGGATCGAAGTCGTGCTCGACGTCGATCGAGTACTTGCCGTACGCCTGCTTGTCCGCGGCGGGGATGTCCTTCTTGTCCGCCAGATCACGGATGTGCCCCACAGAGCTGAGCACTTCGAAGCCGTCGCCGAGATAGCCCTGAATGGACCTCATCTTCGTCGGGGACTCGACGATGACAAGCTTCTTGCCTTGCGCCACGGGTGCGTCCTTTCGGGTCCTGAGCTTGACGAGCGGTCGAAGCACACCATACACACCGTGCCGAAGCGGAGGGCTCAGCACGGTCATCCGTCGCCGGCAGAGAGTTCGGGTGGTCCTGCACGAGAGGCGGCGACGGCCGGGAACCCAGCGTACGCCGCCGAGACGCGCACTCGGACCACGAGTCCTTCGATGCGGCAGTCCTCCAGCGCCGCGCCGTGGGCGGCGGACACGCGCCCGGCGAGGGTGCACGGATCCGCGTTCACCGGGACAGCGCCGGACACGGCGTCCGCGGCGGCGAGGGCTGCGGCGTCGGCCGCGGCCGCCACGCGCTGCGACACCGCGCCGGCACCGCCGACCATCGCCGCGCCGAGCGCGAGGGTGCCCGCGACGGCGATCCCGCCGAGGGCGAGCGCCGACCCGCCCATCAGCGCTCGCCCGTCGGTGAGGCGCTGCGGGCGGCCGGCGTTCCGACGGGAGCGGGCTGCGGTGTCCTCACGCGACGCCGTTCCGGCGCGGGATGCCCGGCCATCCGGCGCGGGGCCATCGCGGCGCGCCGCGCGAGCACCGGCTGCCCCGCCATCACCGAGCGCCGTGCCATCACCGGCCGCCGTCCAGTGCGCAGCCGGTCGCACGGATCGGCACGACGAGCCCGCCGAGGATCCGCGCGTCAGCAGAGGCCGTCACGCACACCAGGTCGTCGGAGCGGCTGACCGCGAACCCCGCGGCGGGATCCGCACGGGCCACCGCCGCCCCGGCATCGCCGCTGCCGTCGCCGCGGCCGAGGATCCGCGCCGCATCCGCCACGGCGTCCTGCAGCGACACCATGCGCAGGCCGGCGCCGAGCACGCCGACGCCGAGCAGCAGGGTGAGCACCACGACGGGAAGGGCGACGGCGAGCTCCGCCGTCGCGGAGCCGCGCTCCCGGCCGTGGGTGCCGGCTCCGGCCGTGCCCGGGCCGGCGCCGGCGACCTGAGCGCGGCCGGGAGGACGGCCGCCCTTCATGCCACCGTGAGCGCGCGTCGCACGAGATCGGTGAGGATCCCCCGCACCTCGTCGCTGCGCATGATGACGACGAGAAGTCCCGCGAACGCGACGGCGGCCATGGTCGCGATCGCGTACTCGGCGGTCGCGGCCCCGGTGTCGTCGCCGAACAGCTTCGCCGCCCGGCGGCTGGTCAGTGCCGGGAGCGCGTCGTTCAGGAGGCGCTGCTCGTTCTGATTCATGGTGTTCCTTCTTTCTTGGTGGTGCGGCTCCCGGAAGGGGCCGCGGGGTACGGGTGCACGGCTCAGGTGAACGGCAGCGGCGTGGTGGCCAGCACGCTGAGGATCAGCGGCGCGACGCCGAGGAGCAGGAACGCCGGCAGGGTGCAGACGCCGAGCGGCAGCAGCAGCCGGGAGGACAGTCTCGCGGCGCCCTTCCGTCCGGACGTGCGGGCTGCGCGCCGCGCCCTGGCCGCCTCGGCGCGCAGCAGTTCCACGGCGGGCACGCCTGCGGTCGACGAGAGCTGCAGCACCCGGTCGACGGCGTCCGACGCCCCGACGGCCTCGACCCCGGCGTCTGCGCACCCGTCGCCTCTGCCGACCTCCTCGGCGACGAGCCGCAGGGCCCGCGGGATCGCGGTGCCTCCGCTCAAGGCCACGACCAGCAGTTCGGCGCGGATACCGGGGATCTCCGGCGCGGGCCGGGCCCGTCGCACCAGGGCGCGCGTCCAGGCCCGGGCGAGCAGCAGCATCGCCAGTCCGGCGGCCAGGCAGACCCAGCCCGCGGGCTGAGTCACGAGCACCGTCACGGTGTCGAAGCCGAGTGCGGTGCCGAGCAGCAGTCCGACCACGGGCAGCCAGAGCATGAGGCGCGCGGTTCCGGCGGGTTCGGCGAGGGCCACCTCCACCTCGTCCCGGATCTCCCCGGCGCCCTCGAGCGCCGCGGCGATGGCACGGAGCACCTCGCCGAGCGGTGCTCCCACCGTCGCTGCGATGCGCCACGCCGCGGCCACCGTGGTCCACACGCCGCCCCGAGCCCGGACGGCCTCGATGAGCTCCCGACCACGGTCCAGCTCCGCGACCACGGCGGTCGCGTCGGCGGACCCGCTCTCGGCGAGATGACGCCAGGCCGCCGGGGGCGCCGCGCCGGCCTGCAGCAGCACGGCCAGCGTGCGCACCTGCTCGGCGACGGCCGCCTCGCTCGGCGGTGGCGCCGCCGCGAATCGGAACGGCACGCGCCCCGCAGTTCCGGCCCTGCCGCGCGCACGGGCGCTGCCTCGAACGCGCGAGCTGCCGCGATCCCCGGCCCCGCCCGGCCCCCGCGACCCGGGGAGATCCTTCACCACGGCCGCACCTCCTCGATGCCGAGATGCTCGCCGTCGAGCCGAAGCCGGCCCGTCTGGACCAGCCGGCGCACTCCCGACCGCTCCCGCACCAGGTGCAGCACGTGCGCGAAGGCGCTCACCGCCTGCCGCGCGAGCGCCGGCGGATCCATTCCGGCCAGTGCCCCGAGCGCCTCCAGCCGCGCGGGCACATCGGCCAGCCCGCTCGCGTGCAACGTGCCGGCGCCGCCGTCGTGCCCGGTGTTCAGCGCGGTGAGCAGATCGCGGATCTCCTCACCGCGGCACTCCCCCACGATGAGCCGGTCCGGCCGCATGCGCAGAGATTCCCGGACGAGGCGGGCGACGGAGATCGCCCCGACGCCCTCCAGGTTGGGCTGACGCGCCTCCAGGGAGACGTGATGCGGGTGCCTCGGGTGCAGTTCGGCGACGTCCTCGATCGTCACGATCCGCTCGTCGTGCGGCACGTGCGCGAGCAGCGCCGCGAGCATCGTCGTCTTGCCGGTTCCGGTTCCTCCGGTGATCAGCACGTTCTGCCGGGCGCGCACCACGCCTTCCAGCCAGCCCCGCTGCGCGGCGTCGACCGCGCCCAGCATGCTCAGATCGTCCAGGTCGGCCGCGCGCACCCGCGGGATCCGCACCGAGACCGCGGTGCCCGAGGTCGCCACCGGCGCCAGCACGGCGTGCACGCGCACGCCCGAGGCGAGGCGCACGTCCACGCACGGCGACTGGTCGTCCAGGTGCCGTCCGCCCAGCGCGATGAGCCGCACCGCGAGCTCGCGCACCTCTCGTTCGGACGCGCTCCAGCCCGGCACCGGCTCGGCTCCCGCGCCGCGGTCGATGAAGAGGCCGTCTGCTCCGTTCAGGAACAGGTCGGTGACCCGCGGATCGGCGATGTGCGCCGCGAGGTCGCCGAATGCGGGGTCCAGTTCGAGATGCGCTGCAGCATCCGCGGATCCGCGCGGGACGATGACGAAGGGCGAGGCCATGTCCCGACGGTAGGCAGGGCGCGCCCCTCACCGGAGGGCGCGATCGGAACCGGTGCGGAAGCGGATCCCGACCGCATCTGTGCGGAACGAGCATCACGCCGGCACGGACGTCGCTCCACCCGGATGCACAGGCGGAAGAAGGAAGGATGGGCGGCACCCCACGGGGGGAATGGGATGCCGCCCGAAGCGCGGAGCGACGCAGGGGGTCGTCGCTGCCGCAGAAGCCGGAATCGATTGATCGGCCGTCGGCCAGTGTACGCAGGAAAGGGCGGTGCACAAAACGAGTGCACTACCGACTTCCGACGGTATTGAGAGACGATGGGCAGAGCTAGATTCGCGGTGTCGCCGCGACGTCGCGATGCACCATCCCGCAAAGGAGCGCCCCCTCATCATGAGCAGCCAGATCGATCACGTGTTCGACGAGACCCGCGTCTTCCCGCCCTCCCCGGAGTTCGCCGCGGCGGCCGTCGCGAAGCCCGAGCTCTACTCGCAGGCCGCCGCCGACCGCGACGCGTTCTGGGCCGAGCAGGCGCGGGCGCTGCACTGGCACACACCGTTCACCGAGGTCCTGGACTGGTCCAACCCGCCGTTCGCGAAGTGGTTCGCCGACGGCGAGCTCAACGTCGCCTACAACTGCCTCGACCGCCACGTCGAGGCCGGCAACGGCGATCGCGTCGCCCTGCTCTGGGAGGGCGAGCCCGGTGACGAGCGCCGGATCACCTACGCCGAGCTCACGGACGAGGTCAAGCGCCTGGCGAACGTGCTGGAGGGCATGGGGGTCGGGCCCGGCGACCGTGTCGCGATCTACTTGCCGATGATCCCCGAGGCGGTGGCCGCCATGCTCGCCGTGGCGCGGGTCGGCGCCATCCACTCCGTCGTGTTCGGAGGGTTCAGCGCCGACAGCCTGCGCTCGCGCATCGACGACGCCGGTGCGAAGGTCGTGATCACCGCGGACGGCGGCTACCGCAAGGGCAAGGTCTCGGCGCTCAAGCCGGCCGTCGACCAGGCCCTGGCCGACCGCGGCGAGGGCGAGCAGCACACCGTCGAGCACGTCATCGTGGTGCGCCGCGGAGGCAACGAGGTCGACTGGGACGACGATCGCGACGTCTGGTACCACGACGTCGTGAACGCCGCGTCCGGCGTGCACGAGGCACAGGCGTTCCCCGCCGAGAACCCGCTGTTCATCCTCTACACCTCGGGCACCACGGGGAAGCCGAAGGGGATCCTGCACACCTCCGGCGGCTACCTCACGCAGGCCGCGTACACGCACAGGAACGTGTTCGATCTGCACCCGGAGAGCGACGTGTTCTGGTGCACGGCCGACATCGGCTGGGTCACCGGGCACAGCTATGTGACCTACGGCCCGCTCGCCAACGGCGCCACCCAGGTGCTCTACGAGGGCACGCCGGACACTCCGCACCCCGGCCGCTGGTGGGAGCTCATCCAGAAGTACGACGTGACGATCTTCTACACCGCGCCCACCGCGATCCGCTCGTTCATGAAATCGGGCCGCGCGATCCCGAACCAGTACGATCTGTCCAGCATCCGCCTGCTCGGCTCGGTCGGCGAGCCGATCAACCCGGAAGCGTGGATCTGGTACCGCGAGGTCATCGGCGGCGGCTCCGCCCCGATCGTGGACACCTGGTGGCAGACCGAGACCGGCGCGATCATGGTCTCGCCGCTGCCCGGTGTCACGGCCACGAAGCCCGGATCCGCACAGGTGCCGCTCCCCGGCATCTCGATCGACGTGGTCGACGACGACGGCAAGCCCGTCGGGATCGGCAACGGCGGCCTCCTCGCGATCACCAAGCCGTGGCCGAGCATGCTCCGCGGCGTCTGGGGCGATCCGGAGCGCTTCAAGGAGACGTACTGGGAGAAGTTCCAGCAGAAGGGCTACTACTTCGCCGGCGACGGCGCGCGCCTCGACGAGGACGGCGACCTGTGGCTGCTCGGTCGGGTGGACGACGTGATGAACGTGTCGGGCCACCGGCTCTCGACCGCCGAGATCGAGTCCGCCCTGGTCGCGCACGAAGCCACGGCGGAGGCGGCCGTCGTCGGCGCCTCGGACGAGACGACGGGCCAGGCCGTCGTCGCGTTCGTGATCATCAAGGAGAGCTACCTCGCGGAGCACTCCCCCGAAGGTCTCGCGCAGTTGCTGCGCGGCTGGGTCGGGGGGCAGATCGGCCCGATCGCGCGCCCCCGGGACGTCTACATCGTGGGCGAGCTGCCGAAGACCCGATCCGGCAAGATCATGCGACGCCTGCTGCGGGATGTGGCGGAGGGTCGAGAGGTCGGCGACACCACGACCCTCGCCGACACCGCGGTGATGACCGTGATCTCGGCGCAGGTGAAGTAGGGACCAGGATCCGAGAAACGAGAAGAGGCGCCCTCCTGCAGGAGGGCGCCTCTTCCCATTCCGGGCATCAGGCCAGGGTGAACGTCACCTCGACCTCGACCGGGCTGTCCAGCGGCAGCACCGCGACGCCCACGGCCGCGCGCACGTGACGGCCGGCATCGCCGAAGATCTCGCCGAGCACCTCGCTCGCGCCGTTGATGACGCCGGGCTGGCCGGAGAAGGACGGATCCGACGCGACGAAGCCGCCGACGCGGAGCACTCCGTCGAGCCGGTCCACGCCGCCGGCGGCATCCGCCGCAGCGGCGACCGCGTTCAGCGCGCACGTGCGGGCGAGCCCCTTGGCGTCCTCTGCCGAGATCTCCGCGCCGACCTTCCCGGTCGCGGGGAGGGATCCTGACTCGAACGGCAACTGGCCGGACGTGTGCACCAGACCGTCGTGCACGCGCGCAGGCACGTAGGCGGCCACGGGCGCGGCGACGGACGGGAGCTCGATGCCGAGTTCGGCGAGCCGGGCGCTGACGGTCATGCTCCCTCTCCTTCGAACTGCCGCGCGGCTTCCGCGGCGGCGCCGAGGCCGGTGTTCGCGGTGGCGTCGCCGCCGACGGGGCGCTTGAAGTAGGCCACGAGCCCGCCCTCGGGTCCGGTGACGACCTGCACGAGCTCCCAGCCCTGCTTGCCCCAGTTGTTCAGGATGGCGGCGGTGTTGTGGATCAGCAATGGCGTGGTGAGGTATTCCCACGTGGTCATGGCACTCCCGGAGGATGAGGACGCACGCGCTGGCGCGTCAAAGTTTGCGTTCAGGGAACTCCCCTACGATCAAGCGTATGCCTCAGACCAAACGCACGCTCACCGGTGCGCTCAGCGGCCTGGCCGGCCTCGTCGGCCTCAGCGTCGTCGCCGGTGTGCTCGTGACGGCCAGCGTCACCCCGGTGTTCGCCGTGACCGGCGCCGCCGCCACGCAGTCGATCGACCTGTTCGAGCACCTTCCCTCGAACCTGACGGTGAACCGTCCGATGCAGCCGACGACCATCTACGCCAACGACGCCAACGGGCAGCCGCAGGTGATGGCGCGGTTCTACGATCAGAACCGGATCCCGCTGACCTTCAACCAGGTCGCCCCTGTGCTGTACGACGCGCTGCTGTCCAGCGAGGACAAGAACTTCTATTCCCACGGCGGAATCGACATCACCGGCACCCTCAAGGCGGTCGTCGGCAACGCCACCGGATCGTCCACGAACGGCGGGTCCTCCATCAGCCAGCAGTACGTGAAGAACGTGCTGCTGCAGGAGTGCGAGCAGGGTGTGCCCCTCGGCGACGACAAGCGCGACGCCAAGCTCAACAAGTGCTGGGAGGACGCAGCGACGACGGTCGGCAGCGCCGGCATCGCGCGCAAGCTGCAGGAGATCCGCTACGCGACCGCGATCGAGAAGAAGTACTCGAAGAACGACATCCTGATCGGGTATCTCAACCTCGCGAACTTCGGCGGCACGACCTACGGCATCGAGGCCGCGGCAAACCGCTACTTCGGCGTCTCCGCCGCGAACCTCTCCCTCCCGCAGGCTGCGACCCTCGCGGGCATGGTGCAGAACCCGAACGCGTTCCGCATCGATCAGCAGGTCGGCACGATCTGCGACAAAGACGGCAACAACTGCGAGAACTCCCCGAAGGACGGGTTCAAAGACACGCTCGTCCGGCGCAATTACGTGCTGTACCGCATGTACGCCAACGGCAAGATCACCAAGGCCGACTACGAGGCCGCGAAGGCGCAGCCGATCACCCCGAACATCCAGACGCCCACCCAGGGCTGCGCCGGAGCCGGGGCGAACGCCTACTTCTGCCAGTACGTGTACACCACGCTCAGGAACGACCACTCCCTCGACGGTGTTCTCGGCTCGACGGATGCCGAACGCCAGGACAAGCTCTTCCGCGGCGGCCTGAACATCTACACAACGCTGTCCGCGCAGCTGCAGGGCGCCGTCGTGCAGGCGATGGCCGATAACACCACGCCCACGATCCCGGGCATGGCCTTCGGCGCCGCCGCGACGAACCTCGAAGCGTCGACGGGACGCATCCTCACCATGGCGCAGAACACCACCTTCAGCGAGGAGAAGAGTGAT
Source organism: Microbacterium sp. 22242 (assembly GCF_052045495.1). NCBI lineage: Bacteria > Bacillati > Actinomycetota > Actinomycetes > Micrococcales > Microbacteriaceae > Microbacterium > Microbacterium sp. 22242. The sequence continues at coordinate 97,472 of NZ_JBQEOZ010000007.1, read as the reverse complement.
GTCGCGACATCGGGACAGACGTCACTGGTCTACGCAGCCGATTACGACCACGGCGGCTCTACCGGCTTCGCCGTCGGATCGACGTACAAGGTGTTCACCCTCATCGACTGGCTCGAGAAGGGGCATTCGCTCCGCGAGAGGGTCGACGGAAACCTGAAGCGACAGACGATGCACTGCGGTTCGCAGTCCATCCCGATGACCTCGGATGTCCGGAACTTCCAGAACGCGCGCGGTTATGTCGGCACGCCGATGGACTTCACCGCCGCGTCGCTGAACAGCGGGTTCCTCGCGATGGCCGCCAAACTCGACCTCTGCGACATCAATGACGTGGCTGCGCGGATGGGCGTTCACACTGGCACCATGAAGCCGGTCAACTCGCGCGTGACGACGTACTACCCCGGCACGGACACCGTCGACCTCCAGGGTCCCCAGCCGTTCGACGTGCTCGGTTCCAAGAACATCGCGCCGCTCGACATGGCATCGGTCTACGCCGCGATCGGGAACAAGGGGGTCCGCTGCGACCCGCACGCGATCGACAAGATCACCGGCCCGGACGGCGCCGAGCTCAAGCTTCCGCCGACGACCTGCACCCAAGTGATCCAGCCGGACATCGCCGCGACCGCCGCCTACGCGCTGAAGGGTGTCATGGCCAGCGGTGGAACCGGTTCACAGGCGAATCCGTTCGACGGCACGGAGTTGATCGGCAAGACCGGTACCAACAACAACGATCAGACCATGCTGATGATGTCGAGCACCAAGGTCGCGACGGGGATCTGGGTCGGCCAGTCCACAGGCTTCGAGAACATCTACGACTTCTACACCAAGGACAACAACGTCCCGAACATCCGCTACTACCTCGGCAAGGCGATCCAGGGAGAAGCGGACAGCCTCTTCGGCGGCGACGCCTACCCGCCGCCGACGCAGACTCTGCTCAAGCAGTCGTACTCGAGCCTGCCGAACGTGGTCGGCCAGACCGTCGATCAAGCCACGCAGACGCTGCAGAACGCCGGGTTCAGTGTGAGCGTCGGCGCCGCGGTGCCGAGCAACCTGCCGACCGATCAGGTGGCCGCCCAGGATCCGGGCCCGGGTCAGGTCGTGACCGGCAGCACGATCACGATCTCGCCGAGCAACGGCCAGGGCACGGCGGTGCCGAACGTGGTCGGCATGACCCTGGGCGACGCGGCGACCGCCCTGCAGAAGGCCGGCTTCCAGGCGGCGAAGGGCACGTGCACTCCGGGCAACGGGGACGACTCGGGAACGGTGTCGGCGTCGGATCCCGCAGCGAACAGCATCGCCCCGAAGGGCGCGACCGTCACGCTCAACTACGTGAAGAAGAACTGCCAGAAGTGACGGCGTCACGCACCGCACGTTCGGCCCTCATCGCACTCGGTGCGGTGGGGGCCGCCGGTGTCGCGGCCGCGACCTGGGGCATCGGGATCGAACGCTACCTGTTCACCCTGCGGCACGCGACGGCGCGTTCGCTGCCGGCCGGCTCCCGGCCGATCCGGATCCTGCACGTCTCGGACGCGCACATGGCGCCGTGGCAGCATCGCAAGCAGCGCTGGCTCGCCGCGCTCGCAGACCTGCGCCCTGACCTCGTGGTGAACACCGGCGACAACCTGGGCCACGAGAACGGGCTCGAGGGTGTCCGGGCCGCGTTCGCCCCCTTCGCCGGAACGCCCGGGGTCTTCGTGCACGGCTCGAACGACAAGTACGCCCCTGCACCTCGCAACCCGTTCCGGTACTTCATGGGCCCCTCCGCCCGGAAGCCGACGGCCGCCAAGCTCGACACCGCGGCCTTGGATCGCTTCTTCACTGACGAGCTCGGCTGGATCGACCTGGACAACACCGCCGCGTCTCTCGAGGTCGCCGGGACCAGGATCGACCTGTTCGGTGTCGACGACGCGCACCGACACTGGGATGAGCTGGACGAGCTGCCCCCCGCGATCGACGCCCTCGGCCCCCGGCCCGCCGGCGTGCCCGTGCTGGGCGTGACGCATGCGCCCTACCAGCGCGTCCTGAACGCCTTCACCGATCTGGGCGCGGACGCGATCCTCGGCGGCCACACGCACGGCGGTCAGGTGTGCATCCCCGGATACGGCGCGATCGTCGCGAACTGCGACATCCCGCTGGAGCAGGCCAAGGGTCTCAGCACCTGGACGCACGCGGGCCGCACGGTGCCGCTGAACGTGAGCGCGGGATGCGGGCACTCGATCTACGCCCCGATCCGCTTCGCCTGCCGCCCGGAGGCGACGCTGCTGACGCTGCTGCCCCGGGACGGTCTCACGGCCTGATGCAGAAGGCCACCCCGGCCGGCACCGGAGGCTGGCCCCCGTCCGCCGCAGGAGCTAGGTTCTCAGTGTGAAGCATCCCGCGGTGATCGCGTACACGGTGGCCGGGCTCGGCGTCGCCGCGCTCGTGGCTCTCGCCGCAGCGCCGCTCGTCGGTGCGGCCACGGCAGCTCCACGCGCCCAGCCGACCGCGGGGACCGCGCCGGCGGCGACGCCGGACCCCACGCCGACCTCCGACCCCGACCGCGTCATCTGGCTCGGGGACGGGATCAGCGTGAAGGCGGGCGATCTTCCGAGCGGGTGCACGACGTATTCGAAGATCGAGATCTTCCGCGTGGACGCCCACGGTTCGGTGCCCAGCGCCGAGTACGGCAGGCTCATCGGCACGGCCCAAGATCGCGGTGCATCGCAGGGCGCCACCGGCACGGTGAACCGTGACGCCGCGGGGGACATCGTCAGCTACACGGCGGCTCCCGGCGACGACCCCTGGAGCGTAGGCGACCGTCTCTGCACGAACCCGCTCATGGTCGGCCGGTACAACCACATCGGCACCGACCGGGGCGATCACGCGCTGCAGCCGGGCGAGACCGTGGTGATCCGTCCCGACATGAACGTCGAATGGGCGCCCGGGGCCTGACGACTGCGACCGGAAGGCCGGCGGATCCACCGCCACGCGCGGGATCCGCCTCGATTCGGCCTCGCCTGCGTTTCCGTATAGACTTGAACGGTTGTCGCGGGGTGTGGCGCAGCTTGGTAGCGCGCTTCGTTCGGGACGAAGAGGCCGCAGGTTCAAATCCTGTCACCCCGACAGCATGGAGAGGGACCGATCCGACGGATCGGTCCCTCTCTCCTTTCCCACCGCAGCCCCAGATCCCACAGTTCCGCACTTATGCAGCTATTATGCGTAAGAGAAGGAGGATCGGGCATTACTCGGGGCGTCAACGGCGGGTTGACGACGGGGGTTGTGTCAGAATCGACCATGGCCAGAGAGTCCGCCCTGCGCTTCGGCGCTCAGACCGACGAGGTCACCAGCCTGCTGCGCATCGTCAACCTCGTGCGCACCGGGGAAGCCTCCACGCGCCCCGAGATCGGCCGGCTGACCGGCCTCGGCCGCGGCGTGGTCACGCAGCGCGTCGAGGCGGCCATCGAGATGGGCTTCCTCGAGGACGGCGCTTTCGGCCCCTCCTCCGGCGGCCGGGCGCCGCGCACCCTGGGCTTCCGCGCCGACCGCGGCCTCATCGTGGTCTGCGCCCTGGGCGCACTGCACATCCACGTGGGCCTGGCCTCCCTGAACGGGGAGATCCTCGCGCAGGACCACCGCTCGTGGGACATCGTCCGCGGTCCAGCGGAGACACTGGACGCGACCGTCGCGATGGTGGACGGGCTCCTGGCCGAGATGGACGGCCGTCCGGTGTGGGCGGTCGCGGTCGGCGTTCCCGGCCCGGTCGACTTCGCATCGGGAACCGTGGTCGCCCCGCCCATCATGCCGGGGTGGAACGGCTTCGATGTGCGGCGCCGGTTCGAGCATCGGTTCGAGGCGCCGGTATGGGTGGACAACGACGTGAACATCCTCGCTCTCGCCGAGCGCGTGCACCGCGAGGACGACGCGATCGACCTCATCTACTGCAAGGTCGGCAGCGGCATCGGCGCCGGATTGCTCTCACACGGGCATCTGCACCGCGGGGCGAACGGCGCCGCCGGCGACATCGGCCATGTGCGGGTGCACGACTCCGAGATCCTCTGCCGATGCGGGAAGATCGGATGCCTCGAGGCCGAGGCCGGCGGCTGGGCGCTGGTGCGGGACGCCGAGAGCGCGATCGCCGAGGGCTCCGGCGGCAATCTCGCGGCCCTGCACGAGCGCGGTGAGCAGATCACGCCCGAGCGGATCTGCCTCGCCGCACAGGACGGCGACGCGCTCGCGATCTCCCTGGTGCAGCGGTCGGCCCGGCTGATGGGCGAATCCATCGCTGCTCTCGTGAACATGTTCAACCCGGCCACGATCGTCATCGGCGGCGCGATGGCGAGCGCGGGCGAGATCTACCTCGCCGGGGTGCGGCAGCGGGTGTACGAGCTGTCCCTGCCGCTCGCCACGAGAGACCTCGCGATCCAGCCCTCGCAGAACGACGTGACCGAACCCCTGCGCGGCGGTGCCGAGCTCGCGATCGAGCAGCTCTTCGAGGTGACCCTCCCGCGCTGGTTCGCGACCGGCCGTCCGTCGATCGAGAGCGTGAAGGCGGGATGACCTGCGGAGGCGGCCGGGCGTGCCCCGGCCGCCTCCGTCAGCGCCTCAGGACTTCGTGGAGAACGCGGCGTCGAACGCCGCTGCGGGCGGGGTGATCGCGTTCAGATCGCGCACGAACCCGAGCGCCTCGGGTGCTCCCCGCAGGCGATCCATGCCCGCGTCCTCCCACTCGACCGAGGTCGGCCCCTGGTAGCCGATCGCGTTCAGCGCACGGAAGATCGGCTCCCACGGCACCTCGCCGTGGCCGGTGGACACGAACGTCCAGCCGCGGCGCGGATTCGCCCACGGCAGGTGCGAGCCGAGCACGCCGTTGCGGCCGTCGAGGTTCGTGACCGACTCCTTCACGTGCACGTGGAAGATGTCGTCGGCGAAGTCCAGGATGAACGCCACCGGGTCGAGCTGCTGCCACATGAAGTGCGACGGATCGAAGTTGAAGCCGAAGCACTTCCGGTGCCCGATCGCGTCGAGGGTCGCCTTGGCGGTCCAGTAGTCGTAGGCGATCTCGGACGGGTGCGGCTCGAGCGCGAAGCGCACCCCCTCCTCCTCGAACACGTCGAGGATCGGATTCCAGCGGTCCGCGAAGTCCTGATAGCCGGCGGCGATCATCTCGTCGGAAGCGGGCGGGAACATCGCCACGGCCTTCCAGATCGACGACCCGGTGAAGCCCGTCACGGTCTTCACGCCGAGCTTCGCCGCGAACCGCGCGGTGTCCTTCAGCTCCTCCGCCGCCCGCTGCCGCACGCCCTCCGGGTCGCCGTCGCCCCACACCCGGTCGTTCAGGATGTCGCGGTGCCGCTGATCGATCGGATCGTCGCAGACGGCCTGGCCGGCGAGGTGGTTGGAGATCGTCCAGACCTTCAGGCCGTTGCGGGCGACGATGTCGCGCCGGCTCTGCACGTACTCCTCGTCCTCCCAGCGGGAGACGTCGATGTGGTCGCCCCAGCAGGCGATCTCGAGGCCGTCATAGCCCCACTCGCCGGCGAGCCGGGCGACCTCCTCGAACGGCAGATCGGCCCACTGGCCGGTGAACAGCGTGATCGGACGGCTCACGCGAGCACCACCTCTCGTTCCACGGGGACCCGGTTGGCGACGTAGCGGCCGGGACCGCCATCCTCCCCCGGCATGATCTGCATGTACAACAAGCGCATCGTCAGCACGACCTCGACCGTGAGCTTCTCGCCGACGGCCGGCACCTCGTCGAGCAGGATCACCACGTCCGGCCGATCGGCGACGAACCAGAGCGTGTCCCACTGCTCGGGAAGCTCCTCGATCCGGTAGGCGCGCCCGTTCAGCTCGAAGCGCAGGCGCTCGCGCGGGATCGCCGCGCCGTCGACGGTCGCGTCGACGCCGTCGACCGCGGAGAGCCAGAGGCTGCGGTACCAGGGCAGCTGCACGGAGACGGCGATGCCGTCGTCGCGACGGCGGACGTCCCGTTCGGAGAACAGGGAGTTGTGAGTGGCCATGATGTCTCCTCAGGCGAAGGTGTCGGTGAACGGTTCGGCGACGGATGCTCCGGCGGTCGCGTCAGACATGCGCCGTCTCCTTCTCCGCGACGGCATCCTCGATCGCACGTCGCATGAGCGCGTGCTGCTTCTTCACGAGGTCGATCGGATCCGCCTCGCCGAGGTCGGAGAAGGCGTGGCCCTCCCACTCGCTGGAGAGGAATCCGCGATAGCCTCCCGCGACGAACTGGCGCACGATGCGGGGGATGTCCATCGCCGGCTCCTCGCCGTCCGCGCCGATGTCGTAGAACTTCGCGTGCACGTGGAAGATCTGCGGCATGATGTCGAGCCACTCCTCCGGCGGCACGAGGCCGTGCATGTTGAACGCGAGGCGCGTGAACGGGCCGAAACGCGCGGGGTCGACCCCCTCGCCGGTGAGATAGTCCTCGAACTTCTGGTTGCGCACGTGCATCGGCGTCGGCTCGTGCCAGATCTCGTCCATCACCGGGAAGTGCTTCTCGTCCAGGCCCATCGCGGCGAGCTGCGAGAGCAGGGTCGGCGAGAGGCTGTGCATGGTCGACGAGAAGTCGGCGGTGAAACCGAGGCGGTCGGACTGCAGCTCGTCGTACATCTCGCGCATCTTCAGCACGGCCGGGTCGTTGGGTCCCGAGGGCGCGTGGATCTCGTAGCCGAGCTTCTGATCGTACTTCTCGGCGAGCGGCAGCAGGCTGCGCAGCAGCTCCCGGCCGTGCGAGCGGATCACGACCTTCGTGAAGCCGAGCGTGTGCGCGGTCTTCAGCTGCCGGGCCAGGAAGTCGTGCTCCTCGTCGGGGGTCATGTCCCTGTCCTTGCGGCGGCCCATGTCGAGGTTGGTGCCGACCGCGCTGGGCTCGAGCTCGTGCTTCTCGAGCGTGTCGAACCACAGCTTCACGAACTCCTGGTCCACGTCGGGGTAGGTGCGCAGCAGCTGAGCGATGTTGAACTCCACGCCCGGCCCTATGCCGTTCTCGGCGACGGCCGCGATGAGCGTCTCGGGAGAGTACAGCCCCGCGGCGAACTCGCTCGTCATCGAGTAGAGCGTCGTGCCGAGCCGGATGCCCGTGCCCGCGATCCCGTTGTCTGCCATTGTCTTCTCCACCTTCTCTGTCATCCGAGCCTCCCTGTCCCCCTCGCCGGCGTCCGGCGCCGACCGCGGTCAGGCGCGCAGGCGCAGGAGGCGATCCTCCGCCGCGTCATCCCTGTCGTCCCCGCTCGCGACGGCGGTCCACGCGGACGACGCCGCCGCGCTCTCCTCGACGGCGGCGAGCACCCGCTGCACCGCCAGCCCGTCCTCGAAGGACGGATGCGGATCGGTGCCGTCGTGGATCGCCGCGACGAGGTCGACCACCTGATGGCTGAAGCCGTGCTCGTAGCCGAGCATGTGGCCGGCCGGCCACCAGGCCGCGACGTACGGATGCACCGGCTCGGTCACCAGGATCGTGGTGAACCCCTGCACCCCTTCGGGCGCCGTGCGGTCGTAGAACTGCAGCTCGTTCAACCGCTCCAGGTCCCAGGCGAGGGCACCGCGGTCGCCGGACACCTCGATGGTCAGCGCGTTCTTGCGGCCGGTGGCGAAACGGGTGGCCTCGAACGAGACGAGGACGTCGTCGCCGAGGCGGCCGGTGAACAGCGCAGCGTCGTCCACGGTCACCTCGCCGTACCCCTCGGCCGCCGCTCCGGCCAGGCCGGAACCGGACGCCAGCAGCGGGCGCCGCTTCACGATGGTCTCCACCGTGCCCGACACGGACCGCACGCGCTGCCCGGTCACGAACTGCGTCATGTCGACGATGTGCGCACCGATGTCGCCGAGGGCGCCGGAGCCGGCCCGGTCCTTCTGCAGCCGCCAGGCGAGCGGAACCTCAGGATCCACCAGCCAGTCCTGGCGATAGGCGGCGCGCACCTGCTGCACGCGGCCGATCCTGCCCTCGGCGATCAGGTCGCGCAGCAGCGTCACGGCCGGCACGCGGCGGTAGGTGAACCCGACCATGGATCGGATCCCCTGCTCCCGGGCTCGCGCCGCGGCGTCCGCCATCGCCTCGGCCTCGGCGACGGTGTTCGCGAGCGGCTTCTCGCAGAGCACGTGCTTGCCCGCCGCCAGGGCGGCGATGGCGATCTCGGCGTGCGAGTCGCCGGGGGTGACGATGTCGACGATGTCGATGTCGTCCCGGGCGATGACCTCACGCCAATCCGTGGCGGACTCGGCCCAGCCCCACCGCGCCGCCGCCTCCGCCGTCGCGCCGACGTTGCGGCCGACGAGCACCGCCATCTCGACCTGCTCGGCGAGGGCGAACACGTGCGGCGCCTGTCGCCAGCCGACCGAGTGCGCCGCCCCCATGAACCCGTGGCCGATCATCGCGACGCGCAGGCTCATGCGCGGGTCCGTTCTGCTCGTCCGGGCGCCAGGGACGCTTCCGCGCCGCCCCACTCCCCCAGCCACTGCTGCAGCTGCGTGCGCGCCGCCTCCGCATCCGTGGTCATGACGGATCCGGCGTCCTGCGCGGCCGAGCGCTGCACCCGCTGCTCGCCGGCGATGATCTCGAACGGCGACTGCCAGTGGTTCCAGTGCCAGCCCTCGTACTCGCTCGAGATCGCGCCGTCGTAGCCGTTCTCAACGAGAAGCTTCACCAGGTCGCGCACCGGGACCGAGGGCTCCTCGCCGTGCTCGTCGATCCCGAAGAACTTGCCGTGCACGTGCTTGATCCACGGCATGATCTCGAGCCAGTCGTCCACGCGCGCCGGGCCGAACAGGCCGGTGCCGTTGATGCCCAGGTCGATGCCGAGGTCGGGGCGACCGTTCTGCGCGGCCAGCCCGATGAACCGTCCGAAGCGCTGTCCGTGATCGGCCTGGTCCGCCGGCGGACCGGCCTGGTAGAACTCGTCCCACAGCTCGACGACCTTGCCGAGCAGCTCCTCCGAGGCGCCGCGGCGGCGGTACGCCTCGAGCAGCGACGGGGCGAATCCGGAGACCGTGGCTCCCCAGTCCATGGTGAACCCGAGGAACGGGGATCCCACCTTCTCGTAGCGGTCGCGCAGCGCCAGGATCCGCGGGTGCGAGGCGTACTGGTCGGCGTGCACCTCGAGCGCCAGCGTGACGCCGTACCGCTCGGCGATCGGCGCGAGGGCCTCCATCGAGTCGGGCTCGATCGAGATCTGCACGCGCGCGATCGGGAAGCCGAGCCGTGCGGCGGCCTCGATCTGGCGGCGCATGTACTCGATCAGCTCGTCCTGGTTCAGCAACCGGTCGCGGTGGATGCCGATGTCGGCGTTGATCGCGAGCGAGGTCTGCACCAGGCCGCTCTCGGCGACGAGGTCGCGGAACCAGCCGGCGTAGGCATCGTCGATCTCGGGGAAGCCGCGGAAGCTGGAGAAGCCGATGATCTCGAGGCCGGGGCCGTAGCCGTCCGCGGCGACCTTGCGGATGAGGCCCTCGAGGTCGTGTTCGCGGGCGTGGAACGCGCGGGTGAAGCTGTACAGCGTCACGCCCTGGATCGGGGAGCCCAGGCGCTCGGGAGCCCGTCCGGCGGGCGCGGAGATCGGACCGGGAGCGGTCATGCCGCCACCTCCTGTCGTGCGGTCATGGTCTTGCTGTCCTGCTCTTCGATGTGCAGCACCTCGTTCTCGCCGATGACGATGTACGGGATGTACAGCGTGAGCTCGACGTCGACGGCGTGCTCCTGGTCCGGCGCGACGGCGAGGTCCCCGGAGAGCACCGCGGAGTCCAGCGGGAACCACCAGTCCTCGGTGTCGTCGACCATGTCCGCGAACGCGAACGTCCGGCCGTTGAGCTCCCAGCGCAGCGACTCGGCCGGAGCTGCGACCCCGTCCACGGTGAGCGACGCGCCGGCGATGCACGACGCCGGCAGGGCGCGGTACCACGGGATGCGGACTTCGACCGCGGCGCGCACGCCGTCCGTCGTGAGCGTCCCCTGCTCGATGATGCGATCCGGAATCACAGCGTCCTCCTCGACACTTAAATCTTGTTTCGACAATCTTATGTCTTAAAGCTACCTAAGACAAGCGGCGGACGATGCTCCGTGCCCCGCGGATGCCGAGAGCGACCGACGTGAGCGTGGGATTGCACGCCGTCGCCGTCGGGATGACGTTGTTGCCTGCGACGAACACCCCCGGCGCCCCCCACACCTCGCTGTCGGGCCCGCAGACGCTCCGGCCGTCATCGCTCGCGCCCATCCGCGTCGCGCCCTGGTAGTGCAGCGACGCGCCGGGGGGCATCGTGAACGGACGCTCGCCGAGCGGCTCGCCGACGGCCTCGGCGAGCTCCACGATGCGGGCGCGCGCCCGGTCGAGGACCTCGTGATCGCGTGCGGTGAGGCGGTAGCGGATCCGCATCGCGGGCAGGCCGTAGGCGTCCGTCGCATCGTCGCGGAACTCGACGCGATCGTCCCACTGCAGGTCCTTCGCGGTGAACAGGCCGAGGCCCACGATCGATCCCGGCACGACCGGATCCTCGTCGGCGAGCGGCACGGGCGAGGCGTCCAGCTGCATGATCTGGCCGTGGAACGGCTCCTCGTCCGTGTACGGCACCCAGCTCACCCCGCTCTGCTCGCTGATCGCGCCGTCGATGACGTCCCGCTCGCCGAACGACTCCCCCGAAGCGCCGCCCGCCCGCGCCGCCACCTCGGCGGCATCCGCGATCCGCGCGGCGTACACGACCTGCGCCTGGTCGTTCAGCATCCTTCCGAGCGCCGCAGGACGGATCCCGGAGGCGTACAGCACCTGCGCGGTGCGCAGGCCGTCCGCCGCGACCACGACGAACCGCGCCCGGACCGTGTGCTTCTCCCCGGTGCGACGATCCTGCACCTCCACTCCGGCGGCGCGACCGTCCTCCAGGAGCACGCGGAGCACGAGCGTCTCGTCGTGCAGAGCGAAGTTCGGGTTGGCGCGGGTCACGTCGCCCATCACGACATCGGACCCCGACCAGACCAGGGCGCCGTCCTCGCGGCGGTGCACGGCGAGCGGCATCCGCTGCACGCGCGCCCCCTCCTCGCGACCCGGGTCGACGGCGTCCGCGAGCCGCTCCCGCACCAGGGCCGTGAACGGCGCGTCGTCGAACGCGTCGGTGGTGACGCCGAGCAGCCGGTCGGCCTCGTCGAGAAGCTCGTCCAGATCCGGCAGGAACGGGATCCGCTCGCTGCCGCCGGGACGGGGGCAGGCGCCGGTCCAGTGCGCGCCCATGCCGCCCACGTTGCTGGAGAAGGCGATCACGGGCAGGCCGTCCTCGCCGTCGACCCGGAACCCGTCCTCGAGCAGGTAGGTGCCCGGGCGCGCCGTCCTGGCGCCGGCCTTGACCGCGCCGGGGCTGCTCACCGTCTCGGCATCGCGAGCCGGGCCCTGCGAGGCCGCCTGGGCGGCGCGGCGCTCCTCGGCGTCGACGATGTTCTTCACGTGCGCGCCGGCCGGTGCCGACACGGTCGGCCCGACCTCGAACATCGCGATCACGGCCTCCGGCGCCTCCTCGCTGAGGATGCGCGCGTAGGCGGCGCCGTTCGGGCCGCTGCCGACGATCGCGACGTCGACCGCGGCGGGGTACCGGCTCACGCGGTCACCGCCAGCTCGCGGATGAGCGCGACGGACGCCGCGGACTCCTGCGTCGGGTAGTACTCCAGGCCGATCGGGCCGTCGTATCCGGACGCCCGCAGGATCCCGAGCCGCTCGGCCCAGTCCAGCGAGCCGCTGCCCGGCTCGCCGCGGCCCGGTGCGTCGGCCAGCTGCACGTATTTCACGATCGATCCGGCGTTCGCGAGCTCGGCGGCCATGTCCTCCCCCTCGACGGCGGAGTGGTAGATGTCGTACAGCACGCCGAAGAACGGCGAGTCCACCCCGCGCGCGACGTAGACGGCCTCGGCCGTGCGGTCCAGCAGCGATCCCGGGTGGTCCACGCGGACGTTGACCGGCTCGAGCACGAGCGTGATGCCGGATCCGTCGATCTGCGCGGTGGCCTTCTGATAGATCTCGACGAGCTTGTCGAGCTGCACCTGGCGCTTCCAGCCGCCGAACCCGGTGCCGCTGCCGACGACCAGGCGCGGGCAGCCGAGGTCCTGCGCGATCACGACGCCCTCGTCGAGCTTGCGGAAGAACTCCGAGTGATCCCACGGCGGGATCATGAACTGCGTGCGCGGCTCGGCGAGCTGAGCCGTCAGCTGCACCCCGCTCTCCTCGAGCGCGGCCTTCAGCGCCGGCAGGTCCTTGGGCGTCGCCGGGGCGTCGGCACCGGTGGGACCCCACATCTCGACGGCGGTGAACCCCGCGGCCGCGGCCGCGCGCACGCGGTCGTGGTAGTCGCCGGCCTCGGTGAAGAGGAGTTCGATGTTGGGGGCGAGCTGGTACATGATTGCCTTTCGGATCGGTCCCTGAGCCTGTCGCAGGTCAGAACATCGGGTGGTCGTGGACGGCGTGCGCCGGGACCTGTTGCAGCACGTCCCAGTGCTCGACGATCCGGCCGTCCTCGAATCGGTAGAGGTCCGCGACGGCGGCGTCCGGAGTGCCGGGTCGGGAGGCTTTGACGTGCACCATGGCCAGGTCGCCGTCGACGAGGATCCGCTGGATCTCGAAGCGCGCCTCGGGGCTGCCGTCGAAGGAGGGCGTCAGCGCATCGACCGCGGCGGCGGGGCCGTCGGGGATGTTCGGGTTGTGCTGGCGGTAGTCGTCCGAGACGAGCAGGGCGAAGGCGTCCGCCACCCTCTTCTCGGTGTAGAAGAGGGTGCAGAACCGCTCGAACGCGGCGCGGTGATCGGTCATGACGTGGCCTCCATCAGTGCGGCGACGGTGACGGGGCCGAGCAGCCCGGTCGGATCCTGCTGCGCGAACGCGGAGAAGAAGTCCGGCTGCGCCTTGGCGAGCGTGTTCACGACCTCGATCACGATCGTGTTGTCGGCTCCGAGAACCCCGGCGGGGACGTCGAACGCGTACGGCGGTGCGATGCGGGTGCCGAGGTCGACGCCGTTGACCGTGACGCCCGCGAGCTCGAACACCTCGCCGAGATCGATCCGGTGCCGGCCGCGAGGCTCCGGGTGAGCGAATCCGCCCTCGTAGCGGATCGTGCCGCTGAACCGCGGCAGCAGTCCCGGGGCGTTCAGCGGGGTGAGCCCGTCCAGGGTGCGCCAGGGGGTGAAGGCGGGATAGGCGTCCGCGGTCGCGAGCGAGACCGCCCACTCCGTCCGCACCTCGCGCGCGGCACCGACGACGGCGGCGGGAGCGACCTCCGCGCCCGCCCAGGCCGCGGGATCCCCCACGAGCACGACCGCGGATGCGCCGGGGGCGAGCACGAGCGGCACGGCGGTGGTGTTCCCGTCCCGCCGGCTCGGCAGCGCGGTGAGCGTGCCCGCGAACGCGTCGAACACCACCGCCTCCCCCGCCCGCGGCACGAACGCCTCGGTCGAGACGACGTCCGTGGCCGACTCGTTGACGAGCATGATCACGTCGGCCTCGCCGAGATCGCGCCGGCAGACCCGCACCGACGGGGCCGCGTCCGCGAGGCGCACCGCCCGGCCGGTGAGGGATGCGGCGCACACGGCGAGCTCGTCCAGACCCACGGGGCGGAACCGCTCGCGCAGCACGCCGGGCCGTTCGCCGTCGACCGCGGGGACCTCCTCGACGAACACGACGGGCACTCCGGCGTCGTCCAGCCGCAGCAGCTGGGCGGCCACGGCCGCGGGAAGATAGGCGCTGCCCGGCACGATGAGCGCGTCGAAGGTCTCCGCGCCGAGCCCGAGCGCTGCCCCCGCCCGCGCCGCGGGGAGGGCGTCCGCGGGCACGATGTCCGCATCCAGCTGCGCCTCCATCAGCCGGCGCAGCGGGCGCTCGCACGGCTGCGCGGAACCCAGCCACTCCGCCTCGGCGTGGTACAGCACTGCGAAGGGCGCCACGTGCGCGCCGCCGCGGAGCAGGTGGCTGAGCCGGTTCGTGTAGGCGCTCAGCAGGTGCTGGTGCCGGAACTGCGGGTTGTGGCCGCGGGCGGAGAAGTGCGGAGGGCAGTCGAGGTCGGGGAACGGCGCCGGCGAGAACGCGTGCGGCACGATGTGCGTGACGCCGCGGACGAGCAGGTGGTTCGTGAGCCAGGTGAACAGCCGCAGGCCCGCGTACCAGCCGTAGGCGCCGATCGTCTCGCACATCGAGCGGCCCTGCGTGGCGGGATCCAGGTGCGCCGCGGAGGAGGCGAGCTTGGCGAGGCCGAAGTGGAAGAACTCGCCGTCGGCCGCGCCGGACATGTTCGCGAACGGGCCGCGGGAGAAGCCGGGCACCGCCTGGCCGCCGATGATGTCGATCCCCGCCATGTCCTGCCCCGCCATGGCGCGGAAATAGTGTCCGGCGCCCGGCCCGAGCCGTGTGTGCGCGCCGTTGTCCTCGATGACGTGGCCGATGTACTCGACGCCGTGGGCGCGGCACCAGTCGCCGATCTGCCGGCTGAAGTTCTCCGAGTAGAGCCGGCTGATCACGTCCATGTAGGCGTGCCGCACGCGACGCTCCGCACCGCCCGCGGGTTCCCACAGCAGCGGCAGGAGCGGCGTCGCATCCTCGCCGAGGGCGTCGCCGAGTGCGGCGGCGACCTCGTCGTTCCAGGACAGCGGCACGCGCTTGCCGAGCGCGGATCCGAAGTCGAAGGTGTCCGGATCGTTGTAGAGGCCCGGCTCGTCGCTGAAGAACCCGGCGATGGTCGTGCCGAACTCGGCCGCGTACCGGGCGTGGATCCGCTCGTGCACGCTGTCGAGCAGCAGCCGGGTCGAGGCCGGGTCGAGGTAGTCGATGTGATCCGCGTGCGGCGCGCTGCCGCCGTCTCCGCTGACGGACAGGAAGAACACCCGCCACCAGCCGTCCGGGACGTCCCAGTGCAGGATCCCGTCGGCGATCCGGTCGGTGAGATCCAGCGGGTCGCCGATGAGCTCGGCCGAGTCCTCGGCGCGCCGATACGCGATCACGCGCAGCAGGCGGCCGGGATCCTGGGCGGCGGCGGGACCCCAGAACTGCCGTCGCTCGACGATGAGCGACGCTCCGCGCGCGGGCCCCACCACGTCGGTCCGCCGTTCGGTCAGGAAGCGCCGCCGCAGCTCGGGCGGGGCGGACGCGACCGCGCCGCCGGCGTGACCGGTGGGGAACGTGTCGTCGTCGAAGAACCATACGGTCATGCCGCGGCGGCGCGCGATCTCGAGGACGGCGTCGACGTCGCGCCACCAGCCCTCCTCGAGGAACTCGGGGTGCGGGCGCGCTTCGAGGATCACGGCGCCGATGCCGGCGTCGCCGATGCGCTCCATCTCGGCCCTGACGACGTCGACCGGCCCGCCCTTCTGCCAGAACAGGGGCATGATCGCGTTCGGGACATCGCCCCGGATCGCCTCGAGCAGCCGCGGCGACGTCATGACTCCTCCCGCAGGTGCACGCGCGTCGCCGTCTCGGACGTGCCGTCGCCGACCGCGAGGGTGAAATCCCCCGCCTCGAGACGGCGGGTCGTGCCGTCCGCCCAGAAGGACAGGTCGTCGGCGGTCAGCCGGAAGGAGACGTCGGCCGTCTCACCGCGGCGGAGCGGGACCCGCCGGAACCCGCGCAGCCGGCGCACCGGCTGGGTCGCACTGGCGACCTCGTCGGTGACGAAAAGCATGAGCACGTCGTCGCCGTCGCGGTCGCCCGTGTTGCGGACCGTGACCGAGACCTCCAGGCCGTCAGCGACGAGCCCGGCACGGGTGAGCACGGCCGGGGACACCGCGACCGGGCCCAGCGCGAACGTCGTGTAGCTCAGCCCGTGCCCGAAGCCGAAGCGCGGGCCGAGCGGCAGGTCGAGGTACTTGGACGTGTAGTGGTCGTCGGTGTTGTTCGGGCCTGCGAGCTCGAGGGCGGCGCCCGTGAGCAGCGCTCCCCCGGTCCGCGCGGGGCGGCCCGTGCGCTCGTGGTCGTGATGGATCGGGATCTGCCCGACCGCACGCGGGAACGTCATGGGCACGCGCCCCGCAGGGTTCGCCCGGCCGGAGAGCACGGCCGCGAGCGCGGCCGGCGCTTCGACACCGCCGTGCCAGCCGCAGAGCACCGCGTCGACGCGCTCGATCCAGTCCTCCACCACGAGCGGGCGACCGGTGGCCAGCACGACCGCGATCCGCGCGCCCGTGTCGGCGACCGCATGGATGAGCCGGCGCTGCGCCTCGGGCAGGGAGATGTCGGCACGGGAGGCGGCCTCGCCGGACAGCGTGCTGGGCTCGCCGACCGCGAGCACGACGAGATCCGCTTCGGCGGCCCGCGCCGCGACGGCCGCGAGCTCCGCGTCCGTCGCGGAGAAGAAGTCCGCACCGGGCTGCACATCCCACTCCACGCCCGGCAGTTCCGCCGCGAGCGCCTCGGCGAGGCTCTCCCGCACGGGGGCGGCGAAGTGCTGCACCCAGGCGCCGAGGTGGTCGCGGCTGTGCGCATAGGGACCGGCGAGCAGGATCCGGCCCTGCCGCGGGAGGGGCAGCGCCCCGTCGTTGGCGAGCAGCACCGCGCTGCGCTCGGCGGCGCGCCGGGCCAGCGCCCGGTGCTCCGCCGTCGGCGCGGTCACGGCGGACGCGGCGTCGACGTACGGCCGCTCGAACAGGCCGAGGCGCTGCTTCAGCGAAAGCACCCGCCGCACGGCCTCGTCGACCCGGTCCTCGGACAGCTCGTCCCGGGAGAGCAGCGCGACGCCCTCCTCGTCGACGAGCAGGGCGCCGCCCATCACGACGTCCACGCCGGCCTCGATCGCGAGGACGATCGCGGCCCGCTCGTCCACGGCGATCCCGTGGTCCACGAGCTGGGCGACGCCGTCCGCGTCCCCCACCACGACGCCGTCGAAGCCCCACTCCTCGCGGAGGACGCCGGTCAGCAGGGCGCGGTGCGCGTGCATGGGATGCCCGTTCAGGGCGTTGAACGCCGCCATGACCGTCAGCGCGCCCCGCGCGATCCCGGCGCGGAACGTCTCCAGGTAGGTCTCGCGGAGCCTGCGGTCGGAGACGTCGGTGGTGTTGTAGTCACGGCCGGCCTCGGCCGCCCCGTACGCGACGAAGTGCTTCAGGCAGGCGGCGACGCCCTCCGCGGGATCTGCACCCTGATAGCCGCGCACCTTCGCCGCGGCGAAGACGGATCCGAGGTGCACGTCCTCGCCGCACCCTTCGACCACCCGACCCCAGCGCGGGTCCCTGGTGACGTCGACCATGGGCGAGAAGGTCCAGTTCACGCCGTTCGCGCGGGCCTCCGCGGCGGAGACGCGGGCGTCGTCCTCCGCGACCGACGGATCGAAGCTCGCCGCCTGCGCGAGCGGGGTGGGGAAGATCGTGAACTGGCCGTGCACGACGTCGAGCGCGATCAGCAGCGGGATGCCGAGCTCGGTCTCCTCGACGGCGATGCGCTGCAGCCGGTTCGTCTCCGCAGCGCTGGGCGGCCAGAACGTCGAGCCCAGTCCGCGCCGCACCAGCTCGTCGCGCTCCGCGGCGTCGCGACGCCACACGATCTGCAGCTGCAGCAGCTTCTGCTCCCAGCTCATCCGGGCGAGCAGCTGCTCGAGGTCCACGGTCATCGAATCCCTCCTCCGGCTGGCACGCGATAGCGGAACCGGCGGAACACGACCTCGCCCGCGCCGGTCGCGAACAGGGCGGGGCGCAGGCTCTTCAGGTCGTTCATGGTCGCCGAGTGCGCGCCGGCCGTGTCGTAGCGGACGCCGTGCCGCTGCCATTCGCCGCCGGGGATGCGATGCCAGCCGGTGACGATGTGCTCGTCGTTCACGAGACGCAGCTGAATCGTGCGTCCCGGCTCCACGGGCTCGCGCCAGTGGGTGCGGATCCCGCCCGCATAGCTCTGCATCGCCGCGCCGTCCCAGCCGATGCCGAAGAACATGCGGTCGTTGAAGTACAGCAGCAGCCCGCCGGCCGCCGAGCCGCGCACCTCGAGCTCGACCTCGATCTCGTATGCGGCGTCCATCGCCCACGTGGTGAGCGGGGAGGAGTCCGCGGGCGAGGACCCCGTGCCCCTCAGCACGAGGCCGTCGTCCAGGCGCGCCCGGTCCGCCTCGGCGGGGCCGGGGTTGTCGAACACCCAGCGCTCGCCCCAGGCGAGCGTCGCGAAGTCGTCGGACGGCGCGGGCACCGCCAGGGGCGTCGTGGCGGCGGAGGGCTTGGCCAGCGGGATGCCGAGGTCGGTCGCGGGGGCGACCGGCCAGCCGTCCTCGGTCCACTCGATCGGCTCGAGCAGGGTCTGCCGCCCGAGAGTGCGGAAGCCGTTCCGGTATCCGTGCGACACCATCCACCAGCCTCCGTCCGCGCCCTCGAGGATGGTGGCGTGGCCGCGCGACCACCATGCCTCCGCGGCGGACCACGTGCGCGCGACCGGGTTGTGCGGCGAGTTCTGCCAGGGCCCGAGCACCGACCGCGAGCGCGCGACGATCACCATGTGCCCGGTCGCAGGGCCGCCCGTGCCGCCGACGGCGCTGACCAGGTAGATCCAGCCGTCGCGGCGGAAGAACTTCGGGCCCTCGAGGGCGTACGCCTCGGTGACCCACTCGTCCGGGTACCGCCAGCCGTCGTACGCGGGCTCGAGCGGGGTGACGGCGCGCAGGCCGTCCCGGCTCAGCCGGCACCGGCGGATCCCGTTCACGAACAGGTACCGCTCGCCGTCCTCGCCGACGACATGGCCGGGGTCGATCGCCCCGGTGATGCCGGTCGGCTCCGGCGCGGTCCACGGCCCCTCGGGGCTGTCCGCGTGCATGACCCAGACCTCGGGTTCGCTGATCGCGTCCGACCACGCGCTCGGGATGAACGGGATGTACAGGTACACCCGCCCCTCGTGCGCGACGAGGTCGGGCGCGAAGACGGTGCTGACCGGATCCTGCAGCGCACAGGTGACGAACGTCCAGTTCACCAGATCCGGCGAGCGCCAGATGGTCAGCCCTGGCGCGGCGTCGAACGACGAGTACGTCAGGTAGTACTGGTCGCCGATGCGGAGGACGCTGGGATCGGGGCGGTCGCCCGGCAGCACGGGGTTGCGGAAGGTGCCGTCCCCGAGATCGGAGGCGGCCCGAAGCGTCGTGTCCATCCGGGTCAGCCCTTGAGCCCGCCGGCGAACCCCTGGATGAACTTCTTCTGGGCGAACGCGTAGAAGGCGAGGATCGGGATCATCGAGACGATGACGACGGCGAAGATCAGGTTCCACTGCGACACGAGGGATCCCACGTAGCCGTACATCACCACGGGGAGCGTCTGGTACTGCGTGCCGTTCAGGAAGATCAGGGCGGTGAAGAAGTCGTTCCACACGATGAGCCCGGCGAGGATCGCGACGGTGCCCGTGGCCGGCGACATGAGCGGGAACACGATCCGCCAGAACACCTGATACTTGTTGGCGCCGTCGATGATGGCCGCCTCCTCGTACTCGAGCGTGAGGTTGCGGAAGAAGTTCGCGTACAGGAACACCGACAGCGGCAGCAGCATCCCCGTGTAGATCAGGATCATGCCCCACGGGCTGCCGACCAGGTCCAGGTTGCGCGCGCCGATGTACAGCGGCAGCGTGCCGAGTTGGGTGGGCAGGATGATCGCGACGAGGAACAGGTAGAAGGCGCGCCGGCTCCAGCGGCTCGTCGACCGGGCCAGCGCGTACGCGGCGAGGGAGCCGAGCACGACGAGCAGCAGGATGCTGCCCGCCGTGATCACGACGCTCCACAGCAGGCCGGCCCAGATGTTGCCGGACGAATCGGAGGCCGGGGACAGCAGCTGCACGAAGTTGTCGATCGTCGGCTTCACCGGCAGCGCGACCGCCGGGGTGCTCACGATCTCGGGCAGCGTCTTGAACGAGCCCATCACCAGGATCCAGAACGGCAGCAGCAGGATCGCGGTTCCCAGGATCGTGATGATCTCGATGGTCAACGTCTTCTTGGTGTAGCGGAACACGGCTCAGGCACCCTTCTCGGAGCGGTCGCGCGTCGCCCACTGCTGCGCGATGGAGAACACCAGGATCAGCAGGCTGAGCACGAGCGCCAGGGCGGCTCCGAAGCCGAACTGCTGATACGTGAACGCCTCTTGGTACACCTCGAGCGCGAGGGTCTGGGTGGCGCCGGCGGGCCCGCCGCCCGTGAGCGCGACGACCTGGTCGAACACGCGCAGGCCCTGGATGAGGGTCAGCGTCGTCGCGATCGCGACCGAGGGCTGGATCATCGGCAGCACGACGTACCGGAACCGGCGGAAGGGACCGGCGCCGTCGAGTGCGCCGGCCTCTTCGAGCTCGACCGGCACGGTCGCCAGGCCCGCGAGGTAGGTCACCATGATGAAGCCGATGTTCTGCCACACCAGCACGACCAGGACGCACCAGAGCGCGAGCGTGGGGCTGGCCAGCCAGTTCACCTTGGGCTGTCCCAGCCCGGTGAGGAGCTGGTTGAGCGGTCCGTTGAAGTCGAAGATGAACTTCCAGATGTACGAGACTGCGATCGGGCTGACCACGGCCGGCATGAACACCAGGGTGCGCAGGACATAGCGGGACTTCAGGCCGCGGTTGAGCGCGAGGGCGAAGAGCAGGCCGAGCACGTTCGTGAAGACGAGGAACCCGACCGCGAGGAACAGCGTGTTCCACAGGGATCCGATCAGCTCCGGCGTCCGGAAGATCTTCACGAAGTTGTCAAGGCCGATGAACGCGAAGTCGCCGACGCCGGACCAGTTCGTGAACGCGAAGAACCCTCCCGCAGCTGTGGAGGCGTAGATCACCACCAGCACGAGCGCCAGGGCGGGCAGCGCCCACCACCAGGCGCCGAGCCGTACGTGCTGCGAGCTCGTGCGGGGCCCTCGCCCCGTCCCCCGGCGCGGCGCCCCGGCGGTCGTGACCACCTCGGTCTGCGTCACCATCTGCGTCACCATCTGTCCGTTCCCGTCATCGGTCGCCGGCGGCCGGCNCCGCCGGGATCCTGGATCAACCCCAGTCGGAGTCCATCTGCTGCAGCACCTGCTTGGCGGTCATCTGACCGGTCAGGATGCCCTGCACTCCGCTGCCGAGGTCGTTGTAGACCTTGGGGTTGGGCCAGTCCAGCGACGGGTATCCGCGCACGTCTCCCGAGGTGATGTAGTCCTTGACGCTCTGATACTGCGGGAGCAGCGTCGTCGACGAGGTCGCGCCGATGGGGATCGACCCGGTCGAGGCCGCATAGTTGCTCTGTCCCTCCGGGGAGAGGATGTACTTCATGAAGCTCGTGGCGAGCTTGGGGCTCTTCGTCTTGGCGCTCGCGGCGACGCTCTGGTCGGCACTGACGGCCAGATAGGTCTTGGTGCCGCTGGGAGCGGGCACGGGCAGGATCTCGAGCTTCACGTGACCGCCGGCGGCGTCCATGATCTCCTTCGCCGCGCCGCTCGGCGCGAAGAATCCGAGCACCTTGCCCGAGGAGGCGTTGTTCGTGATGGCGTCGAAGCCGGCGCTGGCCGCGCCGTCCTGGAAGCAGCCGGCGTCGTACATCTTCTTGATCGACTCGAGCGCGGTGGCCCAGCCGGCGGTGCCCGCGAACGTGGTCTTCCCGGCGGCGCGCTTGGCGTTCCAGTCCTTGTCGGAGCCGTAGACCGTGGATGCGGCGAGGGTGAGGGCGAGGAAGGAGGTGTTCGGCGCCTGGCTGCCCGCGAGGGCGTAGACGGCCTTGCCGTTCTGCCGGGCCACCGTGCAGGCGGAGAGCACGTCGTCGAGCGTGGACGACGCGGTGAGGTTCACGCCGATCGACTTGGCCAGCTCGTCGTTGAAGATCGCGCCGTAGGCCTGGGTGCCGAGCGGCACGCCGTACGCCTTGCCGTTGTAGACCCACAGCTCCTTCTGCGACGAGGGCAGCGCGTCGAGGACCGACTTGTCGCTGATGCCGAGCGCGAGACCGGACTTCGCCCAGGGGATGATCGAGTGCGCCTGACCGGTGCCGCCCTCGGCGTAGAAGGTGTCGGGGGCGTTGCCGCCCTGCACCCGGGTGGCGAGGGCGCTCGCGTAGCTCTCCGAGGGCAGGTTGAGCGTGGTGACCTTGACGCCCTTGTTCGCCTTCTCGAATCCGGTGGCGAGGGCGGTGTAGGCCGCCTTGTCCTGATCGTTCGTGGCGCCGAAGGCGAACGAGATGGTCTGCGGCTCCGGGCCGCCGGCCGCACTGCCGCCGGAGCAGCCGGCGAGGACGAGGGCTCCTGCGACGAGCGGCGCGGTGAACAGGGTGACCCGCGAGGCCCGGGAGCGACGGTGCTGTGTCATGTCCAGCCTTTCTGACTTCGTTGTCGACGCAGCGGCCTTCGAGTGGCCGGTGCGGTTTCTCCAGTATCACAGCGATGTGCCGAAAACACACATAAGTTTTTTCGATATCAGACATAAGCGGGAGCGGGGTCGGGGGCGCAGCGGCCGTCCGCTCATCCGCGCGGCGGATGCGGATCGGGACGCCGTATCAGCCCGGCTGATAAAGTGGCGCGTCAGCCGCCGCCTTCCCTAAGGACCACCCGGACGTGACCGATCACCTGCTGCTGTCCCGGCTCGACCTCAACCTGCTCGTCTCCCTCGACGCGCTGCTGACCGAGCGCAGCGTCACGCGCGCGGCCGAGCGCCTGCACCTCAGCCAGCCGGCGCTGAGCGCATCCCTGGCCCGGCTGCGCGCGCACTTCGACGACCCGATCCTGGCCCGGCGCGGCAACACCTACGAGCTCACGCCCCTCGCGCTGCGCCTCGCCGATCACACCACGACCGCGCTCGAGGCCGCCCGGCGGGTGTTCGAGAGCCAGGCCGCGTGGGATCCGGCCGAGTCGGCGCGGGAGTTCACCATCTACGGCTCGGACTACGGATTCACGACGGTGGGCCGCCTCGTCTCGGAGCTCGCGGCCGAGCGCGCTCCCCGCGTGCGGTTCCGCTTCGTGCTGCACAACCCCTCGGTCGTCGAGGACGCGGCGAACCGCCTCAGGTCCGTGGACGGCATGGTGATCCCGCACGGCTTCCTCACGGATCTGCCCTTCCTCGACTTGTGGCAGGACGACTGGGTGGCGATCGTGGCCGGGTCCAATGACACGGTCGGCGACGTCCTGTCCCGGGACGAGCTCTCGGTCCTGCCCTGGGTGATGAACTATCAGACGCGCTCCGCGTTCACCTCGGCCGAGCGTCAGGTGCAGCAGCTCGGCGTGGAGCCGCGCATCGAAGCGGTCGTGGAGAGCTTCCTCGCCATCCCCCAGTTCGTCGCGGGGACCTCGCGCGTGGGCATCATCCACGCGGCGCTCGCGCCGCTGGCGATGCGCGCGGCGGACGTGCGCGTGGTGGAACTCCCGTTCGCGCCGACGCCGATCGTGAACGCGCTGTGGTGGCACCCCGTGCACACCCACGACCCCGAGCACGCCTGGATGCGCGCACTGTTCGAGGAGGCGGGCCGCATCATCGGCAGCGGCGAGACCGCCTGACGGTCAGCGGCGCAGGTCGGCGGAGTCCGTCATCGCGGGGCTTCCGGTCGGGCCGGCTGCAGCGAGCGCATCGTGCGGCGGATCAGGTCGTGCTGGCGGCGCACGAGCACGAGCGGGTCGACCTCGCCGAGCTCGGCGAACGCGTGGCCCTCCCACTCGCTGGACCAGTAGCCGCGGTAGCCGCCCTCGACGAACACCTTCACCAGCTCCGGGTAGTCGATCGCCGGCTCCTGGCCGTTCTCGTCGATGTCGTAGAACTTGGCGTGCACGTGCAGGGTCTGCGGCATGATGTCGGACCACTCGTGCGGGTCGACGTGCCCGTGCATGTTGAACGCGAGGTGCGCGAAGGATCCCAGCCGGCCCGGATCGAAGTCACGCCCGCGCAGGTAGCCGAGGAACTCCTCCTGGCGCTCCCGCATCGGGGCGTCGGTGGCCCAGATCTCCTGCAGCCGCTGCACGGCCTCGTCGTCCAGCCCGCTGCGGCGCACGGCGCGCAGCAGCGTCGGCGACATCGCGTGCATGGTCGCCGAGAAGTCGGCCACGAACCCGAGCAGCGGCGAGTCGAGCTCGGCGTAGGTCTCGCGGACCCTGAGGATCGGCTCCGCGTTCGGGCCCATCGGCGCGTGGATCTCGTACGCCAGCTTCAGGTCGAGCCGCTCTGCGATCGGCAGCAGCCGGCGCAGCAGCTCGGGCTTGGCGGACTGGATCCGCACCAGCGGGAAGCCGAGCTTCTTCGCGCCCTGGAACATCAGCTCGCTGAACGCGAACTCCTCGTCCGGCGTCATGTCGCGGTCGCGGCGGCGGCCCATGTCGAGGTTCGCGCCGAAGGAACTGGCGTCGAACCCGTGGCGGTCGAACGCGTCCCGCCAGGTGCGCACGAAGTCGTCCGAGACGACCGGGTAGGTGGGCACCAGCTGCGAGGCGACGATCTCGATGCCGGGCCCGATGCCGAGCTCGGCGACGCGGTCGAGCAGCCCCTCGAAGTCGTACCAGCCGGCCCGGAACTCGGCACTGGCCGAATACAGGGTGAGCCCCAGCCGGAACGGATCCTGCTCGCTCGCGACCGGCGCGGCCGTCCCCGCGGCGAGCGCGGGCGGAGCGGCCGGCCGGTCGGTCGCGGTGAGCGTCAGCTCCTGGTGCACGACGTTCGGCACGTACATCCCCGGCCCGCCGTCCCGTCCCGGCGCGATCTGCATGTAGGGCAGGCGCAGCTCGCCGTGGAGCACGACGTCGTGCGTCTCGCCGAGAGCGATCGCGGGGTCTCGCCGCACGATCAGCAGCGGGTGCTGCTGCAGATACCAGAGCACCTCGCTCTGCCGCGGCAGATCCTCGATCGCGTAGCGCACGCCGTCGAGCTCGAAGACCAGATCCTGCGCGGGGATCTCGGCGCCGTCCAGCGTCAGCCTCAGCGTCGTCACGCTGGACAGCCAGAGGCTCCGGTACCAGGGGATGGTCAGGGCGAGTGCGAATCCCTCGGGATGGATCCGCAGGCTCGCCTCGTCGATCAGTCCGTTCGGCATCATCGCTCGCTTTCGTCGGAATCGTTGTCGGTCGGGGGCCCGGGGCGCTCGGCCGCGAGCGCGCGCAGGAGCGCGTGCTGCCGGCGCAGCTGGTCGGCGGCCCGGTACGGCTCGTGGTGGCCCTCGTACTCGCTGGAGAACCAGCCCGTGTAGCCGGCGTCGAGGGCGACGTCGAGGATCTCGCGCCACGGGATGTAGTGGTCGACCAGGTCGTCGTCGACCTCGTAGAACTTGGCCTGGAAGTAGACCGTGTGCGCCATCACCTCGGCGAGATCCGCGACCGGCACGAACGGCACCTCCGGCGGCCGGGCCGTCCCGTCGCCCATGCGGAACTCGGCGCTGCCGCCGCGGCGCTGGTAGCGCTGCACGTCGAAGACCCCGGTGTCGATGAGCAGGCCGAAGTTGTCGGTGCCGGTGCGCTCCTTGAACGCGAGGTACTCCTCCACGACCGGGGACTTGATGACGGTGGGCCAGTGGATCTCCGGGCAGATCACGATGCCGAGCTCGGCGGCGAGATCGAGGTTGCGCTCGACGGCCTCCTGCCAGATCGGGTCGACCTGCAGATCGCCGGTGATGACGCCGATCTTCGGTCGCACGAAGGAGAAGCCGAGCCGGTCCGCGAGGCGCAGGTCGAGTTCGAGCTGCGCAGCGCCCTCGAGCGCGGTCATGCGTCGTCCCGGGAAGCGCCGGGTGTCGATCCACGATCCGTACAGCGTCGGGGTGAGCCCGAGACGGTCGTTGCGCGCGTGCCAGGCGTCGACCCACGCGGCCGGCGGATCGGGGTAGTCCCTGATGTGGCCCTCGCCGAGGATCTCCAGGCCCGTCGCGCCGAGATCGGCGACGTCCTCGATGCACTCCTCGACCGTCATCGTGACGCCGATGTCCTCGGTGTAGCTGTACAGGGAGACGCCGAGTCCGAACGGCAGGATGTCCGTGCTCACTGGACGATCACCGCCTTCCGGTGCGCGGTCCAGATCGAGGGCTGCAGCTCCTCGGGGATGTAGGACATCCGCAGGCGCAGTTCGAGAGCGACGTCGTGCACGCCGGGTGCGAGTCCGCCGGCGCGCGGCACGGTGAGGATCGCCGGGGCGTCCATCGGCCAGCGCGCGTCCGGTGACGCCTGCAGCTCGGCGAAGGAGTACTCGCCGGTCGGCAGCGTCCACCGGATGTCCTCGCCGTCGAACACCTCGCCGTCGACGGAGACCGTGGGGCGTTCGATGAGGCTGCCCCACAGTCCCCGGTAGTACGGGCTGCGCACGCGCAGCTGGAAGCCGGCGGGTGCGTCGTCGGGGCCGACGTTGCGGAACCCGGCCGCCTGGATGAGCGGTTCTTCGAGCATGTCTGTCTTCCTTCCCGGTGGGTCGTGGTCTCAGCGGGCCGCGAGGCGCGCGGCGGCGGCGCGGGCGCCGCGGACGGCCAGGGCGACGCTCATGAGCGTCGGGTTCATCGTGTTCGCCGTGGGGATCAGCGCGTTGCCGCCCACGACGAGGTTCTCGGTGCCCCACACCCGCGAGTGCGGGTCGGCGACCGAGGTGCCGTCGTCCGCTTCACCCATCCGCATCGTGCCCATGTAGTGCAGGCTGGATCCGTTCGGCATCAGCCGCGGGTCGGCCACGAACGTGCCGAGCGCGCCGCCCGCGCGGCGCAGCCGCTCGGTCGCCGCCGCGATCTCGCGGTCCTCGCGCTCGGTGAGGGCGTACTCGATGGTCATGTTCGGGAAGCCGGCGTAGTCGAGCTCGGCGTCGTCGAAGCGCACCCCGTCCTCGACGCGGGGATGCTTG
The DNA here is from genome assembly GCF_052045495.1 of Microbacterium sp. 22242. Lineage (NCBI taxonomy): Bacteria > Bacillati > Actinomycetota > Actinomycetes > Micrococcales > Microbacteriaceae > Microbacterium > Microbacterium sp. 22242. Next base: position 70,782 of record NZ_JBQEOZ010000007.1, on the reverse strand, counting down.
CGCACGCCGTAGCCCATGTTCACGTACCCCCAGCGGTTTCCCGCGTGCGGGTGGGCGGGATCGAGCGGGAACGGCGGGTTCTCGGCGTACATCACCTGCAGCGAGAACGGGTGCTCCGGCTCGGAGAACGGGATGCGGTTCACCGCGGCGATGGGGTCGGCCGCATGCCGCGCCCGGCGGGCGAGCTCGCTCCGCAGCTGCTCCTCGCTGACGAGCGCCGCCATCCGCTCGCCCTCCAGCGCGATCGTGCTGATCACGACGTGGTGCTCGGTGAGGTAGCGGCCCAGTGCGGCGGGACGGATCCCGGACGCCCAGAGCAGCTGCGGAGAGCGGAACGCGTCCGCCGCGACGACGACCAGGTCGGCCGGGAAGGACGTCGTGTCGTGGGTGCGCAGGTCCTCCACCGTCACGCCGGTCACCACGCCGTCCGCGTGCTCGATCCGGCGCACCAGCGACATGTCCCGCAGCTCGAACCGCGCGGACTCCGGGGTGCCCGGCTCGATGAGCGGCCCCAGCACAACGTCGGCTCCTGCCCACACCATGCTGCCGTCGGGCTGCGGGTCGCCGGCGACCGGGAGCGTCCCGACGCCGTAGCCGTCGGGCAGCTCGGCGCCGAACTCGTCGGCGAGCAGCGAGCGGATCGCGGCCCCGATCGGCGAGTCCGCGAAGGCCTCGCTCTGCACGTGCAGCAGGTGCTGGGCGGTGGCGAGCAGGTCGTCCCACTCCTCGGCGGGGATAAACGGCACCTTCTCGCTGAACGCGGGCGCGGGTGTCGCGCAGGTCCAGTGCGCCCCCTGCCCGCCCACGTTCGTCGCGGCCGCCGCGGCCGGGAACGTCGGGGCGTGCGCGGATCCCTCCCCGCCGAAGTCGAGCAGGAACGTGCCCTGCCGGGCGGTGAACGTGCCCTCCACGACCGCGGATCCGGGGATCCCGAGAGACTCTCGGAACGCGCCGGACTGGGGGCCCTGGGACAGGTCGCGTGCGCGGGCCTTCTCCTCGGGATCGGGGATGTTGCGCACGCTCGCCCCCGGCCGGGCGGTCAGCTGCGGTCCTGCCTCGAACATGACCACCCGCGCGTCCGGGAGCTGCTCGAGCAGCACTCGTGCGTAGGCGGAGCCGATCGGGCCGCTGCCGACGACGGCGATGGTGGGATGGGACATGGGGACTCCTGTTCCGGGTCGGTGAGTCTTCAGCGGGAGAGGGACGGTTCGGCGGCCGCGGGCACCGGCCCGGTGGCGTCCGAGAGCCGCCCCTCCGGGAGCAGCGCCGAGGCGATGACGCCGAGCGCGTAGACGGCCGCCAGGGCGGCGAAGACCGGCGCGAAGACGTCGCGGTAGATCGCGGCGATGTGCTGCTGCACCGGCACCGGCGCGGCATGCACGATCGCGGGGGTGAGCGTGGCCGGATCCAGACCGTGCGGCAGCGCCGCCGCGACCCCGACCCCGATGACACCGCCGATCACGGCCGTGGCGACGGTCGAGCCCATCTGCCGCACCAGGTTGACGGTCGCGGTCACCGCGCCGGTGCGGGCACGGGGAGCGGCGCTCTGCACGACCGCGACGATCAGGCTCATGAACGCTCCGGTGCCGAGCCCGACCACGGCCATGACGGCCATCGGGATCCACAGCGGCAGGCCCACGGGCAGCACCGCCATCGCGCCGAGTCCGAGCGCGCCGAGCACGGTGCCGCAGAGCGGGAAGACGCGATACCGGCCCGTGCGGCTCGCGAGCCAGCCGCTGGTCAGGTTGCTCACCAGCATGCCCAGCACGGTCGCGATCGGGACCAGGCCGGAGACCGTCGCGCTCGTGCGGTAGGCCATCTGGAAGTACGTCGGCAGATACGCGGTGATCGAGAACAGCCCGATGCCGACGATCGCGGAGATCGCGGTGCCGGTGATCATGGTGCGGTTCGCGAAGAGCCGGAACGGCACGATCGGCTCCGCCGCGCGCCGCTCCACGAGCACGAAGGCCGCGAAGCAGAGGAGCGCGATCACGGCGGCGATGACCCCCGCCGTGCCGCCGAGCGGGATCCAGGTCACCGCGAGGACCAGGGCCACGAGCGCCGGCGTGAGCGTGAGCGCGCCGAGCAGGTCGAATCGGGACCGGGCGCCGCGGGGCAGGTGCGGGACGGCGATCGCGGCGAGCAGGAGGGCGACCACGCCGACGGGCGCGTTCACCCAGAACACCCACGGCCAGCCCCAGCTGTCGGTGATCAGGCCGCCGAGCAGCGGCCCGATCAGGATCGCGACAGGGAACGCCGCGCCGATGATCGCCAGGTGCTTGGGCCGCTGCCGGGGCGTGGTGGTCTCGGCGATGATCGTCTGCGACAGCAGCTGCAGGCCGGCCGAGCTCATCCCCTGCACGACCCGCGCCACGATCAGCCAGAGGAAGTCGTGCGCGAAGCCGCAGGCGACGGACGACAGGATGAACACGGCGAGCGAGGAGAGGAAGACCGCCCGCGGGCCGATCCGGTCGCCGAGTCCGCCGAGCACGGGCATGAGCACGGTGCTGGCGAGGGTGTAGCCCACGACGATCCAGCTCATGTGCTCGAGAGCGCCGAGCTGTCCGGCGACGGTGGCGAGGGCGGTCGTGACGACGGTGTTGTCGAGGGCGCCGAGGAAGGAGACGGTCAGCAGCGAGGCGACCAGGAGGCGGAATCGCAGAGGTGAGAGCGGCATTGTCTTCACCCGGTCGGCCGGGCACTCGACGCGACAGGATGTGTCCTCGCCGCGACCTCGCGGGAGAGCGGACCGGAGTCCCAACGTCAGGTCGATTCTATGCAGTCTTTAGATCAAAAGCAACATAAGTTTCCGCGTTCACCGGGCTTCCGGATCCGCTCCGGTATCCTGGAACCGCTATGACGACGCCCCGCCTGGTCGCCTTCGACCTCGACGACACCCTCGCTCCCTCGAAGAGCGCGATCGACCCGCGCATCGCGGAGCTGCTGCTCGCGCTCGCCGGGCACGTGGAGGTCGCCATCATCTCCGGCGGCAACGAAGAGCAGTTCCGCACCCAGGTCGTCTCGAACCTCGGCGCCGCCGACACGGCGACCCTGCAGCGGATCCACCTGCTGCCCACCTGCGGCACCCGCTACCTCCGCCACGACGGGTCCGGGTTCTCCCTGCTCTACGCACACGACCTCAGCGACGCGCAGCGGCGAGCGGCGCTGAGCGCGCTCGAGGAGGAGGCCGTCCGCCTCGGCCTCTGGGAGTCCGAGACCTGGGGTCCCATCCTGGAGGACCGCGGGTCGCAGATCACGTTCTCCGCACTCGGACAGAAGGCCCCGAACGACGCGAAGAAGGCCTGGGACCCGGACGGCTCCCGCCGCGCCGCCCTGCGCGACGCCGTCGCCCCGCGCGTCCCCGACCTCGAGGTGCGCTCCGGCGGATCCACCTCGATCGACATCACCCGCGCCGGCATCGACAAGGCCTACGGCATGACCGAGCTCGCTGAGCGCACGGGCATCCCGTTCGCCGAGATGCTGTTCTTCGGCGACCGCCTCGATGAGGGCGGCAACGACTACCCCGTCAAGGCGCTCGGCGTGCCCTGCGTGGCCGTCGAGGGCTGGGAGGACACCGCGGACCACCTGGACGCCCTCCTGCCGACGCTCGTCGCCGCCTCCGCCGCGACCGCCCGGTAGATCGCGGGGACCGATCCGCGTCCCTCCCTCGGCCGCAGGCTCGGTCGCCCTCGCCCGCCGGGTCGATCCGGCGCCCGAGCAGCCGCCGTCAGGCCAGGGCCAGGATCCTCGCCGCGTACCGCTCGATCGAGGCCGTGGCCGCCGGCTCCTCGGGACGGTTCAGGTAGCCGTGCGTCGTGCCGGGCTCGAACGACACGTCGACGTGCCCGCCCGCCTCGCCCAGGGTCCGGGCGAAGACCTCTCCGGAGACGCGCAGCTCGTCGACCTCCGCATTGATCATGATCACGGGCGGATAGCCGTCGAGGTCGGCGGTCGCGGCACGTCCGGGGACGGCGAGGAGCGGCGCATCCTCGACCGGGCCGCCGAGGTAGTTCTCGTACATGCCTCGCACCACATCGGGGCCGAAGCGATCGGCGTCGGGGTCCGCGTCGAGTGCGGCACGCAGCGCCGGATCCGGCGCGGGCTGCACCGCGAGCAGCGTGGGGTAGGCGAGCACGGCGAGGGCGGGACGCACTCCCCCTCGGTGCGTCATCGCGAGGCTCGCGGCCGCCGCGAGGTTGCCGCCGGCGCTGGTGCCGCCGAGCGCCCACGGGCCGGCGAGGCCGGACGACTCCGCCCACGCGAACGCCGCGATCACGTCGTCCACGGGCACGGGATGGTGCGCGCCGACGCGTCCGGGGCGCTGCTCGCCCTCCACCAGTGCGGGCGCGAGCGCATAGTCGACCGAGACGACCGCGACGCCTCGTTCCGCGAACGAGCGCGCGACCCAGTGACCCTCGGGCGTGTCCAGATCGCCGGCCCAGAACCCGCCGCCGTGCAGCCAGACCAGCCCGGGGCTCGCCGGCGCGGCGGGCCGGTACGTCCGCACCGGGACCGGGCCGTGCGGTCCGTCGACCACTCGGTCCTCGATCACGACGCCCTGCGGATCCGCTTCCGCGGCGGGTGCCGCGGTCATCGGGCCGTGGCGTCCGCGGCCGCGCTCAGCGTCGGGGCCACGGGGACCATCCGGGTGAGCTGGGTGACGTGGCGCGGCTCCAGCTCGGCGAGCGTGGAGACGCCGAGCAGGCGCATCGTGCGCTCGATCTCGCTGCGCAGGATCGCGATGGTGCGGTCGACGCCGCGGCGCCCGCCGGCCATCAGGCCGTACAGGTAGGCGCGGCCGATCAGGGTGAAGTCGGCACCGAGCGCGACCGACGCGACGATGTCGGCGCCGTTCATGATGCCCGTGTCGACCATGACGGTGAAGTCCTCCCCCACGGCCGCCCGCACCTGCGGCAGCAGATGGAACGGGATCGGCGCGCGGTCGAGCTGGCGTCCGCCGTGGTTGGACAGCACCACGCCGTCGACGCCGTGCGTGTCCTTCAGGCGCACCGCGTCCTCGACGGTCTGCACGCCCTTCACCACCAGCTTGCCCGGCCAGATCCCGCGGATGACCTCGAGGTCGTCGTAGCCGATCGTCGGATCCATCGCCGCGTCCAGCAGCTCGCCCACGGTGCCGCCCGTGGTGGACAGCGAGGCGAACTCGAGCTTCGGCGTGGTGAGGAAGTCGATCCACCACCACGGCCGCGGGATCGCGTTCAGGATCGTGCCGAGTGTGAGCTGCGGCGGGATCGAGAAGCCGTTGCGCTTGTCGCGCAGGCGCGCGCCGGCGACCGGGGTGTCGACCGTGAACATGAGCGTGTCGAAGCCGGCCTCGGCGGCGCGGCGGGTGAGGCCGTAGGAGATCTCGCGATCGCGCATGACGTACAGCTGGAACCAGTTCCTCGCTGGAAACGGTCCCTGAGCAGGGGCCCCGGCCCTCGGAGGCTCCAGGCGGCGCGCAGCGCCGGCTGGAGTGAGGGCTGGGGAGCGAAGGGTGGCGTGCTTCACGTCCTCGATCGAGGTGGTGCCGAGCGTGGAGAGCGTGAACGGGATCCCCGCGGCGGCCGCGGCACCGGCGCCGGCGATCTCGCCCTCGGTCTGCATGAGGCGGGTGAACCCGGTCGGCGCGATGCCGAACGGCAGCGCGCTCGGCCCGTCCAGGACGGTCGTGGACGTGTCGAGCTCGGGGGCCGGGGCGAGGATCCCCGGGTGGAACTCGACGTCCTCGAACGCCTGCCGCGCGCGGGCGAGCGACAGCTCGCCCTCGGCGGCGCCGTCGGTGTAGTCGAAAGCCGCCTTCGGCGTGCGCCGCTTCGCGATCGCGCGCAGATCCGAGATCGTCAGCGCGCCCTCGAGGCGGCGCTTGGTGCCGTCGAGCTCCGGCTTCTTGAAACTCATCAGCTCGAGGATCTCGGCGGGGTTCGGGAGCTGGCGCTGCACGTTTCGCGGGGCCATGGTGGTCCTTCCGGTCAGGGGCGGAGCTCGCCGTCGGGGGCGAGGCCGGTCGCGGCGTAGTAGCCGGTGATGTGGTCGTGGACGAGCGCGGTCGCCGCGTCGCCGCGGCCGAGGTCGACGGCGCGGACGAGGTCGCGGTGCTCGGCGCGCAGCCGATCCGCCATGCCGGGCCAGTCCTCGATCCGCTCGGATCCGGCGCGCACGTAGGATTCGATGCTGTCGCGCAGGCCCGTCATCATGGCGGTGACGACGGCGTTGCCGCTCGCCTCGGCGAGGGCGAGATGCAGCTGCGCGTCGAGCGCGAGGAAGTCGGCGGCCTCGAGCTCCGCGTCCATCGCGTCCAGGATCCGATGCACCGCACCGGTGTCCCGCCCGTCCGAGGCGGCGAGGGCCGCGACGACGGCCTGCTCGAGGATGACCCTGGTGCCGACCACGTCGGCGATCGGGAACCCCTGGGCGGCGACCTGCAGCCGCAGCAGCGCGGAGAGGCCTCCCCCGGGCGCGGCGATCACGATCGCGCCAGACTGCGGACCCGACCCGGTGGAGGTGCGGATCAGGCCCATCACCTCGAGCACGCGGATCGCCTCGCGCACGCTGGAGCGGCCGACGCCGAGCTCGGCCGCGAGATCCCGCTCCGAGGGCAGCCGGTCGCCGGGCCCGAACGTGCCGTCGAGCAGGCGCTGCTCGACGTGCTGCAGCACCGTGCGCCACGTGCGCGCGGTGACGACGTCGGGGTCGGCCATCGGTCCTCCTGTGGTCAGACCACAGCGTAGAGCCTGTGGTCAGACCACGCAAGACGGACGCGCAACCCGGGTCATCCGCCCCTTCGAGGCGGTCAGCCCAGACGGCCGCCGGACTCCTGGAGGTAGCAGTGGCCGCAGAGCGACTCGTACGTGACAGGCCCCTGAGCCGCCCGACGGACGCCGTCGATCGCGACCTGGTCGCCGTCGAAGACGAACCGGTCCCCGATCCGGCGGCCGTTGAAGACGGCCTTGCGCCCGCACCGGCAGATCGTCTTCAGCTCTTCGAGGGTGTGCGCGATCGCGAGCAGCCGGGCCGACCCCGGAAAGGCGTGCGTCAGGAAGTCGTTGCGGATCCCGTACGCGAGCACGGGGATGTCGTCCTCCACCGCGATGCGGAACAGATCGTCGACCTGGGCCGGTTCCAGGAACTGCGCCTCGTCCACGAGCAGGCAGGCGACGTCGGATCCGCCGTCGCGCACCTTCTGGCGCTCGAGGTGGAAGCGCTCACGCGCCCCTTCGCCGGCACCGATCAGGAAGTCGACCTCACGGGTCATTCCGAGCCGGCTGAAGATCTGGTTCGCGCCCTTGGTGTCGATCTCGGGTTTGGCCAGCAGCACGCTCTGGCCGCGCTCCTCGTAGTTGTACGCCGCCTGCAGCAGCGCGGTCGACTTGCCGGAGTTCATCGCGCCGTAGCGGAAGTACAGCTTGGCCACGGGGCGCTCAGGCGGTCAGATCGAGCGTCTTCGCGGTCGTCTGCATGGACGCCCTGGCCTCGTCCGGCTCCTCGTTCAGCTTCTCGCCGAGCGTCGGGATGAGGCCCTGCAGCTTCGGCTCCCACGCCCCGTACTGCTCCGGGAAGCAGCGCTGCAGCACGTCGAGCATGACCGGAACGGCCGTGGACGCGCCCGGCGACGCGCCGAGCAGGCCGGCGATGGTCCCGTCGGCCGCGGCCACGACCTCGGTGCCGAACTGCAGCTTGCCGCCCTTCATCACCTGCGCACGCTGACCGGCCTGCAGCAGCTCCCAGTCGTCGTCCTGGGCGGTGGGCATGAACTCGCGCAGGGTCGCCACCTTCTTGTGGTGGGTCTTCAGCAGCTCGCTGACCAGGTACTTGATCAGGTCGAAGTTCGTGAACGCGACCTTGAGCATGCTGCCCAGGTTGTGCGGGCGCACCTGCGTGACGATGTCGAGCATCCCGCCCTGCTTGAGGAACTTCGGGCTGAACGTCGCGAACGGCCCGAACAGCAGGCTGCTCTCGCCGTCCACGACTCGGGCGTCGAGGTGCGGCACCGACATCGGCGGGGCGCCGACCGGCGCCTGCGAGTAGACCTTCGCCTTGTGCTTGGCGACGATCTTCGGGTCCGACGTCTTCAGCCACTGCCCGCCGATCGGGAAGCAGCCGTACCCGCGGATCTCCGGGATCCCGGATCCCTGCAGCAGCTTGAGCGCCCAGCCGCCCGCGCCGACGAAGACGAAGCGCGCCTTCACCTCGTTCGGCGTGCGGCCGAGGTTGTTGCGGTACTTGACCAGCCAGGTGCCGTCCTTCTGCTTCTTCAGCTTGCGCACCTCGTGGTTGCGCAGCAGCGTGAAGCGGTCGTCCTCGATGAGGTGGTCGAAGAGCTGGCGGGTGAGGGCTCCGAAGTCGACATCCGTGCCGCTCGGGGTGCGCGTCGCCGCGAACGGCTCGCCCTTGCGACGCCCCTCCATGAGCAGCGGCGCCCACTGGTTGATGACGCGGGAGTCCTCGCTGTACTCGATCCCGGCGAACAGCGGCTGCTGCTTGAGGATCTCGTAGCGGCGGCGCAGGTAGTCGACGTCCTTCTGGCCGCGCACGAACGTCATGTGCGGGGTGGAGTTGATGAAGGTCGTCGGCGCGTCCAGCACGCCGCGCTCGACGAGCGTCGACCACAGCTGACGGCTGAGCTGGAACTGCTCGTTGATGCCGATCGCCTTCGACGGGTCGAGCGCGCCGTCCTTGCCCTCGGGCATGTAGTTCAGCTCGCACAGGGCGGCGTGCCCTGTGCCCGCGTTGTTCCAGGCGTTCGAGCTCTCCTCGGCCACCTCGCTCAGGCGCTCGAACGCGACGACCTTCCAGTCGGGCTGCAGTTCGCGGAGCAGGGTTCCCAGGGTGGCGCTCATGATGCCACCGCCGATGAGGACGACGTCGACGGATTCTGTCACCCGCTCAGTCTAGTTCGCCCCGCGACCGGCGATATTCACCGTCCCGGCCAACCGGCCGCGGATTTTCGCCGACGCGGAGATCAGCTGGCGAGGCGTGCGGCGAGACGGTCGGCGACGAGCTCGGCCACCTGGACGGCGTTCAGCGCCGCGCCCTTGCGCAGGTTGTCGTTGCTGATGAACAGCACGAGCCCCTTGCCCTCGGGGGCGGACTGGTCGGCGCGGATCCGGCCGACGTAGCTCGGATCCTTGCCCGCCGCGTACAGCGGGGTGGGGACCTCTTCGACGACGACGCCGGGAGCCGCCGCGAGCACCTCGTATGCGCGCGCGGGCGTGATGTCCCGGGCGAACTCGGCGTTGATGGACAGCGAGTGGCCGGTGAACACCGGCACGCGCACGCAGGTGCCGGCGACGCGCAGGTCGGGCAGGCCGAGGATCTTCCGGCTCTCGTTGCGGAGCTTCTTCTCCTCGTCGGTCTCGTTGAGGCCGTCGTCGACGACCGATCCGGCGAGCGGGATCACGTCGAACGCGATCGGGGCGACGTACTTCTCCGGCTGCGGGAAGTCGAGCGAGGATCCGTCGTGCACGAGCTTGAGGGTGTCGCCCTGGGCGAGCACGCCCTCGACCTGGCCGAGCAGCTCCTGCGCGCCGGCGAGACCGGATCCGCTCACCGCCTGGTACGTGCTCACGATGAGGCGCTCGAGCCCGGCCTCGGCGTGCAGGGCCTTGAGCACGGGCATCGCGGCCATCGTGGTGCAGTTCGGGTTCGCGATGATGCCCTTCGGGATGTCCGCGATGGCCTCGGGGTTGACCTCGCTGACCACGAGCGGCACCTCGGGGTCCATCCGCCAGGCGCTCGAGTTGTCCACGACGACCGCGCCGGCCGCGGCGAAACGGGGCGCGTAGGCGCGGCTCGCGGTCGCGCCGGCCGAGAACAGGGCGATCTCCACGCCGGCCGGATCGGCGGTCTCCACGTCCTCGACGATCACGGGCGTACCGCCGAAGTCGATCGCCGTCCCGGCGGAGCGCGCCGAGGCGAACAGCCGCAGCTCGCGGATCGGGAAGGACCGCTCCGCGAGGATGTCGCGCATGACAGTGCCCACCTGGCCGGTGGCGCCGACGATGGCGACGGAGAGTCCTGAGTCGGAGATGCGGGTCATGGGGATGCTTTTCCTTGGCGTCGAGCCGTGCGGCGAACGAGGCGAAGGCGCGGCCGCCGGGTACGGCGGATCGATCCGCGCCTGGCGCCGATGTCAGGGTTCGGGTGATTCTACCGGGTTCCCGGGGGATCCGGCTGCACGGGCCTCAGCGGCCGGTGCCGGCGGCGACGACGGCTTCGACCTCGCCGTCCAGGCCGTACGCGGCGTGCACGACGCGGGCGGCCTCGGCGAGCTCGTCGCCGCGCAGCACCACCGAGATGCGGATCTCCGAGGTCGAGATCATCTCGATGTTCACGCCCGTCGTGGACAGCGCCTCGAACAGGATCGCGGAGACGCCGGAGTGCGTGCGCATGCCGGCGCCGACGACGGAGAGCTTGCCGATCTGGTCATCGTGCAGCAGCCCCTCGAAGCCGACCTCGGACTGCTCGGCGGCAAGCGCTTTGAGCGCCGCGGACGCGTCGGACTTCGGCAGCGTGAACGAGATGTCGGTGCGTCCAGATGCGGCCGCGTTCTGCACGATCATGTCGACGTTCGCGCCCGACTTCGCGACGATCTTGAAGATCTCCGCCGCCTTGCCGGGGATGTCCGGCACACCCGCGACCGTGACCTTCGCCTGGCTGAGGTCGGTGGCGACACCGGCGACGATCGGCTCTTCCATGGCTTCTCCCTTGACTTCGCGGGGGTTCTTCATGCCCTCGCCGAGAACGTAGGTGCCCTCGTTCGAGGTGAACGTCGAGCGGGCGTGGATCAGCACGCCGTGACGGCGCGCGTACTCGACGGCGCGGATGTACAGCACCTTGGCGCCGTTCGCCGCGAGTTCGAGCATCTCCTCGCTCGAGACGTGCGAGAGCTTGTGCGCGAGCGGGACGACGCGCGGATCCGCCGTGAAGATGCCGTCGACATCGCTGTAGATCTCGCACACGTCCGCGTCGAGCGCGGCGGCCAGCGCGACCGCCGTGGTGTCGGATCCGCCGCGGCCGAGCGTCGTGATGTCCTGCGTGTCGTCGCTGATCCCCTGGAAGCCGGCGACGATGACGATCGCGCCCTCGTCGAGCGCCTCGCGCAGGCGCGTCGGGGTGACCTCGACGATGCGCGCGGAACCGTGCCTGCTGTCGGTGCGCATCCCCGCCTGGGGACCGGTGAACGAGCGGGCGTCGAAGCCCATCGAGTGGATCGACATCGCGAGCAGCGCCATCGAGATGCGCTCGCCGCTGGACAGCAGCATGTCCAGCTCGCGCGGAGCCGGGATCGGGGCGACCTGCGCGGCGAGGTCGAGCAGCTCGTCCGTCGTGTCACCCATCGCGCTCACGGCCACGACGACGTCGTGCCCGGCGCGCCGGGTGTCGACGATGCGCTTCGCGACGCGCTTGATGCTCTCTGCGTCGGCGACGGACGAGCCGCCGTACTTCTGCACGATGAGGGCCACGGGGTCACTCCTGGGATGCCGGGCGCCCGGATCAGCGCGCCACCGGCCATTCTACGAGCGGCCTCCATGCCGGGTCCGGTATGTGACGGGCCGGGCCGAGCCGGACGCGCATCAGAGCAGACCGCGGCGGCGGGCTGCCGAGACGGCACCGGTGCGGCTGTCGGCGTTCAGCTTCTCCAGCAGGTGCACGACGTGCGTCTTCACCGTGGCTTCGCCGACGAACAGCGCGACCGCGATCTCGCGGTTGCTGAGGCCTTCCGCGACGAGCACGAGAACCTCCTGCTCACGAGGGGTCAGCTCGACGCGGGGCGCGCGCAGCGCCGCGACGAGGCGCTCGTCGCCGCCGGGCGTGAGCACCACGGATCCTGCGGCCGCGTCCACGATCGCCCGGGAGATGACGTCCACGCCGACCTCCTTCAGCAGGTAGCCGGCGGCGCCGGCCTCGACCGCGCGCACGATCTGCGCGTCGTGATCGAACGTCGTGAGGATCAGCACCGCGGGCGGCTCCGGCAACGTCCGCAGTGCCGCTGTCGTGGCGACGCCGTCCATGCCGTCGCCGAGCCTCAGGTCGCAGAGCACCACGTCCGGACGCAGCTCCCGAGCCGCCTGCACCGCTTCCTCGCCCGTGCCGAGTTCGCCGATCACCTCGAACCCGCGGGCCTCGACGACGGCTCGGATGCCCGCCCGGACGACGGGATGGTCGTCGACGATGAGCAGCCGGATGCTCATGACTGCTCCCTCTCCAGCGGCAGGATCGCCTCGATCGTGGTGCCCTCGCCGCGTGCGGTGCGGACGGCGAGCTCTCCCCCGCCCTCGCGCAGGCGCGAGCGCATCGCCGCCAGCCCGTACGAGGCGTCGGACGGCCGGGCCTCGGCATCGAACCCGGCGCCGTCGTCGGAGATGCTCAACCGCACGGAGCCGTCCGCCGCGCCGAGAGAGACCTCGACGGCGCGTGCTCGCGCGTGCTGGCGGACGTTGGCGAGAGCCGATTGCGCGACCCGCAGGAACGCGACCTCGATGGGGGTCGACAGCGCGGGCAGGTCAGGGGCGACCTCCAGCCGCGTCTCCAGTCCGGCCTCCTCGCGCAGCGATGCGAGCATGCGGGCGAGGGCGGCCGCGAGCGCGGACTCGTCGAGGTCGGCGGGCGCGAGGGCGGCCACGATCCGGCGCAGCTCGACGAGCGAATGCTGCGCGAGCTCCTCGATCTGCACGGTGTTCCGAGGTCGGGGATCCTCCTGGTGCCGCCGATCCGGATCCTCGATCCGGGCGAGCATGACGATCGTGCTGAGCTCCTGCGCGATCGTGTCATGCAGGTCGCGTGCCAAGCGGGTGCGCTCGAGGGTGGCACCGGCCTCGCGCTGACTCGAGGCGAGCTCGTCGTGCAGGCGCTCGGCCTCGTGCTGCGCCCGGAGCAGCGAATCGATGAGCCGCTCGCGCTCCGCTGCGTCGCGCAGCAGCGCGTCATAGCCGAGAGAGACGGCGAACGCGAATCCCCCGCCGACCAGGGGTCCGATCAGGTGTGCGAGCGAGGTGCCCGCCTGTTCGGCGCCCGGATGCAGCATTGGCGCGACGATCGCCGCGGCGAGTACGACGGCCACGAAGACGGCCGACCACGGCAGGCGCAGCACGTGGCCGGCGAGCAGCAGCAGCGGGAACGCGAGCCAGACGAACTCCGGCGAGAGCGCGAGCATCCCGATCCAGATGCACAGAAGGCCGAGCATCCACCAGCCGGCGGCCCGCCGGTGCGCGAACCCGGCGCCCGCCCCGTACCAGGCGAGGTAGACGGCGGCGGCGAGCAGCACGGGCAGCGGCTCGCCTTCGATCGCGGCGCGTGCGGTCGTCACGACGACGAGCACCACGGTGATCAGGTGCAGTGCGACCCGTGCGCCGCGCAGCATCCGCCGTCGTGCGGAGGCGGCCACGGTGTCGGTCATCCTCCGATTCTCCCGGGTCGACGACCGCCGGCCCAGCGCCCGCCCTCGATCCTTCGATGGATGTGCTCCGGTTCCGCCCGGAGGAGGCTGTCGGCATGACCGCTCCTGCCGACAGCACCGCACCGCCCTCCCTTGAACGCGCCGCCCAGCGCCGCGCGCTCGCCCAGCTCTTCTGGGCCTCCGTGGCCTGGATCGGGCTCGGTCTCATCGCCGGCCTCTTCTACCGCGAGTTCACCAAGGCCCGGGGTTACGAAGACGGTTTCAGCGGCCAGCTCGCCCTCGTGCACACGCACCTGCTGGCGCTTGGCGCGCTGATCATGCTGATCGTGCTCGCCCTGGAGAAGGCGTTCCGGCTGTCCGCGAGCCGGCTGTTCCCGTTGTTCTTCTGGATCTACAACCTCGGGGTGCTGCTGACCGGCGCGATGCTGACCTGGCACGGAATCCTCGAGGTGCTCAAGGCCGAGGTGTCCAAGGCGATCCCGGGACTCGCCGGCGCGGGACACATCCTGGTCGGGGCGGGATTCGTGCTGCTGCTGATCACTCTGTGGAAGGGGATCGGCCGGGAGCACTGAGCTCTCCGGTGCTGAGCTCTCCGTGCGCTCGGGCCGTCCTCCGCCTGAGCCGCTGCGCCGGGATCCGCAGCCCTCTCAGGATTCGACGGCGCGAGCGTCCGTGCGGTCGCCGGCAGGCGGGACGGGCTCGGCCGTCGCGGCCACCGCGGCCTGGTCCACGGCCGTCCGGGGGCGGAGCCGGCCGCCGGTGCCGGCGAACCAGCACCCGGCGATCACCAGCGGGAACCCGATCAGCAGGCCAAGGGTGAGCGGCTCGGTGAGCACGATCGCGCCGAGGACGATGGCGATGATCGGGTTGACGTAGGTGAACAGCGGTGCGCGGACCGGGCCGACCTCCTTGATCAGGGCGAAGAAGGCCAGGAAGGCGATCGCCGTGCACACCACGGCGAGGGCGATCAATGCGGCGATCGACGGCACGGTGGGCACCGTGTGCTGCGTGAGCAGCGCGATCGGCAGGTAGAGGATCCCGATGAACAGGAGGGCGAGGGTGATCGTGCCCATCGACGGGACGTGGCCGAGCTTGCGCGCCACGATGAACGGCGCCGTCGCGTAGAGGACGGCGACGAGCAGCACCTCGGCCGCCGCGAGGAGGTCGACCGTGCCGCCGAACAGCCCGGGGCCGGCCACCACCACGCCCACGCCGACGAACCCGATCAGCAGGCCGATCAGACGGGCCGGTGCCAGGACGCCGCGATCGCCGCCGCCGAGCGCGATCAGCGCGGCGAACAGCGGCACGGTCGCGACGAGGAGCCCGGTCAGCCCGGACGGCAGCGACTGCTCGGCGTTCCCGAGCAGCAGGAACGGGCCGCCCATCTCGACCAGCCCGAACGCGAGCACCCATGGCCACGCCTTCCAGGCAGCCTTCAGGGCGCCGCTGCGGATCGCGAACGGCAGCAGCAGGAGCGCGGCGAGCAAGGTGCGCCCCGCGACGACGGCGGGCGGCGAGAAGGACTCGACCGCGATGCTGATGAGCAGGTACGGCACTCCCCAGAGCAGGCACATCGCCCCGAAGAGCAGCCAGCCGCGCCGGCTGAAGCCGCCGCCGCTCACAGGACGCGCCGGCCCTCGAAGGCGCGGCCGAGCGTGACCTCGTCCGCGTACTCGAGGTCGCCGCCGACGGGCAGACCGGACGCGAGCCGCGACACCGTGATCTGCATGCTCACGAGCAGGCGGCTGAGGTAGCTCGCGGTGGCCTCGCCCTCGAGGTTCGGGTTGGTGGCGAGGATGACCTCCTGCACGGTGCCGTCGGCGAGCCGGGTCATCAGCTGCGCGATCCGGAGGTCGTCCGGGCCGACGCCGGCGATCGGGCTGATCGCACCGCCGAGCACGTGGTAGAGCCCGCGGAACTCGCGGGTGCGCTCGATCGCGGCGATGTCCTTGGCGTCCTCGACGACGCAGATGAGGGCGGGATTGCGGCGCGGGTCGCGGCAGATCGCACACCGCTCCTGCTCCGCCACGTTGCCGCAGATCTCGCAGAACCGCACCCGCTCGCGCACCTCGACGAGCAGCTCGGAGAGCCGCTTCACGTCGAAGGACGGGGTCTGCAGGATGTGGAACGCGATCCGCTGGGCGGACTTCGGGCCGATGCCGGGCAGACGGCCGAACTCGTCGATCAGCTCCTGGACGATGCCGTCGTACATCTAGATGAACCTCGCCTCGATCAGGGGATCTTCGTGTGTCACTGGAAGCGCGTGGGGGGCTCGTACGGCTCCTCGCGCAGGAACGTCGCGCCGAGCACCTGCCGGACCACGGCCTCGCCGTAGCGCTGCACGCCTGGGGCTCCGGAGCGCGGGGCGCGGTCGGTCACGACGGGAGCCGGTGCCGGGCGGGAGGCCTGCGCCGCGGGAGCCTTCGCCGCGGGAGGCGTGGCGCCGGGTGCTTCCGCGGCGGCGAGACCGGTCCGGGCGACGGTGCCGGTGGCCGCGGTGGCCGTGGTGGCCACGGTGGCCACGGGGGTCGCGACCGCGGGAGCGGCCGTTGTGGCGCGCATGCCGCCGTAGGCTCCGGGATCGTCGGGGCCGGGATCGTCGGCGTCGTCGGGGAACGGCGGCTCGTCGTCCAGCACGTCGCCGTCGTGCACGGGCTCGTACCAGCCCGAGGCGGGCATCGCCTCGACATCGGCGGGCTCCTCGTCCACGGGGAACTGCGCGACCTGCGTCGCGGTCGCCGACGCGCGCGAGGCGGCGGGCGCCGAGGCCGCCGCGGATGGCGAGACGGGTGCGGCGGGCGCCGAGGCCGCTGCGGAGGCCGGATCCGGCTCGCCCTGCGGGATCGCGGCGACGGCCCACTCGGTGACCGGACCGGCGGGCGGTGCCGGCGACGTCGGGCCGGCGGACGGGGCGGGGGCCCCCCGGCCCGCGGCCGGCGCAGCGGGACGCTGCGGTGCGACCGTTCCGGATCCTCGCTCCTCACGCGGAGACGCGGCGGTGGATCCGGCGGCTGTGGATCCCGCTGCGGTGGGTTCGTCCGCGGCGGGTCCGTCCGCGGTGGGTCCGGTCGCGGCGGGTCCGGTCGCGGCGGGTCCGGTGGATTCTTCGGAGGGGTGCGGGGCCTTCCCGCCCTCTTCTAAGCTCCGTTCCGGCGCCTCGGCGGGCAGCGGTGCGGGCAGGTACTTGACCTTGATCGCCAGTTCGGCCTCGATCGCGGTGCGCAAGTGGTCGGACGGGCCGCTGCCCGGCGTCGTGCCCTTGAACCGCGCGACGTCGTTGGGGCCGGGGAAGCCGAGCGTGAGCACCTCGGTGTCGGCCGCGAACGCGAGCGGCTGCACGGCGGTGACGACGAGCCAGGATCCGCGGCTCAGCTTCTCGACCCGGCTCAGCACGGCCGGCCAGACGGATCGGATCCGCTCGATGTCGATCGGTCCGGCGGGCGGAGCGGACTCAGCTCCTCCGGCAGCGCTGCCTCCTCCGGGTGCACTGCCTCCTCCGGGTGCACTGCCTCCTCCGGGTGCACTGTCCGAGGACGGACGCGCAGCGTCGGACGGAGCCGAAGCGGAGCCGGCCTCGGAAACAGGGGCGGCGTGGGCGGACGCCGACGCAGCCGGCGCGGGTGGAGCCTCAACGGCGGGCGCGGCGTCGACGGCGGGTGCCGGCTCGGCCGGTGCGGACGCGCGCGCGGGCGCGGTGGCCGCGGGGGGAACCGCCGCAGCAGGAGCCGGCGCTCGAGCAGCAGGCGCCGAGGCGGGCCTGGCCTCCGCTGAGGCCGCGGCCGGCGCCACCGGCGGAACCGTCTCGCCGTCCGAACCGGACAGCGCCGTCAGCACCCGCGCTACGAGCAGCTCGAGGTGCAGCCTCGGAGAGGTCGCCCCCGTCATGTCGTCGAGCGCCGCGCTCACCAGATCCGCCGCACGGGACAGCCGGGCGCCGCCGAACGCGCCGGCCTGGCCCCGCATGCGGATCAGCTCGTCCTCGGGGACGCCGCGCAGCACGGCGGAGGCGCCGTCTCCCACCGCGGCGATCACGATCAGATCGCGCAGCCGCTCGAGCAGGTCGTCGACGAAGCGGCGCGGATCCTGTCCCGTCTGCACCACGCGGTCGATCGCCGGGAAAGCCGCGGCCGCGTCCCCCGCGGCGAGCGCGTCCACGATCTCGTCGAGCAGCGCCGAGTGCGTGTAGCCGAGCAGCGCCACCGCCCGCTCGTAGGCGACCTCCACAGCCCCGGACTCGGCCGAGGGCTCGGAGCCGGCGATGAGCTGGTCCAGCAGCGACAGGGTGTCACGCGGGGATCCGCCACCGGCCCGCACCACGAGCGGCAGCACGCCCTGGGCGACCGTCACGCCCTCCTCCTTGCACAGCTTCTCGACGTACTCGAGCATGGCCGCGGGCGGCACCAGGCGGAACGGGTAGTGGTGCGTGCGGGAGCGGATCGTGCCGAGCACCTTCTCCGGCTCGGTGGTGGCGAAGATGAACTTGATGTGCTCCGGCGGCTCCTCGACGAGCTTCAGCAGGGCGTTGAAGCCCTGCGGCGTCACCATGTGCGCCTCGTCGAGGATGAAGATCTTGTACCGGTCGCGGCTGGGCGCGAACGTGGCCCGCTCGCGCAGGTCGCGGGCGTCGTCGACGCCGTTGTGGCTCGCGGCGTCGATCTCGACCACGTCGAGGGATCCGCTGCCGTCGCGGGACAGCTCGACGCAGCTCGGGCACACGCCGCACGGGGTGTCGGTCGGGCCCTCCGCGCAGTTCAGGCAGCGCGCCAGGATGCGGGCGGACGTGGTCTTGCCGCAGCCGCGAGGGCCGGAGAACAGGTAGGCGTGGCCCACGCGATCGCCGCGCAGCGCCGTCATGAGCGGATCGGTCACCTGCGACTGCCCGATCATCTCCCCGAAGTTCTCGGGCCGGTAACGGCGGTACAGGGCTGTGCTCACCCGATAAGCCTAGAGCGTGCCTGCGACATTCGAGCCGGCCCCATCGCAGAAGCGCCGAGCGCCACATTTTTTGACTCGCGCGCCAGTGATCTGTGGCGCACAGGTCAAAAAGTGTGGCAAAAGTGGGGCGTGGATTTCGACGACGGACATGAGGCGGTCCTCGCACCCGGCGGCGATTGCGAGATCAGCCACGCCGGGTGAGCGGACCGGGCGGGCCCGCCGGAGGGGAGCTCCGCTGCGGAGCCCCTGACCGCGGGCCGCGCTCTCAGTCCGCCGCGAGCCCCACGATCGGGATCGCCGAGGTGGCCGGGACCTTCGGGGACAGGATCGTGCCGTCCTCGCGACGCGCGTGCGAGCCGAACTCCGGCCGTCCCGGGATGACCGGTCCCTGGTGCGCGAGCGGGACGCGCGCCGGGGCGGAGACGGCGGCGGTCCAGGACTGACCTCGCACGCGGAAGGGCACCGGGTCGCCGGAGCGGACCTCGACGAGCAGCTCGTGCGCCGTGAGCGTGACCTGCAGCCGGGATCCGTGCCACTGCAGCGGGTACGACAGCTCGGGCCAGTCGGCGGGCAGCCGCGGGTCGAAGCTGAGCTCGCCGTCGTGGTCGCGCATGCCGCCGAACCCGCTCACGAGCGCCGTCCACACCCCGCCCGCGGAGGCCACGTGCACGCCGTCCGCGGCGTTGCGGTGCAGGTCGCCGAGGTCGACGAAGAGCGCGTGCTGGAAGTACTCGTGCGCGAGGTCCTGATATCCGACCTCCGCGGCGAGGATCGACTGCACCACCGCCGACAGCGTCGAGTCGCCGGTGGTCAGCGGGTCGTAGTACTCGAAGTCGGCGAGCTTCTCGGCCTCGGTGAAGTGGTTGCCCTGCAGGAACAGCGCGAGCACCACGTCGGCCTGCTTGAGCACCTGGAACCGGTAGATCACCAGCGGGTGGAAGTACAGCAGCAGCGGGCGCTGCTCGGGCGGGGTGTGCGGCAGATCCCACACCTCGCGCTCCAGGAACAGGGAGTCCTGCGGATGGATCCCCAGGGTCGAGCTGAACGGGATGTGCATCGCGTCGGCGGCGCGCTCCCACTGCTCCACCTCGGAGGCGTCGATCCGCAGCCGCTCCACCGCCGCGTCGTACGCCTCTGGCGCGTCCTCCGCCATCTCGCGGACCACGCGCGCCGCGAAGCGCAGGTTGTACCGGGCCATCACGTTGGTGAACAGGTTGTCGTTCACGACCGTGGTGTACTCGTCCGGTCCGGTCACGCCGTGGATGTGGAACGTCGGGGCGCCGCCGGTGCCGCGCCGCCAGAAGCCGAGCGTGGACCACATCCGGGCGGTCTCTACCGCGACGTCGACGCCCTCGCGGTAGAGGAAGTCCTCGTCGCCGGTGGCGCGCACGTACTTGCCGAGCGCGTAGCTCACGTCGGCGTTGATGTGGTACTGCGCCGTGCCCGCCGCGTAGTACGCGGAGGCCTCCTCGCCGTTGATGGTGCGCCACGGGAACAGCGCCCCGCCCTCGTTGAGCTGACCGGCACGACGACGCGCGGCGGGCAGCATGTGCACCCGGCAGCGCAGCGCGTTGCGGGCGAACTGCGGCGACGTGTAGGTGAGGAACGGCAGCACGTACACCTCGGTGTCCCAGAAGTAGTGCCCGCCGTAGCCGGATCCGGAGACACCCTTCGCGGACACCCCCGCGCCGTCNCGCGCCGACGCCTGCGCGATCTGGAACAGGCACCACCGGGTCGCCTGCTGCAGGTCGTCGTGGCGGGCGATGCGCACGTCGCTGCGCTCCCAGTACGCGGTGAGCCACTCGGCCTGCTTCGCGAACTGCACCTCGACGCCCTCCACGCCGACCCGGTCCAGGGAGCGACGGCAGCGATCGATGAGCTCGCGCGCTGGCACGCCGCGGGAGGTGTGATAGCTGACCAGCTTGGTGACCCGCGTGGGCACGCCGGCCTTCGCCTGCACCCGGAAGACGTTCTTCGCGATGTCGGGCTCGACCAGGCGGCGCGACGTGTACTCGTTCTCGGTCTCCACGACGTGGTCGGCGACCACGGCGAGCGTCATGCCCGAGTTCGCGACCCGGTAGGCGAGCGCCGAGCGCTCGCCGTCCTGCCAGTACTCGGCCGGCTGCAGCACGCGGTCGCCGAACCGCTCGGCCTTGCGCGGGTCGAAGCCCGCCTTCTCGCCCGGGGATCCGGCGGCCATCGACGGCACCCCGCCGTAGACGTCCTCGCCGTCCTGCCGGTTGATCAGCTGGCACGAGATCGTCACGGGGGCGTCGGAGTTCTCCACCGTGACCTCGAGGCGCAGCACCGCGAGGTGGCGCTCCTCGAACGACACGATCCGCTCGTCCCGCATCCGCACCCGCTTGCCCGAGGGCGTCTCCCACAGCACGACGCGCTCCAGGATCCCGGTGCGGAAGTCGAGCGTGCGGCGGTACTCGCGCACATCGGCCTCGTCGAAGCTCAGCGGCTCGTCGTCGACGTACACGCGCATGACCTTCGCGTCCGGCGCGTTCACGATCGTCTGGCCGACCTCGGCGAAGCCGAACGCCTGCTCGGCGTGCCGGATCGGCCAGGTCTCGTGCAGGCCGTTGATGAACGTGCCGTGCTCGTGCGCCATGCGGCCTTCGATGTGGTTGCCGCGCAGGCCGAGGTAGCCGTTGCCGAGGCCCATCAGCGTCTCCGAGACCCCGGGATCCGTGTGCGGATACCGGGTCTCGACGAGACGCCAGGGGTCGACGGGGAAGACGTCGCGGTCGATCATGCAGTGCTCCGTAGCGGGGTGGGATTCAGGGAAGGAAGCGGTCGAGGTCGTCCACGACGACGGTCGCGCCGTTGGCGAGCAGCGCCTCGGATCCGGCGCCGCGGTCCACGCCGACGACCGTCCCGTAACCGGCCGCGGCCGCGGAGGCGACGCCGCTCGTGGCGTCCTCGACGGCGACGGCGTCCGCGGGATCGACGCCGATCCTCTCGGCGGCGACGCGGAACACGTCCGCCGCGGGCTTGGACGCGAGCTGCTCGCGCTCGGCGACGACGCCGTCCACGACGACGGTGAAGAAGTCGCGGATGCCGGCGCTGGCCAGCACCTCCTCGGCGTTCTTCGAGCTGGACACGACGGCGAGCGGGACCCCGGCCGACCTCAGCTGCTCGATCAGGGCGAGGGATCCGGGGTACGGCGCGATGCCGTCGCGGCGCAGCGCCTCGGAGAAGGCGACGTTCTTGCGGTTGCCGATGCCGCACACGGTGTCGGCCTCGGGATCGTCGCCGACCGTGCCCCAGGGGATCTCCACGTTGCGGCTGCGCAGCAGGCTGGCCACCCCGTCGTAGCGCTTCTTCCCGTCGACGTAGGCGAAGTAGTCCTCGTCCGTGTACGGCGGGGTGATCCCCCAGAGCGTGAACACCTGGTCGAACACCGCCTGCCACGCGTGCATGTGCACCTCGGCGGTCGGGGTGAGCACGCCGTCGAGGTCGAACAGCACGGCGGCCGCCTGACGGAGATCGGGGAGACCTGCAGAAGTGTCGGGCACGGCGGATCCTCCGGGTGGCTGAGAACGGGATCTGGCGGATCGGCACGTCTGTGTGCCACGGTGTCCAGGTTAGTGCGCGGGCGGGCCTGCGGGAAGACGACCGGGGTCGGCGGAGAGTCGCGAGCTTCTCGGCGGTCGGCGCCCGCCGTCCGGGGATGCCGGCTCGGTTGCAGACCGTGGATCGCTCCGCGGCGGGAACCCGAAGTTCCGCCGACCGGGGCCGTGGCCGCCGGGGCATAAGAAAAGACCCTCCGCGCACCCGGCAGAGCCCGGTTACCCTTGCTGCGTTTCCGCCCTGGGGGAGTTGGCCTGGGTACCGTCACGCGGAGAGCCGGGAATCAGTCTACCCGAGGACGCGGACGGGGCCGAACCGGGGCGTGCCGCGAGCGCCTCCGGGCCTCCGCCCCGCTCGACCGGCGCGGATCGCGCGCCGAACCGGACTCCTCGTCGGCGACCCCGCCGGCCCACGGTCCCCTCCCCGGCGTTACGATCAAGACGCGGGCGCGCCGCAGCGTCCGCGAGAGGGGACGCATGCACGCCACCGACACCGCTCAGGCCGCCCACGAGGACATCGACGCGGACGAGTTCGCGCGGCGCACCGGTGCGATCCTCGACTCGATCACCGAGGTCATCGACGGCAAAGACGACGCGATCCGCAGCGCCCTGATCTGCCTGCTCGCCCAGGGCCACCTGCTCGTCGAAGACGTGCCGGGCGTGGGCAAGACCATGCTCGCCCGCGCTCTCGCGGCCAGCATCGACGCGACCGTGCGCCGGATCCAGTTCACCCCCGACCTGCTCCCCGGCGACATCACCGGCGTGAGCGTCTACAACCCCGTCGCGCAGGAGTTCGAGTTCAAGCCCGGCGCGGTCTTCGCGCACATCGTCATCGCCGACGAGATCAACCGCTCCTCCCCCAAGACCCAGTCCGCGCTGCTCGAGGCGATGGAGGAGGGTCAGGTCACGGTCGACGGCCAGTCGCGTCCGCTGCCGGATCCGTTCCTCGTGGTCGCCACGCAGAACCCGCTCGAGATGGAGGGGACCTACGCCCTGCCGGAGGCGCAGCGCGACCGGTTCATGATGCGCATCTCGATGGGCTATCCGGACGCGGCGGCGGAGACGCTGATGCTGCGCCAGCGCGACGTCGCGAACCCGCTCGACGCGATCCGGCCGGTGCTCGCGGCCACCGACGTGCGCGGCCTGATCGGCTGGGCCCGGTCGGTGCACGTCGCCCCCGCGCTCGAGGAGTACGCGGTCGCGCTCTCGCAGGCCACCCGCAGCGACCCCAACCTGCATCTCGGCGCGAGCCCGCGCGCCACTCTGCAGCTGGTGCGGGCGGCCAAGGTGCAGGCGGCCCTGGACGGCCGGGACTTCGTGCTCCCGGACGACCTCACCGCGCTGCTGCCGGCGGTGTTCGCACACCGGCTCATCCCCGCGCGCGGACTGCACCGCGCCGGCGCCCGTCCCATCGAGTCGGCGCTGGAGGGGATCGTCCGGCGCACCCCGGTCCCGGTCGGCCTGCCGCGGTGAGCGGATCGGTCGCGGCGCCGGCACCCGGACGGCGGATGACCGCACGCGGAGTGGCGGCGCTGCTGACCGGCATCGCGCTGGTGATCGCCGCGAACGTGCTGGCCTCGCCCGCCCTTCTCGCCGTGGCCGTGCTGCTGTTCGCCGTGCTGGTGCTGTCCGCGATCGCCGTGTTCGGGTCGCGCCGGCGCGCCACGGTGAGCCGCACGGTCGCGGCGGATCTGCTCACCGTCGGCGAGGACACCGTGGTGCGGGTGCGCGTCGAGCTGCGCACGATCCTCCGAGCTCCGGCGGGCCGGTGGGACGACGCGCTGCCGTCGGCCGTGCACGGAGCCGCCTCGGGCTCGTTTCCGCCCGAGGCGCACGAGAGCGTGCCGGGCGGCGTCGCCATGACGATGACCTACTCCATCGCCGGCGCGCGACGCGGGCTCGCATCGCTCGGCCCGCTGCGGCTCACCACGGCGGACCCGTTCGGCCTGTTCCGCCGCACCGACGAGCTCGGCGATCCGACTCCGATCACGATCGTGCCGGCCGTGCTCCCGCTCCCCCGCCTGGCCGACCGCACGGGGCGCGCCGGCGGCACCGCGCAGACCTCCTCGCACCGGCTCGGCCAGGGGTCCGACAACCTCTCCCCGCGCCGTTACGTGCCGGGCGACTCGATGCGCCGGATCCACTGGCGTGCCACCGCTCACCGCGGCGACCTCATGGTGCGGCAGGAGGAGCAGGAGTCCAGCCCCGACGCCCTGGTCGTGCTGGATCGCGCCGGCGTGCGCTGGGTCGCGCCGGAGGGGTCGCCGGCCGGAGCGGAACCGGGCCGCGGGACGTCCCCGCGCGGCAGACGGCGGGCGAGGGCCGAGCAGGAGGCCGACTCCGATCGGGGCGGCGTCGGCGACGCCGGGTTCGATCGCGCGGTGACCGCCTGCGCCTCGATCGCCGTGCACCTCGTCGACCACGGGTTCGCGGTCGACGTGGTCGACGCCACCGGCGTGCTGATCGGACGGCTGCGCGGGGCGGAGGACGAGAGGGACGGCCTGCTCGTCGCGCTCGCGGGCACCGCTCCCCGTGCCGGCGAGCGCGATGCCGGCCTCCCCGCCGCAAGCGAGGGGCACACGGTGGGCCCCCTGGTCGTGATCACGGGCGTCCTCGACGCGACCGACGCGGGAGCCCTGCCGCACGGCGGCGCCGGAACCCCGGTCCTGCTGGCCACCGCGCCGGAACGGGATGCGCTGCCGGCCGCCGCGGCGCAGGGCTGGCGCACCGCGGCGCTCGGCGACGATCCTGCCGCCGCCTGGGCGGACACCGGCGTCCAGGAGGGCGCCGCGCATGCCGGCTTCTGATCTCAGCGCCTATGGCGGGCCGAGGTGGGAGCGGACCCCCTTCGCCGGCCCCGCCGCGGCGGCGGCCCTCATCGCGCTCGGCATGCTCGTCGTGGTGTGGCCGCTGGCGGCGGTGGTGCAGCCGGGCGCCTGGAGCGCCGGCGCGGCCGTGACCGCCGGATCCGTCATCCTCACGGGGCTCGTCGCGCGGATCCTGACACGCCGCAGCGCCGCCTGGCTCGCCCTCCCCGTCGTCCCGATCGCCCAGCTGATCGTCGGCGCGGTCGCGCTCGCGGTGTTCGCATCGAAGCAGGTGACGACGATCGCGCCTTTGCCGACGTCGCACACGATCGACATGATCGGCGGCCTGGTCGCCCGGGCGCAGGAGCAGATCCGCGCCGGCGTCGCTCCGCTCGCGTCCACGCCGGAGCTCGCCGTCGCGGTCGCCCTCGTGACGGGGCTTCTCGCCGTTGTCCTCGATCTCGTGCTGGTCGCCCTGCGCGCGCCCCTGGGGGCGGCTGTGCTGATCGCCGCGCTCGGGGCGGTGCCGTCGATCGTCGTGCACGGCGGTTCGAACCCGGTGTGGTTCCTCGCGCTCGCGGTCACGATCCTGCTGTTCCTGCATGTGCGGTTCGCGCCTCCCGGATCCGCCGGCCCTGGCGCGCACCCGGCCGCGGCGCCGGTGCGCACTCGTCCGTTCACGACGGTCGTCGTGGGCGCGCTGGCCGCCGTCGCCGCGCTCGTGGTCTCTCCGCTGCTGCCGCTCTCGGCCGCCGGCATCGACGCGGGCGGCGGGACCACCGCGCTGAGCGCCACCCTCGATCTGGGGCAGGATCTGCGCCGCCCCGCACCGACCACCGCGCTCACGCTGATCACGGATGACGGCACGGCCCCCTACCTGCGCATCGCGACGCTGTCCGCGTTCGACGGCAGGCAGTGGCAGCCCGACCGCCCGCCCACCGTCCCTCTCGCCCAGGGCTTCGGCGCCGTGACCGCCGCCGACGGGGTGGCCGAGCACCGCGCGCACACGACCATCCGC
Source organism: Microbacterium sp. 22242 (assembly GCF_052045495.1). Classification (NCBI taxonomy): domain Bacteria; kingdom Bacillati; phylum Actinomycetota; class Actinomycetes; order Micrococcales; family Microbacteriaceae; genus Microbacterium; species Microbacterium sp. 22242. The sequence goes on along the minus strand of NZ_JBQEOZ010000007.1, from coordinate 45,048 downwards.
ACCACCGGCATCTCCGGCTCGTGGCTCCCGGTGCCCTATCAGGCGACCGCGGTGCACGGCGTCGCGGGCGCGTGGACGGCCGCCCCGGACAATCGCACGGTCGTCGCCGCGAACGCCGACGCGGCCGATCAGAACTACACGATCGACACCACCGAACTCGTCCCGACCCTCGCGCAGATCCGCGCGTCGACGGCGTCGGGATCCGACGCCCCCGAGTCCCTGCGTGCGCTGCCGAAGAACCTCCCGCCGGTGATCGCGGAGGACGCGGCGACGGTCACCGGCGGAGCCACCACCGACTACGACCGGCTGATCGCCCTGCAGACCTGGTTCCGGGCAGGCTTCCGCTACTCCCTGAACACCCCCGTCCAGGACGGCTTCGACGGCACCAACGTGCAGGCCATCGCCACCTTCCTGGACGTGCGCGAGGGATACTGCGTTCACTTCGCGGGCGCGTTCGCGCTCATGGCGCGCTCCCTCGGCATGCCGACCAGGATCGTCGTCGGCTATCTGCCCGGCACGTCGACCGATCGCCGCTCGGACGACGGCAGGGTGGTGTTCGAGGTCGGCACGGACGAGCTGCACTCCTGGCCGGAGGTGTACTTCGCCGGGATCGGCTGGGTCCCGTTCGAGCCGACCGCGACCCGCGGCGTCCCGACCGTCTTCACCGACCCCACCGACTCCGGCGCGGGATCCGGGCCGACCCCGGCGGCGGGCGCCACCCCGCTGCCCACCTCGTCCTCGGCGGCGAAGGACAAGAACCGGCCCGACATCCCCGACGCCGGAGCCGCGGGCTCTTCCGCGCGCGGCCTGGACCCCGCCCCCGTGCTGTGGACGGTCGCCGGCGTCGTCATCGTGCTGCTGATCCCCGCGGCGGTGCGCCGGCTGCTGTCCGTCCGGCGGATGAGCAGCGCCCGGAAGGGCGACGCTCTGGCGGCCTGGGCCGAGCTGCGCGCGATCCTGCAGGACCTCGGGCTGCCCGCCCCCGTCTCGGAGTCCCCCCGGTCCCGCGGGGCGCGTCTCGTCCGCGAGCGCGGGGCGGATCCCGCGGCCGTCGAGGCGCTCGTCCGCGCGGTGGAACGGGCCAGCTACGCACGACCGGGTGAGGCGGCCGGAAGCCGCGGGGAGGCGACGGGAACGGAGCTCGTGCGCGCCCTCGGCAGCATCAGCGCGGAACTGCGGCGGCGCGTGTCTCTCCGGGACCGGATCGCCGCCGTGGTCGCTCCGCGCTCCCTGCTCGGCGCCAGGCTCATGCCCGCCTCGGCATCCTGACGGGATCCCGCAGCGCTCATCGCCTACGGCGTCGTGCCCTCGCGCCCGGTGCTCCCAGTCCCGGTGCGGCCCGATGCGGGGCGCACGAGCGGCTCGGCGTCGCCCCTGCGGCGGTGCCACCAGCGCAGCACGTGATCGACTCCGAAGCCCACGATCACGGCGAACACCACGGCGATGCCGACGCCGAGCAGCGGGTTCTCATGCACCCACTGCCCCGCGAGCAGCCCGATCGCGAGGGCGTAGCCCACCCAGGTGACGCAGGCGAGCGCGTCGTAGAAGAAGAACCGGCGATGCGGATAGCGGGTCTGTCCGGCGACGTAGTTGACCGCGACCCGCCCCCAGGGGATGTAACGGGCGGTGAAGATCAGTGCCGCGCCGCGCTTGTCCAGCTCGTACCGCGCCCATTCGAACATCTTGTGCACGCGCGGGCGGCGCATCCACGCCCAGCGCTCCGTGCCGATCGTGCGGCCCAGCAGGTAGGCCATGTTGTCGCCCGCGATCGCGCCGATCAGGGCGGTCAGGCCGAGGACGACGAGGTTCGGCTCCCCGCTGTGCTGCGAGAGCGCGGCGAGTGCCACCAGGGCCGTCTCGCTGGGCAGGATCGTGGCGAACCCGTCGGCGAAGAAGAACACCAGCAGCACGGGGAAGAGCCACAGCTGGCCGGCCGCGTGCAGCAGCCAGGCGTTCAGCAGGTCCATGAGAGCGCGCTCCTGGGGCGAGGCCGGACGAGGGGACGATCACACGCTACGCCGGCGCCACCGGCCCGTCGTCATCCCACGGGCTGATGTTCCGCACTGTTCACCGAGGCCCGACGGCCGGGCGTCGGCCGGCGGCTCAGACCGCGACCGCGTGCTCCGGACAGCGCACCGCATAGCACTCCGCGCACACCACGTCCTGATGCCGGCACGAAGGATCCGGACAGTTCGCGGTCCGGCTGGTCGCCGTGCCGCATCCTGCGCACACCCCGATGACCGCCGCGTGGTCGCTGAACGCGACGGATCCGCGCCCGTCGAACACGTACAGCGACCCCTCCCAGAGGCCGTCGTCGCCGTACTCCTCGCCGTACCGGGCGATCCCGCCGTCGAGCTGGTACACCTCGCCGAAGCCGCGCGAGCGCATCAGCCCGGACAGCACCTCGCAGCGGATCCCTCCGGTGCAGTAGGTGACGACGGGTCGCCCCTTGAGGTCGTCGTACGCGCCCGAGTCGAGCAGGCCGACGAAGTCGCGGGTGGTCTCCGCGTCGGGCACGATCGCTCCGCGGAATCGCCCGATCTCCGCCTCCAGGGCGTTGCGGCCGTCGAAGAGGACGACCTCGTCGCCGCGCTCCGCGACCAGCGCGTGCAGTTCCGCCGGGCTCAGCCGGGTGCCGCCGCCGACCACGCCGTGCTCGTCGACGCGCAGCTCACCGGGCGCGCCGAAGGAGACGATCTCGTCGCGCACCTTGACGCTCAGCTTCGGGAAGTCGGCGCTGAACCCGTCGGCGTCCACCGCCGTCCCCTCGCTCCACTTCACGTCCGCGTCGCGGAACGCCGGGTAGGAGCGGAACGATCGCAGCCACCGCTTCACCGCCGGCAGGTCCCCGCCGAGCGTGCCGTTGATGCCGTGCGCGGAGATCAGGATCCGCCCGCGCAGATGCAGCGCCTCGCACAGATCGCGCTGCCAGAGACGGATCGCCTCGGGATCCGGAAGCGGCGCGAACGCGTAGAACAGCACGATCTTCGGGGTGGGCACCAGGAGATTCTAGAAGCCCGTCCCGAGCGCGGGCGCTGTCAGCGTTCGTCGTCCTCCCGCGAGCTCCGCCGGGCCCACGCCCCCGCCGCCTCGCTGGAGAGCGCCAGCAGCGCGAGGCACTGCAGCGATGCGGCGAGCAGCGTGCCGTTGAACCCCAGCCTGGCGTTCCCGTCGAGGTAGTCGATCGCGGTGGAGAGCACGCCGATCGCGAGCAGCACCATCAGCACGGCCCGGGAGCGTCGGCCGCGCCGCAGCACGAACCAGGCCATGAGCAGCTGCGCGAGCGAGACGACGCCGGCGAAGCCGAGCCCGCCCAGCAGCAGCGCGACCGCCTCGGGCTGGCCCTCGACGAACAGCCGCCCCACGTCCCTGTCCGTCGCCGCACCGACGATCAGGCTCACGAGGTCGACCAGCCCGCCGAGCGCGACGACGCCCACGGCGAAGAAGATGGCCAGCGGCGCATGGCGCATCGATCGCTCGGCCGTCGTCCGGAACGACTCGTGGCGGCGTCCGCCCGGGTGGTCGAGGACGGGATCGCCACCGAGTCCGCCCGCGTCGCCTTCCACGGCCACGGCGGTGAGATCGAGGATGGGCAGATCCCCGTCGGTGATGAACCGGTCGCCTCCGCCGTTGCGCGAGTGATAGCCGGTGGTGAAGTCGTGCAGGGTCCGGACGTTGACCGCGGCGTCCGCCTGGCAGGCGCTGTGCACGACGAAGTCGCGCTCGATGTCGGTGTCCTCGTCGATGCGGTGCGTGACCTGCAGGGTGAACAGGCTGAGCCCCACGTCGGTGTCGAAGCTGCCCGCGCCCAGCCAGTCGGTCTTGGCCCCGCCCGGCAGCAGCCACCCGGGCGGGCAGTGCCAGAAGCGCACGTGGTGGCGCTGTCGCGGGTTGCCGTCCACCTCCTGCTGGTACGCGACGTCGTGCCGGCGGCCGAACAGCATGAGCGGAGACACCGGCGCGGTCGCATAGCTGCGGCGCGTGAGCGTCGACACGATGATCCCCCAGGTCGACGCCGCGGTGATCTCGTCGGCCCGATGCCACCCCGCCCGCGTCATCACGGCGTCGAGCTGCGCGGAGGTTCCGTCCACACCGAGGTTGACCGGGTCCCCGAGCAGGCCGTCGGCCGTGCGGGTGCGTCCGAAGAAGTAGTCCGGCACGTACAGATCCGACAGCAGCCGGTGCAGCCGCGGCAGCACCAGGTACGCCATGATGGCCCACACCGGCAGGAACAGCAGCACCGACCACGGATACCGGAAGCTCTGCAGCGAGATGATGACCGCGAGCCACACGGCGGATGCGGTGCCGACGAGGAACGCGATCCGGTCGACGACGGTGGCCGGCGGCAGGGGCTGCTGCATCCGCAGCGTCCATCGCCGACGGGACGGATGCTGCTCGGACACAGGCGGATCTTCGGGGCCGGTCACATCGCGCCTCTCCTTCGCAGTCGTTCTCATCCTGGCACGCGCCCCGCGGCTGCGGACCGCCCTGTCCGAAGCCGTCGGCAGGATCGGATAGGATGGTCAGGTTGTACTCCTGGTGACGTGTCCGAGCGGCCGAAGGAGCACGCTTGGAAAGCGTGTGTTGTGCAAGCAACCGCGGGTTCGAATCCCGCCGTCACCGCAGACGTGAAGCGCCGCCTCTGGAAGACGGGGGCGGCGCTTCACTCGTCTCCGCCGCCATCGGTCGCAGCACATCGGCTCGTGGAAAACAAGCCCGTTCCCGCTCCCGGGTCCGGCAGGTAGCGTGCGAACATGAACGCCCAGGATCGTCCGCGCGACGCGTCAGCACCCCGCCCCTCCACGTGGGCGCCGAGCGCCGGCCTCTCCGTGCGCGCCGACGCACCGAGCGCGGAGATCAAAGCACGGATGGACGCGCTGGGAGACCGCGCCCACAAGCCGATCCCGATCCCGCACTTCCCGCCGCTCGGGATGTGACGCGACCCGGCGTCGTCATCCGAGCTGCGGCGCGATCCGGATCCCGTAGGTCGTGCTGCCGTCGCCCGATGCGAGGAGTGCGAACCCGAGCCGCTCGTAGAACGCGCCTGCGGACGCGTTGTCGGCGTTCATCGCGAGGTGCAGCCCGGTGACGCCGCGTCGCCCCAGTTCGGCGAGCAGCGTGTCGATGAGACGCCGGCCGAGTCCCTGTCCCTGCGTCTCGGGGAGCAGGTCGATGTGCAGGTGCGCGGGGTACTCGCGCACGATCGGATCCTCGCGCGGCGCCATCCGGTCGCCGTAGGCGAGGAAGCGGTCCTGCGCGGTCGGCTCGGCCTGCCCGGAACGACGGTAACGGGCCTGGCGCGACGGCCACCACTCGTCACGGAACCAGGCCGCGAACCCGTTCGTGTCATCCGTCGCCACGACGTAGCCGATCACGCGCGCATCGTCCGCTTCCACGACCCAGCACAGCGCCGGGTCCCGCAGCGCGTACGGCACCGCGAAGAGGTCGCCCCACAGGGCGTCGTCCTCGAGCATGCCCGTGGCGTCGGCGCCCACGTCCGCCGTCTTCACGCACACGTCGTACAGCGCGTCGACGTCTTCGGAGCGGAACGGTCGAATGCGCGTCACAGAGAGCTCCTCAGTGCAGGGGTGGCGGTCCGCTCAGCCTAGCGAGATCGGGCGGCCCGCGACCGGACGCGGCTGCGGACGCCCCGGGGACCCGGGACGCCCGCAGCGATCGTGCTCAGGCTCAGCCGGCCGGGGTGCTGAAGGCCCACAGCCCGCCGGGGGATGCCGGGTTCTCCGTCGCGGGTCCCGTGGTCCAGCCGGGGAAGGCCTGCGGCGAGCCGAGTGTGCCGCTGGCCGCGCTGACCGTGCCGGCACTCTGCCACGTCCAGATCCGCCGGGAGAGCAGGATGCTGCCCTCGCCCGTGGAGAGCCAGTTGTTCGGCACGCTCCAGATCGTGCTCACCGTGATCGAGGCGCCGGCGGCGAGCTTCGAGGACGCGTTGCCGACCGTGATCGTCTCGGTGCGCGTGTTCCCGTAGGCGTCCGAGACGCCGTCCTGGTGCGTCCAGCCCACCGAGTACCCGGACGAGGCGTTCACCGCGATCGGGGCGAACAGGGTCGGGTTCGACGCGCTGGCCTGGCCTGCCGACGGCTTCGGGATCGAGTTCTGGATGTTGTAGGGCACGTTGAACGCGATCGTGAACGGGCCGGAGATGGGGTCCGTAGTCGACGAGTTCGTCAGGGTCCAGGTGTAGGTGAAGTTGTCGTTGTCGCTGTTGAGCGCACCGGGGCCCGGCGAGAACACGAGCGTGCCGGTCCCGGATGCCGTGGCCGTGGGGACGGCCGCCGCGGCGGCGATCACCGGGACGGACCACGCCGCACCCTTGATGATCGTGCGGCGTGACATCCGCCCGCGCGTCCGCACGGTCTCCGTGGCCCTGGCCACCGTCCCGATCGTTCGGTTGCTCATGAAGTCGTCCCCTTGTCGTCGTCGCGCAGCTCGCCTGCACCCCAACGAGGCTAGAGAGTTCGGTCATCATTTGCAAACGCTTCCATCAATGTTTCGCTGGGCATAGAGCCACCAGCCCATCGACATACGAGAAAAGACGTAAGCGATTGCAACGACAGTTCAGCGGGCGCTTGCCCTGGTCGTCCCGCCCGGTGGCGCACCTCCGTCCCCCTCCGGAATCGGCGCGGGTCCCACCCAGCGCCACAGCACCGCGGCGACGACGAGCGCCGTGCCGCCTCCGACGAGAGCGCCGCCGACCGTGTCGCTGAACCAGTGCACGCTGAGCACCGTGCGCGAGAAGCCCATCGCGATCACCCAGAGCGCACCGCCGATCACGGTGGCGATCCGCGGGAACAGGAACCACAGCGCCACGGCGAGCGCCGCCGCGTTCGCGGTGTGCCCGGACGGATAGGATCCGAAGTCCGACGCGATCAGCAGATCCACGGGCCTGGCCCGCCCCAGCAGGTGCTTGACGAGCTGCACGGCGACCACGCTCGCGAGGAACACGACGAGGACGGAGACGGACGCCCGCCAGCCCCGCAGCAGGCCGAGTAGCGCGACGCCGAGCGGGACGACGACCACCGCGAACCAGCCGCCCCCGAGGAAGTTCATCACGAGCGCGAACGCGACCAGGGGCGGGGAGCGCCACTCCCCCATCTCCACGTTCCATGCCTCATCGAGCGAGACGATGAGCCCGGGATGGAGGACGATGAGGGAGCCGACCACGACCGCGATGGCGATGGCCGCGACTCCGGTCCAGAGTGCGATCCGTCGTGTCATCCGGCCATTCTCCCCCGACGCGCAGAGCGGGGCGCGATCGACGCGNTCGCACCCCGCTCTGCACCGCTCCGGCTCAGCCCTTCGTCGCTCCGGCGAGCAGGCCGCGCACGAAGAAGCGCTGCAGCGCGAAGAACACGACGAGCGGGACGATGATCGAGATGAACGTTCCCGCCGACTGCAGATACCACTGGTTGCCCCAGGTGCCGGACAGCGAGTTCAGGGTCTGCGTCAACGGCAGCGAGGACTCCGGCGCGAAGATCGTCGCCACGAGCAGGTCGTTCCAGACCCAGAGGAACTGGAAGATCGCGAACGAGGCGATCGCGGGCATGGCCAGCGGCAGGATGATGCTGAAGAAGATCTGCCCGTGGCCCGCGCCGTCCACGCGCGCCGCCTCGACGACTTCACCCGGAATCTCGGCGATGAAGTTGTGCAGCATGAAGATCGCCAGCGGCATCGCGAAGATCGCGTGCGCGATCCACACCGTCGCGAAGCTGTGATCCACGTCCCGCAGCTCGAGCCCGGGGAAGATCTGCGTTCCGAACAGCGTCAACCCCCGCGAGAACAGCGACAGCAGCGGCACCAGGGCCATCTGGATGGGCACGATCTGCAGCGCGAACACCATGACGAACACGAGGTTCTTGCCCTTGAAGTTCATCCACGCGAACCCGTACGCCGCGAGCGAGGCGATGAAGATCGGCACCACCGTCGCCGGGATCGTGATCGCGAGCGAGTTGATGAACGATGCACCCAGGGTCAGCGCGGTGCCGCCCGAGGTCAGCGCGTCCGCGTAGTTGCTCAGCGTGAACGACGGATCCACGAACACCGTCCACCAGCCGGTGCTGTTCGAGTCCGCACCGGGGCGGAACGACGTCACCAGGAGGCCGAAGGTCGGGATCGTCCAGAAGATCGCGATGATCACCGCCGCGATCGTGGCGCCCTTCGACGTCAGCCGCTTCTGCGCCGACGCCTCGTTGCGACGGGTGTCGCGGGCCACCTGGCGCTTGGTGCGGTCGTCGGTGACGACCGCCTGCGTCGCACTCATCAGCGGATCTCCCTCTGCTTGGCCATCTGCCGGGCGTTGTAGATGATCAGCGGCAGCACGAACAGGAACAGCACGACGGCCAGCGCCGAGGAGTGCCCGTAGCTCTGGAACCGCTGCTGCTGGTTCACCATCTCGAAGCCCAGCACGGTGCTGTTGGCGCGACCGCCGGTCATCACCGCGACGATGTCGTACACCTTCAGCGACGCGATCGTGATGGTCGTGAGCACCACGATCAGCGACGACCGGATCCCCGGCACCGTCACATTGCGGAAGCGATCCCAGGCGTTCGCGCCGTCCAGCGACGCCGCTTCCAGCTGCTCGGTCGGCACCGCCTTGATCGCCGCGGACAGGATCACCATCGCGAAGCCCGTCTGCGTCCAGATGAACACGATGAGCAGGCAGATCGTGTTGACCAGCGGCGTGGTGTCCAGCCACGAGACCGGCTTCCCGCCGAACATCGTGGCGATCGCGTTCAGCAGGCCGATCTGGTTGCCCTGCCGGTAGTCGTAGATGAACTTCCAGATGATGCCGGCGCCGACGAACGAGATCGCGACCGGCATGAAGACGAACACCTTGAGGATCTTCTCACCGCGCGCGCGGTCGATGAACACCGCGTAGGCGAGGCCGAAGATCGTCGACACGACGGGGGCGATGAGCGCCCAGATCAGCGTGTTGATGACGGACCAGAAGCCCTCGGGGTTCGTGAACACCCACTGGTAGTTGTCCAGTGCGACGAACTCCTTGCTGGTCTTGTCGAAGAACGACTGGATCACCGTGCTCACGGCCGGGTAGATCAGGCCGATGAGGAGCAGGAGCGACGCGGGCGCCATGAACAGCGCGAGCTGCAGGGTGTAGCCCGCGCCCTCGCGTGCCCGGTAGTCGGCGAAGAACAGCATGCCTCCGGCGATCAGCGCGATCGCCATGACGTAGATCAGTGCGTTCTGGTACGGGCGCAGCAGCATGAACGCGAGCACCGGGATGACGAAGCACGCCACGAGTCGCAGCCAGAAATAGCCCTTGCCGTGCCGCGGCGCGTATTCGATCAGCAGCAGCAGGATCGCCGCGACGACGGCGAAGACGACGAGCACGATCGGTATCTGCAGCAGCGGGTTCAGGCCGCCGATCCACACGAAGAAGCTCTTCAGCGAGAAGCCGATCGTGGTCGGCGTGGGGGTCTCCGGCGCGGGGCTCACCAGCAGTGCGAGGAAGACGCCGATCATCGCGACGGCGCCCACGATCATGGCGCCGACCGTGACGGATCGGGAGGCGGTCGTGCGACCGGATCGGGTGGATGCGGTCGCGGTGGTGGTGGCGGGCGACGTCGTCGTGGTGTGCGACATGAGGACCCCCTTCTGGGTTCGACGTCGAACTCTGTCAGGACCTGCCCGAGAAGGGCTGCGGGTCGTCCGCATCGGCGGACGAGACCCGCAGCCCTCTCAGGTAGTGCTCAGACTAGTTCTTGTAACCGGCCTGGATGTCGCTCAGCACGGCGTCCGTCGGCTTTCCGTCGATCCAGCTGACCATGCCCTTCCAGAACGACCCGGAGCCGACGGTGGCCGGCATCAGGTCCGAGGCGTCGAAACGCAGCGTGGTCTTCGGGTCCTGCAGGGTCTTCATGGCGTCCTGCAGGAACGGGCTGGAGGCCAGCGACGCATCCGCGTTCTTGTTCGCGGAGATGACGCCGCCCAGCTTGACGCGCGCGTTCGCGAAGTCCGGAGACGACATGAACTCGAGCACCTTCTTGGTCGCGGCGTTGTCGCTGAAGCCGGCGACGAACTCGCCGCCGCCCTCGATCGTGTTCTCGCCCTCCTTCAGACCGGGCAGCACGAACGCGTACACGTCGCCGTCGGCGGCGACCTTGGGCGCAGCGCCGGCCTTCGTCTTCACGTCCAGGAAGTTGGAGGAGAGGAACGAGGCCTGGTGCGTCATCGTGCAGGTGCCGTCGGCGACCTTGGCCGCGACGTCCGCGAAAGCGGTCGAGTTGATGCTCTTGACGTCGCCGAAGCCCGCGTTCACGTACTTCGGGTCGAGCAGGATCGTGCCCACGGCGTCGAAGGCCTTCTTGATCTCCGGGTCGGTGAACTTCACGTCGCCGGCGACCCACTTGTCGTAGACCTCGGTGCCGCTCTGGCGCAGCACGAGGTCCTCGACCCAGTCGGTGCCCGGCCAGCCTGAGGCGTCACCGGAGGCGAAGCCCGCGCACCACGGCGCCTGGCCGGTCTTCTCCTGGATCGTCTTGGTGAGCGTGAGCAGCTCGTCCCAGGTCTTCGGGACCTGCACGCCGAGCTCCTTGAACTTCGCCGGCGAATACCAGACGTAGCCCTTGACGTTCGCGAGCATCGGCGCGGCGTAGAACTTGCCGTCGACGGTGCCGTACGTCTTCCAGTCCTTGGACCAGTTCTTGTCCACGTTGGCCGAGACCTCTGCGGGTGCCGTCTTGACCTGACCGGTGCCCACCAGGCTCTTCAGCAGACCGGGCTGCGGGACGATCGCGATGTCGGGTGCGCTGCCGCCGGAGACCTTGGTGACGATGTTGCCCTCGAAGCTCTTGTCACCGGTGTAGACGACCTTGATGCCGGTGTCCTTGGTGAACTTGTCGAAGGACTTGTTCAGCAGATCGGCCTCGGTTCCGGTGATGCCACCGGAGATCTTGACGGTCTTGCCCTTGACATCGTCCCCGCCGCCGGTGGTGCCGCTGCTTTCTGCACACCCCGCCAGGGCGAGGCCCGAGACGGCGAGCAGCGCCAGCGGTGCCAGCAGGCGACGTCGCTGAGACATTCCCATACGTTTCTCCTTCGAATCGCGCGAAGACTGGTTTCCCCGCGCTGGGGGCTCCTCCCAGGAACCGCTTCCAGGCGACACTAATGACCATCGCCCCCTTCCCGCAACGTCGCACGGGTCACAACTGCATAACCCCGGGCTCGCGAGACGGAAGTCGTGGGAGCGATTTCAAGGAACCGGTTCCACAATGCCGTGCCGATCGCTAGGGTGAGGGGATCCGTTTCGAGGAGGAAGCCGTGACCGGGATCGTCGATGTCGCACTGCGGGCGGGGGTCGCGAAGTCGACGGCCAGCCGTGCGCTGAGCGGCAACGGCTACGTCTCCCCCGAGACCAGGGAGCGCGTGGAGCGCGCGGCACGCGAGCTCGCCTACTCCGCGCACTCGAGCGCCTCCAGCCTCGCCACCGGCCGGACGTCGACGGTCGGCGTGATCATGCCGACGGCGGACCGGTGGTACTTCGCCGAACTGCTCAGCGGCCTGCAGCAGGCGCTGGTTGCCGAGGGACTGGATCTCAGCCTGTTCGGCGCCACGGCAGGCAGCGCCGAACGCGCGCGCATGCTGGACCATGCTCTCGCCGCCCGCCGCTTCGACGGGATCATCGCGGTGTGCCTGCAGCCGGGCGCGCACGAGCTCGAGCGCCTCGCCGGGACGGGACTGCCGCTCGTCTCGATCGGCCCGTTCTCCGAGCGCGCCGACACGGTCACGATCGACGATGTCGTCGCCGCCAGGGTCGCCACGGAGCACCTGATCGACCTCGGCCACGAGGACATCGCCTTCCTCGGCGACGAGCCCGACGCCGACCGGTTCAGCTTCGGCGAACGCAAGCGCCTGGACGGCTACTGCCAGGCGATGATCGCCGCCGGGCTCGAGCATCGGATCCGGCCGGTGCCGACCCGCTCGACGATCCCGGAGGCGTTCGCCACCGCGGCGGCGCTGCTGGCCGATCGCCGGCACCGCCCGACCGCCATCACCGCGGTCTGCGACGAGGCGGCGATCGGCGCGATCCTCGCCGCCCAGCGCCTCGGCATCGGGGTTCCCAGCGAGCTCAGCGTGATCGGCATCGACGACCACCGGTACGCCGCGATGTTCAACCTGACGACGATCCGGCAGCTTCCCAAGGAGCAGGGGGCCGAGGCAGTCAGGCTGCTCCGCACCAGGATGCGAGATGCCGAGGCGCCGCTCGAGCACGTCCTCTCGCCGATCTCGCTCGTCGCCCGCGCGTCGACCGCGCCGCCGCGGGAGGCCCGCTGACCGCGGAGCGCGCGTGGTCCGGGGACGCACGAAAGCCCCGGGAAACCCGGGGCTTTCGCAGAGCGTGGGAACGCGGTTACTTGAGGGTGACCGTCGCGCCGGCCTCTTCCAGAGCGGCCTTGGCCTTCTCGGCGGCCTCCTTGTTGGCGCCCTCGAGGACGGCCTTCGGGGCACCGTCGACGACGGCCTTGGCCTCGCCGAGGCCGAGCGAGGTGAGCTCGCGGACCGTCTTGATGACCTGGATCTTCTTGTCGCCGGCAGCCTCGAGGATGACGTCGAAGGAGTCCTTCTCCTCGACCTCTTCCGCAGCGCCCGCGCCACCGGCGCCGGCAACGGCGACGGGAGCGGCCGCGGTGACCTCGAACTTCTCCTCGAACGCCTTCACGAACTCGCTGAGCTCGACAAGGGTCAGACCAGCGAACTGGTCGAGCAGCTCCTCAGTGGTGAGCTTCGCCATGATGTATCTCCTAGATAGATGGGGTTTGTGGGGAAAGACCGGACGAGGCTCAGGCGGCCTCGGCGGTCTCCAGCTTCTCGCGAAGAGCATCGATGGTGGCCGCGGCCTTGCCCATCGTCGCCTTCATCATGCCCGCGGCCTTGGCCAGCAGAACCTCACGGCTCTCCAGCGAGGCGTACTTGTTGACCTCGTCGGCACTCAGGGCGTTGCCCTCGAAGATGCCGCCCTTGATCACGAGAAGCGGGTTCGCCTTGGCGAAGTCACGCAGGGCCTTGGCGGTGGCGACGAAGTCGCCGTGCACGAACGCCACGGCCGACGGACCCTTGAGGTCGTCGTCGAGCGCCGTGATCCCCGCGTTGTTCGCGGCGATCTTGGTCAGCGTGTTCTTCACCACGGCGTAGCTCGCGTCCTGACGGATGTTGTTGCGCAGCTGCTTGAGCTGGGCGACCGTCAGACCGCGGTACTCGGTCAGCAGGACGGCGTTCGAGTTCTCGAAGTTCTTCGTGAGCTCGACGACCGATGCATCCTTCTGCGCCATGGTCACTCCTTGGTGGGTACGGGGTGCTCCACGGAGGTGGAGCACCGGCCGGGACCGCGGCGCAGCTGCGGGCAAAGAAAAACGCTCCGGCGCAGGCGCACGGAGCGGGAAATCCAGGATCCTGGAGAATCGTTCGTGTCACCTGCGCGGGCCCTCTGCTTCACGGATCCGGGGATCCTGCAGTGCTTCGATCGTCACGTGCTCGCACACACGACGATGACCGGCGGTCTTCGGTTGATCCCACAGTACGCGATCGCCGCCTCCTCGCCAAATCGCGGACGCTCTGGCCGAACTCGCGTGTAGTCGGCCGCACGTCCGCATCGCCGGTCCTTCAGGGCGTAAACGTTTCCAATCATTCTGAGGTCGATGTGTGCTGATCACGCCACGACGGGGCCCGGATCGCCGACAGGGCGCCGTTTACACGGGTTTTCATCGCGGGTCCGGTCTCACCTTGTGGACAGTTTCGACCTGGAAGCGCTTGCACTTACTCTTGACGGGCGGCTCCTTCTGCCCCATCGTGGATCCCACGTCCGCGACTTCCCGCGGCGCAAAAGCACCTGTCCGAGGCATCGTCGCCCGGGCCCGGTCCGCTCGGGTGACGACGCCAGGCACACACCAGATGGAGACTTCGATGATCCTGCCCCGCAGAGTCGCGGTGGACGCGCCCCCGAGACGGCGCCTCGCCGCCCGGATCAGCGCGATCGCCGTGGGAGCGCTGGCCGCCGGCGCCCTGATCCCGCTCGCCTTCTCCGGCGCGGCCCACGCGAGCACGCCGAACGGAGGCGACGTCGTGGCGAACCTGTTCGAGTGGAACTGGAACTCGGTGGCGTCCGAATGCACGAACGTGCTGGGCCCGAAGGGGTACGGCGCCGTCCAGGTCGCTCCCCCGCAGGACTCGGTCCGGCTCAACCAGTCGTCGCATCCGTGGTGGGAGGTGTACCAGCCCGTCGGCTACGACCTGAACAGCCGGATGGGAACTGCGGCGCAGTTCGCCGCCATGGTCGGCACGTGCCACGACGCCGGGGTCAAGGTATACGCCGACTCGGTGCTCAATCACATGGCGGGCGACAACCAGACCACGACCGACTCCTACGGCGCCGACTCGTTCAGCGCGGCCTCGCACACGTACGCGCAGCCCGGATACACGGCGAGCGACTTCCACGGCTACCCGGACGACTGCCCGAACTCCAACCTCGCCATCAACGACTGGAACAACCAGACGCAGGTGCAGGAGTGCGAACTCGTGTCGCTCGAGGACCTCAGGACCGAGAGCAGCCACGTCCGCTCCACCGAGACGGCGTACCTCAACCAGCTCGTCGGGCTCGGCGTGGACGGCTTCCGCCTCGACGCCGCCAAGCACATCAACGCGAACGACCTGTCCGCGATCCTCGGCGGCGTGCACAACACCACCTGGACGAACTCGCGGCCGTACGTGCTGCAGGAGGTCATGCCCGGCGGCTCCGGCGGTCTCGCGCCGAGCGCATACGAGGGGCTCGGCCAGGTGATCGAGTTCACCTACGCGACCGCCCTGAAGAACCAGTTCAACGGCAACATCGCGAACCTGTCCTCGCTCGGTCAGAGCTGGGGCATCGAGCCCTCCGCATCGTCGGGCACGATGGTCACCAACCACGACACCGAGCGCAACGGATCCTCCCTGAACTACAAGGCCGGGTCCACCTACGTGCTCGCCAACATCTTCCACCTGGCCTACGGCTACGGCACTCCGCAGGTGTACGCGAGCTTCACCTGGAACGCGTCGGACGACTCCCCGCCCGCCGACGCCAACGGCTTCGTCACCGACACCGACTGCCAGAACGGCTGGTACTGCACCGACCGCGTGCAGGGCGTGGCGAACATGGTCGGCTGGCACAACGCCGCCCAGGGCGCCTCCGTCGCGAACTGGTACAGCGACGGCGCGAACCTGATCTCGTTCAGCCGCGGGAACAAGGCGTGGGTCGCGATCAACAACGGCACCTCCGCGCAGACCCGCACCTTCGCGACCGGCCTGCCCGCCGGCAGCTACTGCGACGTGATCCACGGCGATCTCACCGCCTCGACCGGAGCATGCTCCGGCACCTCGGTCACGGTCGACGCGAGCGGCAACGCCTCGGTCACCGTGCAGGCCAAGGACGCCGTGGCGCTCTACGGACTGACCGGGTCCACGACACCGGCCCCCTCGCCGACCCCGACCGTCACCTCGACCCCGACCCCGACCGGCCAGGTCGCGGAGACGTTCACCGTGAACGGCGAGACGGGCACCACGCCGGTGTACCTCTCCGGATCGATCGCCGAACTCGGCGGCTGGGCGCCCGGGTCCGCGATCCCGATGACCCCGTCCGGCTCCTCCTGGACGGTCACGGTGAACCTGCCGCAGAACACCGCGATCCAGTACAAGTACATCCAGAAGGACGCCTCGGGCACCGTGACCTGGGAGCCGGGGAGCAACCACTCCGCGACGACCGGCAGCGGATCCACCGCCGCGATCACCGACCAGCTGAACGGCACGACCGCTCCTCCGCCGGCGTCGACCACCGTCGCCGTCACGTTCTCCGAGAACGAGACCACCGCCTGGGGCAGCAACGTCTACGTCGCGGGATCCCTCCCGCAGCTGGGCGGCTGGGACCCGGCGAGCGCCGTCAAGCTCGACCCGTCGGCGTACCCGGTGTGGTCCGCGACCGTCGCCCTGCCGCCGAACACCGCCTTCCAGTACAAGTACATCGTGAAGGACGCGAACGGCGTGGTGACGTGGGAGAGCGGCGCGAACCGCAGTTACACCACGGGGGCGTCGGGGGCGGTCACACTCAACGACACCTGGAAGTAGCCGCCGCGGTCGGCACGGCCGCACGATGCCCCGACCAGGCATCGTGCGGCCGTTCCGTCGTGACGGGGACCGGTGCCGTGCGGGCCGGATGCGGCGTGCCAGGACGCGCGCGTCGGACGCCGGAGGTAGCCTCGACAGGTGACCCCGGAACTCGAAGCGCGCATCGTCGCCGATTCGCGCGACCGGGTCGCCTGGCTGCGGGCCAGGGCGAGAGGGATCACCGCCACCGACGTCGCCGGGCTCACCAGCGAGGCCTCGATCGCGCGGGCCGCCGACGCGAAGCTGGGTGCCGGTCCGAGGTTCGCGGGCAACGCGTACACCGACCACGGCCGCCGCCGCGAGCCCGAGATCGCCTCCTGGGTGGCCGCCACGCACGGCATCATGCCGTCGTCCGCGCTGTTCCGCGCCGAGGTCGAGCCGCGGCACCTGGCGACGCCGGACGGCGTCATGCAGGATCCGGCCGGACGCGTCGTCCTCGCCGAGATCAAGACGACCAACAAGTCCTGGCGNGCAGGTGTGGTGGCAGCAGCACGTGCTCGGCGCCGAGCGCACCCTGTTCGTCTGGGAGGAGCACTCCGACTTCCAGCCCGTCCACGACGAGCCGCACTGCGTCTGGATCGACCGCGACGAACGCGAGATCGAGACGCTCGTGGGCCTGGCCACACGGCTGATCGACGAGCTCTACCGCCGCACCACCGGCCGTACGCCTCCGTCCCGCACCCCGGAGGCGCCGGACAGCCGCCGGGACGCCCTGCGTGAGCGGGACATGTTCCGTGCGCTGGCGCTCGCGGACTGATTCCGCGAGCACACCGCGGCTCGGGGTGTCACGTGCACTTCGGGTTTCCCCCGAGCGCGCCCGTCGTCAGGGTCTTCGTCAGGCTCGCGGACTTCCAGTTCGTCCCCGCGTCGTTCGTGACGGTGAACGTCACCGTGCTGCCGAGCGCGTTCTGAAGGATGCTGCCCAGCAGCCCCTGGTCGAGAGTCATCGTGTAGGTATAAGGAGGGGCCGATCCCGCGGAGGCGACCGGACCTATGTCGCTCGAAGGGTTGGCCACCAGCTTCGTCGTGGGGCCCGTCGTCGGTGACAGCGGATACGCCGACTGCCAGGAGACCGTGACGCTCGTCAGGATTCCGAGGGCCTTCGTCGTCGTGCAGGTCATGTTCGTCGGGCTGGCGAGCGTCGCCGCCGTCACCGTGCCGCTCGCGACGTGCTCCGAGTCGGTGTAGGACGCATCCGTCAACGCCGGACGAGGAAGGAACAGCGCCGTCGCGCACGCCGCGACGGCGAGCACCGCGATCGCCGCACGGCGGCGTGAGGAAGCTCTCCCGAGTCTCACGAGTCACCGCCCCGTCGACGCCGGGGGACGAGCAGGAGCGCTGCTGCGGCGAGGAGAAGAACGCCTCCTCCGACGATCGCGGAGATCGGCGCCGATCCCCCGGTCGGCGCCAGCGACTCCTCCGGACCGGTCTGCAGGTGGTCGCCGAACCCGTCCGCATGCACGCGGAGCTGCGTCGCACCCGAGACCTCACCGCCGGCGAGGCGCACATCCAGCCGCAGGTGCGCCACGGAGCCGGCGGGCATCGCGTCCAGCACGACGGTCCGGCCGTCTCGCGGGACGCTCCAGGCGGAGCGCAGCAGCTGCGAGCCGCCGGCGCACTTCTCGCCCTGCCACGCGACGGAGCAGAGACGGGCGTCCACCTCGATCGGCGCGTCCCCGGTCGCGCTGACCCCGAGAAGCACCGTGCCGGGGCCCGGGGCGGCATCGCTCACCACCAGGTCCCAGCGCACGTCGGTGCCCGGCTCCATCTCCGCCGGAGAACTGTGATCCGCGTGCAGCACGAGACGCACGTACTGGCCCTGCACGACCTGAGTCGCGGGATCGGCGCCCGCCTCCGGCACCGTTGCGATGCCGAGTCCAGCGACGGAGAGGGCCGCCATCATGCCGGCGACGAACGTGTCACGGCGCCTCATGGCTCTCCTGCGGCGCATCGGACCGCTCGCCCTCCGCAGCAGGCGCCTCATCGGAGCCGTCACGTCCGCCGGAGCCCCGGCCACGCGGCCAGAACGCCCAGACGACCAGGGCGGTGACGCCGATCGTGATCCCGCCGAGCACGAGAGGGTTGCCGAACGCCACGATGACGGGTGCGAGTCCCGGGACCGAGAAGCGCACGATCCGCACCGTCGAGACCGGATACGGAGCCACGTCGTCCTGCGCATTCGCGTCGCCGCGCAGCGTCAGGAGGCGTTCGCCGGACACCGAACCGTCGGCGACGGCCCGCACTCGGTGCGTGACGGGAAGCTCGCCCGGGCGATCCACCGTCACGACGTCTCCGACGTGGACCTGGGAGGCGGGGATCTGCTGCACGATCGCGACGGACCCGGTCGGGATCGTCGGAGCCATCGATCCGGTGCGGAACATGATGAGCGTGATGTGCGCCGTGAACGCGAGGATCACCAGCACGATGCAGACGAGCCCCGCCAGCGCGACGATCCAGAGCAGGATCTCGCTGAGCACGCCGCGGGCCGTGGGGCGGCGGCGCCCGCCGCCACTCGCGTCCGCCCCGGCAGCAGCCCGCTTCTCCGCCGGCGCTTCGGGGCCCGCGTCCACTCGGGCGTGGCTGCGTCCGTCCGCCGGCGCACCGCGGCGCGCCTCGCGGCGGCTGGTGGGCCGTGTCATCTCCGACATGCTGTTCTTCTCTCTGTGTGGCCTGACTGCGGACGGATCGGCGATGTGCGGGTCCTGCGGATCGGGTGCCGGCTTCACGTTTCGACTCAGGTCGATGTCGCGACGAGCTGCCAGGTCTGCGTCGCCGTCGTGGTCTGCATGCTGTTCGACGCATCGACCGGCAAGGTGATCGCGAAGCAGTAGTACACCGGGGTGCGGTCGGCCGCGAGTGCCTGCAGGATGGAGGACGAGGTCCCCAGGGTCGAGCCGTCGGGGATGACGGTGCGTCCGTTGACGTATCCCGTGGCGTTGCATTGGGTCATGGCACTCACCGTCCGCACGCCGTACCGGAGATCGATCAGCGCGCCGGCCGGGGTTCCCGCGGTGAGCTGGACCTGCCCGGCGATCGACCCGCTGGTCGCGCGCACGGCGAACGCGGCATAGGAGGTGTTGCCGGGGAACAGCCCCCTCACGGCGGGGTTGAAGCTCAGCGCGGCGGCATTCGTGCTGGCGTGCTTGGAGTAGTCCGTACCGTCGAGCGAGCCTTCGATGCCGAACTGCGCCGCCGTGAACGTGCTGTTCGCGTATTCGGCGTCGTTCCAGCTCGCCAGGGTCGATGTCGCCCCCGTGCCGAGGACGAGCCCGCCGGCGAGCAGGGCCCGGATCCGCAGGAGCCGGATCCGGCGCTCGCCGGCGCTCGATACCGTTCGCCGCCCCTTGTGGGTCAGCATCACGGTTGTCCTCAGTTCGAGGTGGCGGTGAACTTCCACACGGCCGTGCCGGCCCCGCCCTGCTGCAGGACCGCCTGGCTTCCGGCGGTCGCGACGAAACACAGCTTCTGCGCAGCGCCGGCCGTGGTCGGCGGCGTGCCCTTGGCCAGCGCGAACGTGGTCGCTCCGGTGGCGGTGCTGAGGTTCGCTCCGGACAGGATCAGCGTTCCGGCCGTCGACACGTTGGCGTCGCACGCGGTCGCGCTGGGAACCGTGTAGACCTTGTACGAGATCGCCGCCGCGTTCGTGCCCGTGCCGGACGAGGCGTCGAGCGCCGGCGTGATCGTCGCGGGGCTGGTGGTCGTCTTGTCCAGCTGCAGCCAGTACGAGGCGTAGACGCTGTCGCCCGGGGTGAGGTTGCCGAAGTTCGCGCTGAACGTCAGCGCAGCGCCGGGCGCGGTGGTGTGCTCGCCGTACGTGGTGCCATCGGTCGAGCCCTGCAGGTTGAACGAGCCGGCGGTGAAGGTGCCGGTCGCGAACTCGGAGTCGTTCCAGGCTGCGAGCGTGATCGCCGCCCCGACGCCGAGAACGAGGCCTCCTGCGAGCACGGCGAGGATCTTGCGCCGGGTGCGAGTGGAAGGGGAAGCCGTGATGGTCATGGTGGTCCTCGAGGTCGGGAGCTGTTTCCTCGAGCCTGCATCCCGGAATACCGGTATGCAAGGAGCTTCGCACTTCCTTGAGGGCCGCTTCACACAGCGTTGAGGATCGGCCTCCGTGCGGACGGGAACAGCGCCTACGGGACCTGTGCCAGGGCGACCAGCGGTCCGAGCGCATCGCGGTGCACCGCAATCGCGGGACCGGCAGCGTCGATGAGGACCCCGGTCATCTCCGGGTGCTCGGCGATGACCGTGCCGATCTGCTCGGCGCTGAACGGCATCGGCTGGTCGCCGCGTCCCAGCGCGATGATCTCGAGAGGGTGACTGAACAGCTGCAGGTAGCGGGAGCCGTCGGGGGTGTGCGCCTCGGCGACGCCGTACTGACCGTCGCCGTCGACATCGCTGACCGCGACCCACACCCTCGCCGTGGTGAGCGCCTGGGCGATCCCCGCTTCGGAGTCCGCGTCGCGGGGCGCGGCGAGCAGCGTCTTGATCGCGAACGCCGGATCGGCCTCCTCGAGCGCCTTCTGCAGGACCTCGGCAGGGAACACCACGCGGTGCGGCGCGGAGGCGTTGTCGATGATGAGGCCGGCGAACGGCCCCTCGATCACCTGCTGGTACACGGCCTGCACCGGCTGCACGACGGCGGACGTGGCCGAGGGGTCCTCCTCGCTCTGCTGCACCGAATCGCGCACGGCGGCCGCCGAGCTGAACGCGAGCATGAACGAGTTCTCGCCGTCGTTGACCACGGCGACCGACAGCGGCTTGCCCTCCCGGATCTGCTCGCCGGCGTCGCCGTGCACGCGGAGGAACAGGTCGCCCTGCAGCGACTGCCGGAGCACGCCGAGCAGTTCGGCCTGGCTGGGATCCTCTCCGAGCATCGCGAGCGCCTCGCGCAGCAGCACGTTGTCGGGCATGCCGGGGATCGACTCGGTCTGCTCCGGCGGATCGGCCGGCGCGAACGGGAGGGCGGGGCGACCGTTCGCCGTCGTGGGAACGCCGCCCGCCTCGGGCGCGGGCACCGCGGGCGCCTCGTCGATGATCGGGTCGATCAGGTCGTGTCCGGGTTCCGGCGCCTCGACAGGAGCGGAGACCTCGGGCCCCGCGGGTGCGCCGAGGCCGCGGAACGCCTGCACCGACACGTTCACCTCGGGCGCTGGGGCGACCCCATCGTGCACCGGGCTCTCGGCGGGGCCGCGGGAGGTCTCGACGTCCTCGGCGGGCGCCTCCGCGGCGACGGCATCGTCCTGCTTCTTACGGCTCGAGAAAAGACCCATCCCGCCAGCCTAACCGCGCCGGGCTCCGTCGTCGTGACGGGCGGACGCCTCAGATCTTCTGGATCGGGGCGATCTTCACGAGGAGCTTCTTCTGCCCCGCCGTATCGAACCGCACATGCGCGATCCGCTTGGCGCCCTCGCCGGTGATCGCCTCGACGCGGCCCTCGCCGAAGTCGTCGTGGCGGATCCGGTCGCCGGCAGTCAGCTCGAGGTCGCCGTTGTCGCGCACCTTCCCGGTCACCCGGTTCGGGAACTTGTCCATCGCGGTGGAGAGCGGCTGGAGCCCTTCCCGGCGAGGCAGCTCGCGCGGCGAGAACCGGTCGCCCGAGCCCGCGGATCCGCCGAACCCGCCGCCGGGACGCCGCGCGTTGAGCGCGCGGGACTGCGTGCCGCCGCGCGAGTTCACGTCGCCGGGCGACTGGCGCCAGTCGACCAGATCGCCGGGGATCTCCTGCAGGAACCGGCTCGGCATCGCCACGGACACCTCGCCGAACTGCGCGCGGGTCATCGCGAGCGAGAGGTGCAGCCGCTTGCGCGCCCGGGTGATGCCGACGTAGAAGAGACGACGCTCCTCCTGCGGACCGCCGGGCTCGTTCGCGGAGATCCGGTGCGGGATCAGGTCTTCCTCGACACCCGTGACGAACACGGCGTCGAACTCGAGGCCCTTCGCGGTGTGCATGGTCATCAGCGACACCACCCCCGACTCGTCGTCGAGGTCGTCCGCGTCGGAGACGAGAGCGACCTCGGTGAGGAAGTCGGCGATCGTGCCCTCGGGGTTGTTGCGTGCGAAGTCGCGGGTCACCGCGATGAGCTCGTCGAGGTTCTCCAGCCGTGCCTCGTCCTGCGGGTCGCGGCTGGCGCGCAGCGCGTCCATGTAGCCGCTCTTCTGCATCAGCAGGGTCAGCCCCTCGGCGACCGCGGCGGGCGGCGCCACCTCGCCGGAGGCGGGGAGCATGATCTCGGTCGCCTCGCGCAGCACGGCATCCAGCTGAGCGATCGACGCCTGCAGCTTCGGGCCGACCCCGAGCTGGCCCGGATGCGCGAGCGCGTCGCGGAAGCTGATCCCGTGCTCCTCGGCGAAGCGCGCGATCGCGGTCTCGGTGACGTCGCCGATCCCGCGCCGCGGCCGGTTCAGGATCCGCCGCACCGCCATCTCGTCGGCCGGGTTCGCGACCGCCACGAGATAGGCCAGGGCGTCCTTGATCTCGGCGCGCTCGTAGAACTTCGTTCCGCCCATGATCTTGTACGGCACGGCCGAGCGGATGAAGATCTCCTCCAGCGCCCGCGACTGCGAGTTCGTGCGGTAGAAGACGGCCATCTCGCCGTACGGCATGCCGGCCCGGCGCAGCGCCTCGACCTCGTCCGCGACGAACTGCGCCTCGTCGTGCTGCGAGTAGCCGGTGAAGCCGACGATCCGCTCCCCCGCGCCCTTGTCGCTCCAGAGCTTCTTGTCCTTGCGGTCGAAGTTGTTGCTGATCACGGCGTTGGCGGCGGACAGGATGTTCTGCGTCGAGCGGTAGTTCTGCTCGAGCAGCACGACCTTCGCGCCGGGGAAGTCGCGCTCGAACTCGCTGATGTTGCGGATGTCGGCGCCGCGGAACGCGTAGATCGACTGGTCTGAGTCCCCGACGACGGTGAGCGAGGCACCGGGCTCTGCGCCCGCCGACTCGTGCGGGTCGGGTTCGAAGATCATCATGCCGTTCGAGGTATATGGCCCTCCGCCCCCGGTCCCTGAGCCCGTCGACGCGGACCGGGTGAGCTCGTGGATGAGCGCATACTGGGCCGCGTTCGTGTCCTGGTACTCGTCCACGAGGATGTGCCGGAACCGGCGGCGATACGTGTCGGCGACCTGCGGGAACGCGCGGAACAGGTAGACCGTCTGGCCGATGAGGTCGTCGAAGTCGAAGGCGTTGGCCTTCTGCAGCTGTCGCTGGTAGTCCGCGAACACCTCGACGAAGACGCGCTCCGCCGGATCCGACAGGTTCGCCTGACGGGCATAGGACTCCGCGTCCTGCAGCTCGTTCTTCAGCTTCGAGATCCGGGACTGCATGGCGGCAGGCGTGAAGCCGAACGCGTCGGCCTCGTGATCCTTCACCAGCCGCTTGATGAGCGCCCGCGAGTCCCCGGAGTCGTAGATCGTGAACGACTTCGTGAAGCCGAACTGCTCGGCCTCGCGCCGCAGGATCCGCACGCAGGCCGAGTGGAAGGTGGAGATCCACATGCCCCGTGCGGTGTCGCCGACGAGCTGCTCGACGCGCTCGCGCATCTCCCCCGCGGCCTTGTTCGTGAACGTGATCGCCAGGATCTGGCTCGGCCACGCCTCGCGCTGGCGCAGCAGCAGGGCGATCCGCCGGGTGAGCACGCTGGTCTTGCCCGACCCGGCGCCCGCCACGATGAGCAGCGCCTGTCCGCGGTAGGTGACGGCATCGAGCTGCTGCGGGTTGAGGCCCGCCAGCAGATCGTCGGCGGATGCGCCGGAGCCCGATCCGTGAGACCCGGGAAGGGCGGATCCGGGCGGGAGGACGACGGGGGAAGGGGCTTCGCTCATGACCCTTCGAGTCTAGATCGGGCAGCCGACATCGGCTTCGGCCGCGGAGGGCCGGCGACGTGGGCCCGTCGTGCCCGTCCTCGGCGTCGGAGCGCTCAGGCGATCCTCGTCCCCGGCGGCAGCCGGCGCGCCGGGGTCCGCGTCCGCGCCCAGGCGCCGGCGAAGAGCCCGCCGGCGATCACGAGCTGGATCCCCAGCCCGACGTACCAGCTCGGCGTCGTCGATGCGAGGATCTCCCGCGGAGGCGGCGGCGTGTACTGCGCCGGCCCGCACTCGTCCCCGCCA
Source organism: Microbacterium sp. 22242 (assembly GCF_052045495.1). Classification (NCBI taxonomy): domain Bacteria; kingdom Bacillati; phylum Actinomycetota; class Actinomycetes; order Micrococcales; family Microbacteriaceae; genus Microbacterium; species Microbacterium sp. 22242. The sequence continues at coordinate 20,781 of NZ_JBQEOZ010000007.1, read as the reverse complement.
GGCATCGACGGCGGCCGCTGGGCCGAGCGCACGGTGAGCTTGAGCCCGCCGAAGATGTCGAGCGGGTAACCCTGCGGGGAGAGGGCGGTGGGGGTCGCGTCTGCGAGCACGACGAACGGGTTGGCCGCGAGGAAGCCCCAGACGTAGTCGTAGCGCGGCAGCTGGACGACCTGCGTCGTCCAGGTCTCGCAGTTCGGCGTCCCGTCGGCATCGCGGTCGTACACCTTCACGTCCACCCCGGTGCGGAGCACCATGCCGCCGAGGCCGAAAGCGATGAGCGTGCCGATCGTGAGAGCCGCGATGACGAGATAGGTGTTCGCGACGGAGAACAGCGGCCTCGCGACCAGGCCGCTCCAGCCGATGCCGATCGTCGCGACGATCACGATCTCCGCGGCCAGCACGAGCAGCGACACGACCAGGACGTCGGGCGGCACGGCGCCCGCCAGCATCGACACCACCAGGAACGGCACGGCGACGAGCAGGAAGGCGGCCCCCGTCATGATCGCCGCGAGGAGCTTGCCGAACATGATGTCGCCCGTGGTCGCGAGCGTGGTCTGCAGACTCGCGAGAGTCGCCGCATCCCGGTCGCCGTTGATCGATGATCCGCTCAGCGTGGGCGAGATCAGCACCACGAGCAGCAGCACCAGCATGACGATCGCCGAGAAGGGACCGGATCCCGCCGCCGAGCTGTACGAGAACGCCATCAGCGCGAGCACCGTCACGATGAGCAGCACGAGTGCGAACACGCCGAGCAGGACGTACCAGCCCGCGCTGCGCAGCCGCTGCGTCAGCTCGAGTCGGGCGATCGTCCAGATCCGGGCGACGGTCATCACGCACCTCCGAGGGCGAGGAAGGCCTGTTCCAGCTCGCTCTGCGCCGGGCCGAAGGCCACGACGGGGACGCCGGCGCGGACCAGTCGCGACAGCCCGGCGGCGGCCTCCGCTTCGTCCGCGAACACCGCCAGCACGTCGCCGCGGTCCGCGCGCAGGGCGTGCGGCTCGACGCCGAGCGCCTCCGCGACCCGCCGCGGCACCGACCCGGCGGCCTCCGCGGATCCGGGCGCGGGCGCTTCCTGCGCCGCGAGCACCCTGATGCGCCAGGGGCGGGCGGTCGATGCGGGCTTCGCCACGACCTCTCCCGCGACCAGGAACACGGCGTCGTCGATGACCTCCTCGAGTTCGGACAGGACGTGGCTGGAGATCAGGATCGTGCTGCCCTCGGCGGCGAGGCGGCGCAGCAGGATCCGCAACTGCACCCGGCCCTCGGGGTCCAGACCGGATGCCGGTTCGTCGAGCAGCAGCGTCCGCGGACGATGCACGAGCGCCCGCGCGAGTCCGAGCTTCTGCTTCTGCCCGCGTGACAGCACCTTCGCCGGGGCGCCGGCGAGCGTCTGCAGCCCGACGAGAGCGATCAGCGCCTCCGCGCGGTCCGCGGCGTCGGCGGCCGTGAGGTCGTGCAGCCGCGCCACCGTGCGGAGCGTCTCGCGCACGGTCAGGTTGGGCCAGGCGCCCATGGCGTCGGGCATCCAGCCGAGCACCCGGCGGGCGTCGACCGGGTCCGCGACCGGATCGATGCCGTCGATGCGGATCCGGCCGCGGTCGGGCGCGAGGAGCGAGGCCAGCATCAGCAGCAGAGTGGTCTTGCCGGCGCCGTTCGGCCCGACCAGGCCGGTGATGCGGCCCTCCGCTGCGTGGAGGCTCGCGCCGCGCACCGCGTGCACGGAGCCGAAGCTCCGCGCCACGTCTTCGACCAGGATCCCGCCTCCGGACCGACCCGTCATAAGGTCAGCATAGGAGACGCAGAGACGACGCCCGGATCCGGCGTGTGGCTCAGCCGTCGTGCGCGGCTCAGGCGCGGCGCGCGGCTCAGGCGCGGCGCGCGGCTCAGGCGCGGAAGACGGTGTCGCCGAGATCCGGATGGTCCACGAACACCCCGTCGACGCCCGTCCCGGCGATCCGCGCCCACTCCGCGCGGTAGTCGCCGAAGGCGGCCGGAGCACCGGCCCGCTGGAAGCGCGGATCCAGGAAGGCGTTCTCGGGGCGACAGGTCCAGGTGAACACGCGCAGCCCGCGTTCGTGCGCCCGAGCCACCAGCGCGTCCCCGCCCGGCTCGAGCAGCATCCGCTTGTCGACGCTGATGCCGTCGACCGCGACCGCCAGTGCGTCGAGCCCGTCCGCCGTGAGCGCGTCTGCGTAGGTCGCGGCGGCCGCACCGTCGCGCGCCACGAGGTCGGCCGGCGGCCCTTCCGCCTCGAGCAGGTACACGTACTGCGCCCGCACCCCGTGTCCGCGGAGGTCGTCCAGCACGGTCCGCTCGAACGACTCGATCCACAGCGGATGGCCGCCGGACGCCCAGCCGGCGCGGCGCAGCTCGTGCGCGACGAGCACCGCGAGATCCTGCCCGATGCCTGCGAAGAACGTCGGATGCTTGATCTCGAGCACGATCCCGATCTCTCGGCCGTGCTCGGCCGAGGCCGCGGCGACGAGGGCGAGCAGGTCGGCCAGCCGCAGGATCGGCTCGGTGTCGTCGTGGGCGGCGGATGCGGGGCGGAGGGCGGGCAGCCGCTCGCGGCAGCGCAGGGTGCGGAGCTCGTTCCAGGTGAAGTCCTCGGTGAACCAGCCGGTGAGGTCCGCACCGTCGATCCGCTTCGTGGTGCGGCGGTCCGCGAACTCAGGATGCTCGGAGACGTCCGTGGTGGCGGAGATCTCGTTCTCGTGCCGGATCACGAGCACCCCGTCGCGGGTCGCGACGACATCCGGCTCGACGGCGTCGACGCCCATCGCGAAGGCGAGCCGATAGGAGGAGGCGGTGTGCTCGGGCCGGTGGCCGGGTGCGCCGCGATGGCCGATCAGCAGGGGCGCGCCGAGAGGGATCCGCCGGGTCACGCTCTCAGCGTACGGCACCCCTCTTCCGCACCGCGGCGGGTATCGTTGAGGGAAGATGACCAGCACCCACCAGGGAGTGAGGCCGACCATGAGCAACTTCGCGTTCAACAATCCGGCGTTCCAGGAGCGCGATCCGCGCGCTGTCGCGACGTATCCCGGAGCCCCGCAGGCTGGCGCCCAGAACGGGCAGTACGCACCGCCGCCTCCTCCCGGGCAGTTCGCCGGCGCGCAGCAGGCCGCCGTCAACGCCCACCTCGAGGGCATGTACGCCGCTCCGTCGGCGGGCTCGATCGAGACCAACCGGATGACCGTCGAGGACACAGTGTGGAAGACCGCCGGCCTGTTCGGCATCCTCCTCGTCTTCGCCGTGGTGGGCTGGTTCTTCACCCTCAAGGGCTTCGCCCTCCCGGACACCACCGACCCGTACGTCCGCGCGGCCGCGATCAGCCAGGTCAGCGTCCTGCCGTGGATGGTGGGCGCGCTCGGCGGCTTCGTGCTCGCGATGATCGTCAGCTTCACGTCGCGCAAGAAGGTCCGCCCGGCGCTGATCTTCGCCTACGCCGCGTTCGAGGGCTTGTTCGTCGGCGGCATCTCGGCGTTCTTCGAGGTGCTCTGGCCCGGCATCGTGATGCAGGCGACGCTCGCCACGGTCGCCGTGGTCGCGGTCACCCTCGCCCTGTTCGCGAGCGGCAAGGTGCGCGCCTCCGCCCGCATGACGAAGATCGTGATGATCGCGATGTTCGGCTACCTGCTGTTCTCGGTGCTGAACCTCGTGCTGATGGTCTTCCACGTGCTGCCGAAGGACCAGATGTTCGGCCTCTACAGCGCCAAGATCGGCCCGTTCCCGCTCGGCCTCATCATCGGCGTGGTCGTCGTCCTCCTCGCCGCGTACTCGCTGGTGATGGACTTCGACCAGGTGCAGCAGGGCGTGCGCAACGGCGCTCCGCGCGTCTACGGCTGGCTCGGCGGCTTCGGCATCATGGTTACCGTGGTGTGGCTGTACGTCGAGATCCTGCGCATGATCGCGATCGCCCGCAGCAACTAGACGCTGCCCGGATCCGCGAAGGCCGCCCTCCTCAGAGGGCGGCCTTCTTCATGTCAGCGCTCCTGATCGGAAGAACCTGGACTCCCGATGGGGAGTCCTCAGCCGCGCTCGTACGTCGCCACAACGCGCGAGACACCACATTCAGCATGAGACACCACAGCATACGTGATGTCTCATGCAAGAAATGGTGTCTCGCGATTCAGGCGCGATGCGCGAACGGCGACCGGCGCGCAGCCGCGGTCACTCCCACTCGATGGTCGCCGGCGGCTTCGACGTCACGTCGAGCACCACGCGGTTGACCTCGCTCACCTCGTTGGTGATGCGGTTGGAGATCTTGGCGAGCACGTCGTAGGGCAGCCTGGTCCAGTCGGCGGTCATCGCGTCCTCGCTGGAGACCGGGCGCAGCACGACCGGGTGGCCGTACGTGCGGCCGTCGCCCTGCACACCCACCGAGCGCACGTCGGCGAGCAGCACGACCGGGCACTGCCAGATGGTCTGGTCGAGACCGGCGAGCGAGAGCTCCTCGCGGGCGATCGCGTCGGCCTCGCGCAGGATGTCCAGGCGCTCGCGGGTGACTTCGCCGATGATCCGGATCCCGAGGCCCGGGCCGGGGAACGGCTGACGACCCACGATCGCCTCGGGGATCCCGAGCTCGCGGCCGATCGCGCGCACCTCGTCCTTGAACAGGGTGCGCAGCGGCTCGATCAGGTCGAAGTCGAGGTCGTCCGGGAGGCCGCCGACGTTGTGGTGCGACTTGATGTTCGCCGTGCCCGCGCCGCCGCCGGACTCGACGACGTCGGGGTACAGCGTGCCCTGCACGAGGAAGCGGACCTTCTCGCCGGAGGCCTTGGCCTCCTCGACGAGGTCGCGCTGCACCTGCTCGAACGCGCGGATGAACTCGCGGCCGATGATCTTGCGCTTGGTCTCCGGATCCGTGACGCCGGCCAGGTGGCCGAGGAAGGTGTCGACCGCGTCGACCGTGATGAGGCGCACACCCGTCGAGGCGACGTAGTCGCGCTCGACCTGCTCGCGCTCGCCCTTGCGGAGCAGACCGTGGTCGACGAAGACCGCGGTGAGCTGGTCGCCGATGGCCTTGTGCACGAGCGCGGTGGAGACCGCGGAGTCGACGCCGCCGGACATCGCGGAGATCACGCGGGCGTCGCCGACCTGGGCGCGGATCCGCTCGACCTGCTCGGCGATGACGTTGTCGCTGTTCCAGTCGGCCGGCAGGCCCGCGCCCTTGTGCAGGAAGTTCTCGATGATCTCCTGGCCGTGGTCGGAGTGCTTGACCTCCGGGTGCCACTGCACGCCGTAGAGCTTGCGCTCCTCGCTCGCGAACGCGGCGACGGGGGTCACCGGGGTCGAGGCGAGCACGGTGAAGCCCTCGGGGGCCTGGGCGACCTGGTCGCCGTGGCTCATCCACACGTTCTGCTCCGCGGGCTGGCCGCCCAGCAGGGTGGAGTCGTTGACCGGGATCATCGCGTCGGTCGCGCCGTATTCGCGCAGGCCGGTGTTCGCGACCTCGCCGCCGAGCGTGCGGGCCATGTACTGGAAGCCGTAGCAGATGCCGAGCGTCGGCACGCCGAGCTCGAACACCTCGGGGTCGAGCTGTGGAGCGCCCTCCTCGTACACCGAGGACGGGCCGCCGGACAGGATCAGCGCGACCGGGTTCTTCGCGGCGATCTCGGCGGCGGTCGCGGTGTGCGGCACGATCTCGCTGTACACCCCGGCCTCGCGCACGCGGCGCGCGATCAGCTGGGCGTACTGGGCGCCGAAGTCGACGACGAGCGCGGGCCGCTGCTCGGTGTCCGGACGGGAGTCGGTTCCAAGAGAGGAGTCGGTCAACGGGCACCTTCCGTGGCGGGAGTGGTCGAGGCGTGATCGGAGGAGGCTTCGCGCCTGGCGAGGTAGGCCTTGACCTCGCGGGCGACACGGATCTCCATGATGAAGGAGAGGAAGGGCACGACCCCGCCGAGGGCGAGGAGGATGAAGCGCAGGAACGGCCAGCGCATGAGGCTCCACACCCGGAAGCAGGCGAAGAGGTACACGACGTAGAACCAGCCGTGCGCGACCAGGATCCCCATGGAGAGGTTCAGCCCGTTGCCGGTGGACTCGAGCCCGCCCTTCACGCCTTCGACGACCGGGGCGAACCAGAGGAACCCGCCGGATCCGCCCGCGAAGAGCTCGAGATGGATGGGCGTGTATTTGAAGACCATCTCCGTCACCAGCAGCAGGAGCATGACTCCGGTGATGACCGAGGCGATCTGGTAGAACTTCAGCGCCCCGCGGATGGCCTGGAAGCTCTCAGGCTTGGGTTCGGGCATGCGTCTATTCTAAGTGGCCGATCTGTGCGTCTTTCCCTCGTACGACGGAGGCCGCCGGGCGAACCCGACGGCCTCCGTGCGACGATCTGCGTCTGTCGATTCCCGTTCCTCGACTCCGATCAGCCGAACAGGCCCTCCAGCAGGCCGAGGACACCGCCCAGAAGCGATCCGACCGCGTCGATCACCCCGCCGCTGTGCCCGTTGCCGCGGCTGACGTGCACGGTGGTCGTCGCCTCGTTCCCGTCGGCCTGCGTCACCACGAGGGTGTACTTGTCGGGTTGCGTGCTCTTGGGCACCACCGGTGCCGCCGAGAACGATCCGTCGGCGGACACCTTCGCGGTGCCGAGCGCGACGGTCGCGCCCTTCTTGCCGCGCAGCTCGATCGTGACGGTCTGGCCCGGCGTGAAGTGCGTGCCGCGGACTGCGAGCGCGGTCCCCGCCTGCACCTTGCCGGCGCCGCCGACCTGGACCGCGCCCTGGAACGGCCCGGTCTGCCCCGCCACCGTGATCGGCAGGTCCAGCGCCGTGCCGGTGCCGGCGACGGCGACGTGCAGCGCCTTCGCGCCGTTCACGCCCTGCGGGATCGTGAACGTGAGCGTGGCGACCCCCGCCTCGTCGAACGCGTCCACCGTCACGGCCGGGTCCACCGCGGCGGACGCGAGGGCCGTGCCGTCGAGCGACACCGTGACGTCACCGGGCGCCTGCTCGCCCGCGCTGAACGCCAGCGAGCTGAGCTTCAGGGTGACGCTCTCACCGGGCGTGTATCCGGTGGTGTCAGCCGGGGCCGAGAGCACCGCACCGACCGCCCGCTGCGCGAGGTCCGGCGTCGCCGTCTGGTGAGCCGCGAACCAGTCCACCATCGACTGCAGGTCGACCTTGCCGGTGTCCTTCTTGTCGGCGCCCTGCGCGAACGTGGAGAAGCTGTCGCCGCCGGCCGCGAGGAACGAGTTCGCCGCCACGGTGTACGACGCGGCCGGATCCACCGGCGTGCCGTTCAGCGTGATCCCCGTGATGTGCGACCCCTGGGGCGCCGCCGGGTCGTAGGTGTACGCGAGCTCCCTCGAGACGCCGAGCTTCAGGAACGGACGTGCCGCACCGGCGGGTTGCCACTGCTCCTCCAGCACGCTCTTCAGCTGAGCTCCGGTGAGCTTCAGCGTCATGAGGGTGTTGGCGAACGGCTGCACCGTGGCCGCCTCGCGGTAGGTGACGTTGCCGTCCGGGTCGGAGACGCCGCTCGAGGCGTACGTCAGGTTGGCCCGCAGCCCGCCCGGGTTCACCAGGGCGAGGTCGGCACCGGTCGACCACTTCTGCACGTCGGCGACGAAGTTGCCCAGGGTGGACTCGCCACCGCGGTTCTCCGTCTTGCCGTCGCTCTGCCGCGCGCGGTTGAAGTCCGCGGTGATGGATCCGAGCGCGACTCCGCCGAGCTCGTCCGCCTTCTTCTTCGCCGCGTCCACGATCGCCTGCACCGCCGGGTCCGCCGGATACTGGGGAACCTTGTTGACGACGAGCGGCTTGATCTCGTTGGTGATCGAGAGCAGCGCCTTGGTCTTCGGGTCGACCTTGATGTCCATCACCCCGAGGTTCTCGCCGTACTGGCCGGCGGAGACCACCGGACGACCGTCGATCACGTGGTTGTAGGCGAGGTGCGTGTGCGCAGAGACGATCGCGTTGACGTCCTTGGTGACGCCGTTCACGATCTCGCCGAGACGCGACTCGGGCGTGATGCTGGCCACGTCGGTCGTGGTCGCCCCCTCGTGCACGAGCAGGATGATCACGTCGGCCTCGCCGTTCGACGGGTCGCCGTCGCGCAGCTCCTTCGCGACCGCGTTCACCGAGTCGGGGATGCTGCGGACCTCGAGGCCCTTCATCCCGTCCGGGGAGACCAGGGTCGGCAGGTCCTCGGTCACCGCGCCGATGAAGCCCACCTTGACGCCCTGCACGTCCTTCACCCAGGCCGGGGTGAGCGCAGGCTCGCCGGTCGCGGTGAGGAACACGTTGGAGCTCAGGTAGGTCCAGTCCGCGCGCTGCTGCACCCGGTCGCGGAGATCCGCGTAGCCCTGGTCGAACTCGTGGTTGCCTGCCGCGCTCACGTCGAGACCGGCCGCGTTGAGCGCGTCGATCGTCGGGTTGTCCTGCTGGATGAAGGACGTGAACGTGGAGGCGCCGATGAGGTCGCCCGCGGCCGCGAAGATCGTGTTCGGGTTCTGCGCGCGGATCTGCTCGACAGCTCCCGCCAGCACCGCCGCGCCCGCGGCGGCGCCGTCGGCCTCGATCCGTCCGTGGAAGTCGTTGATCGTCGCCACGTCGATGTCGACGGGATCCGCCGCGCCGTTCAGGCCGACGAGGATCGGGTCGTGGTCGCTGGCACGGTACGGCGTGCCCGCCTCGGTGGCGGCGTACGCGTAGCCGCGGTCGCTCCACTCCGGCGAGTTGATGCTCCAGACGCCGGCGCCGCTGATCGCCTTCGCCGCGGACGGCGACGCGATCACGTGGTCGAGGGATCCGAGCTCTCCGTCGAAGGAGTACGTGTACTGGCCCTTCGCGAACGTGGGCTCGACATCGGTCCACCCGGCCTGGGCGAACACGTCGATCGGATCCTCCTTGCCGTAGGCGTTGAAGTCGCCCACGAGGAAGACGTCGCCGCTGCCGGAGCTCTTCTGGATCTGCTGCGCGAACGCCAGCTCCGCCTTCGCCTGCGCCACGCGGTCGGCGTTGAAGAAGCCCTGCCCGTCGGCCGGCTCGGACCCGGCGCCCTGTGGCGGGGACTTCGACTTCAGGTGCGTCGTCACGAGCGACAGCACGCGACCCTTCGTCGTCTCGAAGGTCTGCGCGATCGGCTCGCGCGCGTTGCCCCAGACCGTCTCATCGATCGTGGTGGACGCGTCGCCCTTGAGCGTGACGGAGGCCTTCTTGTAGATGATCGCCGTGGTGATGGCGTCGGTGATGGCCGGGTTGTCGAGCGCCTGCGGGGTTCGGACGTAGTCCCACACGTCGGAGCCCGCGGCCTCGTTGAGCGCGCCCACGAGGTTCTGCAGCGGGGCGTCGAGCGGCAGGCCGAACTTCGGGCCGTTCTCCACCTCCATCAGGCCGACGACGTCGGCGCCGAGCCCGTTGATCGCGGCGACCGTCTTGGAGCGCTGGATCTGGAACTCCTGGGCGGTCTTGGCGCCGCGGGCGTTCGGGTCCTCGCTGCTCAGCGTCGTGAAGAAGTTGTAGACGTTGAACGACGCGACCTTCACGTCGCCGCCGGCGGCCGGCGGCGCGGCCGGACGCGGGTTCTCGTCGCCGAAGGTCGGCTTGTGCGAGGCTGCGCTGGTGCTGTCGATCGGCACGACGGGCTGCAGGCGCCAGTCGCCGAAGCCGTACTGCAGGATCTCGCCCTCGGCCGGGAAGGCCACGGAGTCGCCGTTGCGGACCACCGTGTCCTTGGTGAAGTAGGGCTGGTCGCCGGTGTGCAGCTTGTTGCCGATCTGCAGCGACCATCCGTCGTCGAGGAGGATCCGCTTGGACAGGTTCTTCGCGGTGATCGCGTCCGCCTCGGCGCCAGGGCGCGCAAGCTCGGTGGCCTTGACGTTGAGGTCGCCCGCGTTCAGCCAGAGCGTTCCGTAGTTGTGCAGCTGGTGGCTCGAGGCGATCTTGTAGCTGCCGGCGGGCGCCACGAGCATGTTCTCGTAGGCCTCGCGGTCGGCTCCGAGCACGGTGTCGGGAAGCGCCACCGGGACGGGGACGCCCGCCTGCGCGGTGACGACCGAGACGTCGCCGACCGCGCCAGGGGCGATCTGGGTCTGCCCGTTGTACTCCGACACGGTGCCGGTGACCGAGACGAGATCGCCGGGCGAGACCGCCGGTGCCAGGGCGTTCAGGTAGACGAAGATGCCGTCGGAGGCGCCGGCGGTCTTGACGTCGCCGCCCGTGCCCTGCGTCTGGATGACGATGCCCTTGTAGCCGCCGGTGCGATAGTCGCCGGTCACGACGCCCTGCACCGTGACGGTCTGGTCGACGAAGGGCGACACATCCGCGGCGCCCTGCACCTCGGCGATGGTCCTGGTCTCCGCCGGGTTCTGCGTGGGCGTGGGATCCGGCGTCGGGGTCGGATCCGGGTCGGTGCCGGTGCCGGAGTCCGTCGAGTTCTTCGGCGTGATGGTCGCGGAGAGCGCGAAGTCCGCGGCGTTCGCGTCGCTGTCGGCCCCGGCCGCCCGGTTCAGCGACTTCACGTCGGTGTTGCCTGCGGGCGCGGTCGCGGCGGTTCCCTCGAAGGTGTTCGAGCTGCCGTAGCCGAGCAGGTCGATGACGTTCGCGTCGCCCGTGACGGATCCGGTCGGCAGGGCGACGGCCGCGGTGCCCTTGACGAGCGCGATCGTGCCGCTGGAGCCGCTCGGGTTCAGCGAGCTCCGGGCGTCGGGCGCCGGCAGTGCGGCGCCGTTGGCGCCGTTGCTGCCGCCCTCCACGAGGTAGTAGCCGTGTGCGGGGATCGCGCCGGCGAGCGCGACGATGCCGCTCGAGTTCCCGGTGCCGGTCGCGGAGCGGTACTGGATCGAGGTGCCGTCGAGGGCGATCGGGTCGCCGGTCGGGTTGTAGAGCTCGACGAACTTGTTCGTGAAGGCGGCGCCCGCGCTGCCGCCGGACAGATACGCCTCGTTGATCACCACCCCCGTTCCCGAGGTGTTGGCGAAGGCCGGGGCGGCGACGAGCGAGCCGAAGCCCAGAGCGGTCACTGTGGTCACGGCGAGCGCGCAGATGCGCGCTCCGGTTGCGCTGCGGCGCGTGGGTGCTGGACGGTGCGCGACGGGAACGGCGCGGTTCTCGTCGTCGGGGACTCTCGTCACGTGCTGTCTCCTCGGGAAGGGAACGGCGGCCCTGGTGGGGCCGCCGGCGCCGCGGCCCGGGCGGACGGCGGCATCTTCCCCGACGATAGGCGAGGCTATGGACGTTCTTCAAGGACGATATGGATCGCCTGAGAGCTGTTCACCCGCCGGACATGGGATCGTCACGATCCGACGCACGAACGCGCGTCACACGCCGTTCTCGCGCTCGGATGAGCGGGGCTGCTCCGAGCGCTCCTCGAACTCCTCGACCTCGCGCTCCCAGGCGTCCTTCGTGAGCCGGTACCAGAGGTAGAACGCGAAGCCCGCGAACACCGCCCACTCGATCGCGTAGAAGATGTTCAGCCAGTTGATGGGCGACTGCTGCACCGGTGCGGGCGAGGAGATCGCGTCCAGGCCGCCGAGCGGTTTCTGCGAGGCCAGATACGGCCGGTACACGTTCAACTCGTCGGTGTCGTGCCAGAAGCCGAGCAGCGCCGCCGGCGACATCCGATCCATCCGATCCGGCTGGTCCTGCGGCGGGGCCACGGCGCCCTCGTCGGAGATGAGCCGCCCGGTCAACGACACGATCCTCCCGTCGGCCGTCTTCTCCAGGCGCTGGATCGCGGCCTTCGCGGCATGCTCGTCCGCGGCCCAGCCGATCGCGACCGCGAGCGACGTGGGCTCCGCGGTGCCGGCGATCCGCAGCTGCCCGGTGACCCAGTACCCCTCCACGCCGTCGTTGTAGCGCGAGGAGACGACGAGGAAGTCCCCGCGCACCCAGGATCCGCGCGCCTCGGTGCGCTGACCGACCAGCGGCGCGTCCAGGTACTGGCCCGGCTTGACGACCTGGTCGAGAGGCTTCACGTTCTCGGTCAGGTCGGGCGGCGCAGGGTTCGAATCGATCGCGCGCTCCAGCTGCCACTGCCCGAGCCAGGCGAACACGCCCGCGACGACCAGGCAGAGCATCAGCATGCCGATCCACCGCCCGCGCAGCAGGACCTCGCGCAGGGTCGGCGGGAAGCGCATCTGCGGCGAGGACGGATCGGCGGGCGGCTGCGGCGAGGACACGGCGGAACGGCGGACGGGTGGGCGGATCAGGGGCGCTCGTATGGCGAGAGCACGACCTCGACCCGCTGGAACTCCTTGAGGTCGGAGTAGCCGGTGGTCGCCATCGATTTGCGGAGCGCCCCGATCAGGTTCGCGGTGCCGTCCGCCACGGGAGCCGGGCCGTACAGGATCTCCTCGAGGGTCGCGACACCGGCGACCGCGACGCGACGGCCGCGGGGCAGCTTGGAGTGGTGCGCCTCAGGACCCCAGTGGTAGCCGCGCCCGGGCGCGTCGGTCGCCCGCGCCAGCGCGACACCGAGCATGACCGCGTCGGCGCCCATCGCGAGCGCCTTCACGATGTCGCCCGAGGTGCCGACGCCGCCGTCGGCGATCACGTGCACGTAGCGGCCGCCCGACTCGTCGAGGTAGTCACGCCGCGCCGCGGCGACGTCGGAGACGGCGGTCGCCATCGGGGCGTGGATGCCGAGGGTCGCGCGCGTGGTGGAGGCCGCTCCCCCGCCGAAGCCGACGAGCACGCCCGCGGCTCCCGTGCGCATGAGGTGCAGGGCCGCCGTGTAGGTCGCCGCGCCGCCGACGATCACCGGGACGTCGAGGTCGTAGATGAACTTCTTCAGGTTCAGGGGCTCGGCCACGCTCGAGACGTGCTCGGCGGAGACGGTCGTGCCGCGGATGACGAAGAGGTCGACTCCGGCCTCGACGACGGTCTGGTACAGCTCCTGGGTGCGCTGCGGGGTGAGGGATCCGGCGACCGTGACGCCCGCCTCGCGGATCTCGGCCAGCCGGCGCTTGATGAGCTCTGGCTTGATCGGCTCAGCGTACAGCTGCTGCATGCGGGAGGTCGCCTCGGCCTCGCCGAGACCGGCGATCTCGTCGAGCAGCGGCTCGGGATCCTCGTACCGGGTCCACAGGCCTTCGAGGTCGAGGACGCCGAGACCGCCGAGCTGGCCGAGCATGATCGCGGTGCGCGGGCTGATGACCGAGTCCATCGGCGCACCCAGCACGGGGATCTCGAACGGGAACGCGTCGATCGTCCACGCCGTGGACACGTCCTCCGGGTTGCGCGTGCGCCGCGAGGGCACGACCGCGATGTCGTCGAACGTGTATGCGCGGCGGGCGCGCTTGGCTCGGCCGAGCTCGATCTCCTGGGTCACGGCACCAGACTACCGGGCCGACTCTGCCCCGACAGGGCCCGCCCGGCCGATCCTGTCCCGAATCACCGACAGATCCCGCGGTTCCCTCGGCGATTCGTGACACCATCGGCGAAACGGGACAGGCCCCGGCCGTTCAGCGGATCTGAACGATGCGCTCCGACTCCCCAGGCGCCGCCCGCGGTGATCACAGCCACGTTGAGGCGATCCGCCAGCGCCAGGCAGAGCCGGTCAGTGGATCCAGCGTTCCGGGTGAACCGTCACCGAGGGATCGAGCGTTCCGGGTGAACCGTCACCGACCCGAGGTCGTCAGCGGATCCGATCAAGCAGCGTAGCGTCCACTCGCGATCGCGCGGGCGCGCTTCTTCTCCGCCTCCTCCTCGCGGTTCTTCGGCGGGACGCTCGCGACGAGGTCGTCGAGCAGGTGCTGGGTGAGGTGTGCGATCTCGGCGACCGCGCGGTCGAACGCCTCCTGGTTGGCCTTGGACGGCTTGGTCGTCCCGGCGATCTTGCGCACGTACTGCAGGGCGGCGGCGTGCACCTCCTCGCTGGTCGCGGCGGGCTCGAAGTTGTGGAGGGTGTGGATGTTGCGGCACATGCCCTTCACGCTACGCCGGGCGTCCGACGCCGGGAAGGGTCAGAAGATGCCGTCGGACAGGCGCAGACCACGGCGTTCCACCTCAGCGAGGAGTACGGTCCGGATCGCCTCGGCGACGGCCGTCACCTCTGTCAGATCCGCTTCCATCCGCTCGAGTTCGACCCGCGACGGGGCCGGGCCGTGCGTCAGACGGTGCTCCCACCGGCCAGCCGTGAGGGTGACGTCATGCAGAACGGCGTGAAGATCGATCGATGCGGTTGCCATGCCCGGAAGCTATCCGACGCCCCCGACATCGGGGCGGCAGACCCCGGACCGCTCGCGTTACAGGCGGTGCTCGTTGCGGGGCAGCACGTCGAGCACGTGCGGCAGCTTGTTCGGGAAGCACGCGCGGAACAGCTCGGTGATCTGCGGATCGGATCCGTAGTCGTCGACGATCCGCAGGCCGATCATGGTGCTGATCAGCATGCCCTCGGCGAGGAAGGTGCGCGCCTCCTCGGCGTCCAGCCCCATCTCGTCGCGGAAGAACCGCCAGACCTGCGCGAAGCCCTGGCGCGCGGCGGCGCCGATCGCGGGGTTGCTGCCGAGCAGATACGCGTGCGCGAGGGTCTGGTGCAGGCCGCGCACCTCGATCAGATCGACGTAGGCCTCGCCGATGCGCTTGCCGACCGGTCGTTCCCCGCCCTCGTCGGACGCGGCGAGTGCCGCCCGGAACGAGGCCAGCAGCCGGTCCAGCGCGAAATCGATCGCGGCGAGGAAGAGGTTCTCCTTCGAACCGAAGAAGCGCACGACGTACGGCTGGCTGACGCCGGCGGCCCGGGCGACCTCGTCGGTCGTCGCACCCTCGTAGCCGCGCGCGCCGAACACCGTCAGCGCGGCGCGGATGATCTGAGCGCGCCGCTCCTCGGACGAGAGCCGCCGACCGGGGTCGTCCGGCCCGACCGGGGCGGTGTCGGCGGCGGCTGCGGAGGTCATGTCGAAAGGTTATCAGCGAATGACTTGACTTTGTAATCATTCGATTACTACCTTGATCTCAGCGCAGGTAATCATTCAATTACAACGGGAGCTTCCATGTCCGAGTCCTCCTCCGTCGCGCGGCGGATCCGCCCCGCGAACCCGATCCGCCGTCCCCTCGTCCTCGTCATCGCCGCGGCATCGCTGCCGATGTTCATGGCGACGCTCGACAACCTCGTCATGACCAACGCCCTCCCCGTGCTGCACCGGGAGATGAACGCGAGCATCGAGCAGCTGCAGTGGTTCGTGAACGCCTACACGCTCGCCTTCGCGGGAGCGATCCTGGTCGCCTCCGCCCTCGGGGATCGGTTCGGCCGTCGCACGGTGTTCGCGATCGGCATCGCGCTGTTCGGCGCCGGATCCGTCTTCGCCGCCCTGAGCGGCGATCCCGGCCAGCTGATCGCCGCCCGCGCGGTGCAGGGCCTCGGTGCCGCCGCCGTCATGCCGCTCTCGCTCGCGCTGCTCACCGGCGCCGTCCCCGCGGCGCGCCGGGCGCTCGCGATCGGCATCTGGGGTGGCGTCTCCGGCCTCGGCGTCGCCGTCGGCCCGCTCATCGGCGGCGCGATCATGGAGGGCTGGAACTGGCAGGCGATCTTCTGGATCAACGTGCCGGTCGCGATCGTCGCGATCCCGCTCGCACTGCTCGTGCTGAACAACGACTTCGGCGCCCGCGTGCGCATCGACGTGCCCGGCGCCGTGCTCGCCGCGGCCGGTGTGCTCGCCCTCGTGCATGCGATCGTGCGCGGCAACGACGATGGCTGGGACTCGTTCGGCGTGATCGCGGAACTGGCCCTGGGCGGCGCTCTCGTGGTCGCCTTCATCGTCTGGCAGTGGCGTTCGAGCGCACCGCTCGTGCCGCTGCGCCTGTTCCGGGATCGCTCGTTCTCGATCACGAACGTCGTCGGCTTCGCGTTCAGCTTCGGGACCTTCGGATCCGTCTTCATCCTGATCCAGTACCTGCAGGTCGTGAAGGGTGCGACGCCGCTCGAGGCCGCCGTGCAGACCACGCCGTGGACCCTCGCGCCGATGTTCGTCGCCCCGATCGCCGGCATCATCGCACCGCGCGTCGGCACCCGGATCCTGCTGGTGCTCGGCCTGCTGCTGCAGGGCGTCGCGCTGGGCTGGGTGGCCCTGCTGCTCTCGCCGGACGTGGCCTACCCCGCGCTGATCGCGCCGTTCATCCTGGCCGGCGTCGGGATGGGACTGGTGTTCGCGCCGTCCGCCACGGCGCTGCTGGCCACGCTCGGGCTCGTCGACCACGCGAAGGCGTCGGGGGTGAACTCCACGGTCCGCGAGCTCGGCGTGGCCCTCGGCACCGCGGTGATGACGGCGATCTTCGTGGGCGCGGGCGGCCGGCTGCTGCCCGACCACTACGTCGACGCGGCGCGGCCCGCGGTCTTCACCGGAGCCGCGGTGCTGTTCGCGGCGACGCTCGTGGCGCTGTGGCTTCCCGCCGGGAAGGGCGGGCATGCGGCCGGAGAGGTCGTCGAAGCAGGATCGGCCGGATCCGAGAGGACCGGATCCGAGTCCGTCCACCCCGAACCGATCGCCGTGAGCTGATCCCGTCACGCCTGCACGATCGGGGGGCCTGCACGACCGATCCGCAGAATCCGGCCACAGACGTATCACGATCGTGCAGACGTCCCCACCCTGCACGCGGACCCACACACGCAGAAGGCCCTGGAGGATCCAGGGCCTTCTGCCGGGGTCCGGCTCGGTCGCCGGGAGCGCTCAGCGCTTGTAGTTCGGCGCCTCGACCACGATCTGCACGTCGTGCGGGTGCGATTCCTTGAGCCCGGCCGGGGTGATCCGGACGAACTTGCCGCGGGCCTTGAGCTCCTCGATCGTGCGCGCGCCGACATAGAACATCGACTGGCGAAGGCCCCCGACGAGCTGATAGGCCACGGCCGACAGCGGTCCGCGGTAGGGCACCTGGCCCTCGATCCCCTCGGGGATGAGCTTGTCGTCACTCGGCACGTCCGCCTGGAAGTAGCGGTCCTTGGAGTAGGACGTCTGCTTGCCGCGGGTCTGCATCGCGCCGAGCGAGCCCATGCCGCGGTACAGCTTGAACTGCTTGCCGCCCTGGAAGACGATCTCGCCCGGCGACTCCTCGGTGCCGGCGAGGAGGGACCCGAGCATCACGGCGTCGGCTCCCGCGACGAGCGCCTTGGCGATGTCGCCGGAGTACTGCAGACCGCCGTCGGCGATGACCGGGATGCCGGCGGGCCCTGCGGCGAGCGACGCCTCGTACACGGCGGTGACCTGCGGCACGCCGACGCCGGCGACGATGCGGGTGGTGCAGATCGAGCCAGGGCCGACGCCGACCTTGACGGCATCGACGCCGGCGTCGACGAGCGCCTGGGCGCCCTCGCGGGTGGCGACGTTGCCGCCGATGATGTCGATGCGGTCGAACGACGGGTCCGCCTTGAGTCGCGTGACCAGGTCGATCACGCCCTGGGACTGGCCGTTCGCGGTGTCGACGACGAGCACGTCCACGCCCTTGTCGCGCAGCGCCTCGGCACGCTCCCACGCGTCGCCGAAGAAGCCGATCGCAGCGCCGACACGGAGCCGGCCCTGGTCGTCCTTGGTGGCGAGCGGGTACTTCTCGCTCTTGTCGAAGTCCTTGATCGTGATGAGGCCGGCGAGCTTGCCGTCCTCGTCGATGAGCGGGAGCTTCTCGACGCGGTGCTTCGCGAACAGCTCGATCACTTGCGCCGCCTCGACGCCCACGGGGGCTGTGACGAGGTTCTCGCTCGTCATGACGTCACGGGCCAGCGTGGTCTGCGTCGCGGATCCGGAGATGAACCGCATGTCGCGGTTGGTGACGATGCCGAGCAGGCGACCCTCGGGGTCGACCACCGGCAGGCCGGAGATGCGGTACTTCGCGCACAGCGCGTCGACCTCGGCGATCGTCGCGTCAGGCGTCGTGGTGATCGGATCCGTGATCATGCCGGACTCGCTGCGCTTGACGCGGTCGACCTGGGCGGCCTGATCCGCGATCGAGAGGTTGCGGTGCAGGATGCCGAGGCCGCCCTCGCGCGCCATCGCGATCGCCATGCGTGCCTCGGTGACGGTGTCCATCGCGCTGGAGAGCAGCGGCGTGGCGACCGAGATGCGCCGGGTCACGCGGGACGAGGTGTCCGCCTCGCTCGGGATCACATCCGTGTGCCCCGGCAGAAGCAGAACGTCATCGTAGGTCAATCCGACAAAACCGAACGGGTCGTGCTGCTCCATGGGGTGCGGGGCTCCTCTTTCTCGCGCGAGTGTATCGAGTCTAAGCGCCGCGGCGGGGGCCGTATTCCCAGGAACGCCCTCAGGGCACCGGGATGGTGTCGGTGCCCGTGTGCGCCGCAGAACGCGAGGATCGGCGGGCCGCGAGCACCAGGTCGGCGAGGAAGACCGCGACCGCGACCCACACGATCACGAAGCCGATCCAGCGCGTGGCCGGCATCGCCTCGTGCTCGACCAGCACCCCGAACAGGAACTGCATGATCGGGGTGATGAACTGGATCGTCCCGATCGCGACGAGGCCGATCCGCCGCGTCCCCGCCGCGAACAACAGCAGCGGCACGGCCGTCGCCACCCCGGCGAAGGCGAGCAGAGCCGCGTGCAGGGCGCCGTGTGCGCCCATCGTGAGGCCTGAGGTCAGCCCGACCGCGACCAGCTGCACGGCGGCGACCGGCAGCAGCCAGAAGGATTCGAGCGTGAGGCCGCTGATCGCGTCGACAGCCGGGCCGATCTGCTTCTTGACCAGCCCGTAGATCCCGAACGAGGCGGTCAGCGACAGCGCCACCCAGGGGAACTTCCCGTACGCGAACACGATCACCAGCACCGCCGTGGACGCGATCCCGATCGCCACCCACTGCAGCCGACGGATCCTTTCGCGCAGGATGAAGAAGCCGAGCAGCATCGTCGTGATGGGGTTGATGAAGTAGCCCAGCGCGGTCTCGACGATGTTGCCGTTCAGCGTCGCGAGGACGAACACCTGCCAGTTGATGTAGATCAGCACGCCGGCGAGCGCGGTGAGGGCGAGCAGCCGCGGCTGCCGGATGATCGCGAGCAGCGGCTTCCAGCCGCGCGTGACCGCGAGCAGGATCAGGCAGAACACGAAGGAGAGGGCGACGCGCCACGCCACCAGCTCCCACGGCCCGGTCGGGGCGAGCAGGAGGAAGTACAGCGGCAGCACGCCCCACAGCAGATAGGCGCCGATCGCCGAGGCGACGCCGACGGTCTGGGCGCTGCGCGCAGTGGTGGTCACCGATCAACCCTATTGCGGCGCGGAGACGGAGCGCCCCGCGCTCGGCGAGCGCTTCTGCGTTTCGAGGAGCGATGTTCGCCGCTTCGGCGCCGGAACGAGAGCAGACATCGCTCCTCGAACAGGATCCTCACCCAGATCCGGGGACGACGAAGGCCCGGATGCACGGGGCGGATTCAAGGGGTCGTCGCAACACCGATTGAACTAGACAAGTTCTAGCAGACGCTCGGCTGGAGTTTTCCAGCCGAGCGTTTTGCGTGGGCGGCGGTTGAGTTTCTGGGCGACGTGTTCGAGGTCCTCGGGCCCGTAGACGGTCAGGTCCGTGCTCTTGGGGAAGTACTGCCGCAGCAGTCCGTTGGTGTTCTCGTTCGACCCGCGCTGCCAGGGCGATGCGGGATCACAGAAGTAGACCGGGACACCGGTCGCGATCCGAAACGCTTTGTGGCCGGCCATCTCCGCGCCCTGGTCCCAGGTCAACGACCCGCGCAGGTGCTCCGGCAGGGTGCCGATCAGGCCCACGAGAACATCACGGACGGTCTCGGCGGTGTGGTCCCCGCCGGGGAGGTGCCCGAGCATCACGTAACGGGTGGTGCGTTCGACGAGCGTGACGATCGCGGATTTGTTCAGTTCCCCGGTGATCAGGTCCCCTTCCCAGTGCCCGGGGACGGCGCGGTCCTCGACCTCCGCGGGGCGGTCGCTGATCATCACCATCGGATCGACGAACCGGCTGGTGCGGTGCTCCGGCGACCGGTGCGGTTTGCGGCGGGTCCGCCCGGTGCGCAAAGCATCGGTGATTTCGCGTTTCAGGCCGCCGCGCGCTTGGACGTAGATGGCTTGGTAGATCGTCTCCGTGCTCACTCGCATGCCCTCATCGTCAGGATGGTCCTCGCGGATCCGGTTGCGGATCTGCTCCGGAGACCATTGTTCTCGCAGACCGGCCGCGACGTAGTCCCTCAGCCGACCAGGCTGGACCAGAAGCCCCGGCTTCGGCCGCGCCCGCGCCGCGGCGGCTGCCCGGTGCGCACCGTGCGGCAGATACCGACCATCGGTCGTGTGCGCATCGAGCTCACGTTTGATCGTGGACGCCGGTCGGTCCAGCTCCCGCCCGATCGCGCGCAACGACAGACCAGCCCGGTGCAGATCCGCGATCTTCTCCCGCTCGATCAGGGACAACAACCTGGACCCGATCTGTTCCGGAACCAGGGGTGGTGGACTTTCCATGGTCTCCATCGTGACCCGCCCGGTCGCGTAATCCACCCGCCGCCCGTCCGGGTAGAACCGCGAGTTCCGCGACTTGCGAACCCCATGGTCCCAGTCCTCGGCTGTCCGCTCATGGATGCCGACCCTGGCAGCAGCGTCCCGTCGCGACATGCCCTCCGCCCGCAATCGCGCGAACTCGTCACGACGTGGATCCGGGCGGGCGGGGTACTTCCCTCCAGAGCGGAACCCACCCTTCCTCGCCCAGCCGAACGCCGTGTTGCGGTTGATGCCCAACTCCCGCGCTGCCAGCGAGACACTGCCCACCGAACTCAACAACGCGAAGAACTCAGCCCGACGCTGATCCTGCTCCTCTGAAAACGACACGGTGGTCGCAACCTCCCGAAACTCGGGGTGTTGCGACCACCGTTAGAACCCGCTC
>NZ_JBQEOZ010000006.1:0-255479 GCF_052045495.1 Microbacterium sp. 22242 | reverse complement strand
TGTGATGAGTCGGGACATAGTTGACATCTGAGTCGCGACATAGGTGACAAGTTACGAGAGAGAGTCCGGCCATCGGCCGGGCTCTCTCTCGTTGTTGCGCCAGTAGCTTTTGCTTGGGTCGATGGTGTTGGTCGCGATGATCTCTCCGGTGTTGAGGGAGATCACGGTGGTGCTGTGTTCGTCGGCGAGGATGATGACGCGTTTGCCTCGGTGGGTGGTGCCGATGCCGAGGTGGTGCATGCGCCCGGCGCGGCGGAAGCTGATCTTCCCGTCGGCGGCGACGTGGTCGTAGCGGAGGCGGTAGTGCGTCCGGTCCGTGTCTGGGGTCCCGGTGGGGGCGGCTTTTGGGGAGGCGGCGTAGGTGTCGGCCGGGGTTCTTCCGTCGAGCGCGCGGTGCGGTCGGCGCGTGTTGTAGTGTTCGCGGAACTCGTCGAGTTGGGTCTGCAGCTCGGCCGCGGTGCGGGCGCGGGGACGGGCGGCGAGCCAGCGTTTCAGGGTTTGATGGAAGCGTTCGATCTTGCCCTGGGTCTGGGGGTGGTTCGGGGAACCGTTCTTCTGGACGATGCTGAGCGCGGCGAGCGTGTATTCGAAGGCGTTTCTGCCTCCTCCGTGTCGGGCGGTGTAGACGCGTCCGTTGTCGGTGAGCGTGGACGCGGGCGGCCCGTGGGTGTCGATGCAGGTGAGGAACGTGGTGACGACGTCGTCGCCGGTGACGGGGTGGTGGACGGTGCAGGACAGCAGTTTTCGGGAGTGGTCGTCGAGCCAGTTCAGGATCTCGACGTCGGTGTCGTCCGCGAGGGGCCAGTGGGTGAAGTCGGACTGCCAGGTCTCGTTCGGTCGGGCGGCTTCGAAACGGAGGTAGGAGGAACGGGGGCGTTTGCGCGGCTCGGGGGTGACCAGCCCAGCGGTGTGCAGGATCCGGCGGATCGTGGACGTCGACGGGGCTCGTAGGCCTTCTTCTCGCAGATGCCAGGCGATCGTGACCGGGCCGGCATCGAGCCCGTTCGAGGTCAGCTGTTGGCGCAGTTCGATGACACGGTCGCGGACGCGGGTGGTCGTCGTCTGGGGCGAAGTCAGCGGAGCGCGCGAGTGTGGCTCGAGGCCATCCAATCCCTCTTTACGGTAGCGGGCGAGCAGCACGTGGAGATACTGGCGGGAGAGCCCGTACTCGCACGCAGCGGCGGTCACTGTGAGCTGTCCGGCGATGATCTTCAACACGACGACGCGATGCTTCGACATGCCTGAGTCTGTCGCCTATGACGCGACTCACGTGTCGCCGATCACCTGTCGCCTATGTCGTGAACCCAGACATCCTAGGCTCCACAGTCCGCGACGGTTTCCCTCGCCTCCCTCGCCGCAAGGTCCTGCCGCTCACACCAGCGCTTCGCTGAGCGCCGGGGTGCCGGGCTCGAGATGCGAGATGTCGGCGGAGACCGTCGCCCAGGAGGCGGCGAGGATGTCCACCGCGCGCTCGAGCTCGCGCGGCTCCGCGGTGAACGGGATCCGCAGATGGCGTTCGTGACCGCCGTCGACCGCGAACCGCGGGCCCGCCGACAGGTGCAGACCGTGACGCGCCGCGTCCATCACGAGCGCCGAGCTGAGCGGGGCGCCCAGGCCGACCCAGAGCGCGACCCCGCCGTGCACCTGCGGCACCGACCACCCCGGAACGGCCGCGCCGAGGGCCGCGACGAGGGCGTCCCGACCCGCGCGGAGCAGCGCTGAGCGCTGCGGCAGGATCTCGTCGAGCCGCACCATGACGCGGGTCGCGACCGCCTGCTCGAGGTCGGGCGTGCCCAGGTCGTGCGAGGCTCGGGCCGCCCGCAGCCGTCGGATCACGTCCGCGTCGGCGCGGATCCAGCCCACCCGCAGCCCGCCCCACACCGACTTGGCCAGCGACCCCACCCGGATCGCGGCGGGCAGCGGCGCAGGGCGCTCCCCGGCATCGATCACGAGATCGGAGATCGTGTCGTCGACGAGGAGCATCGAGCCGCTGTCGTGCGCGGCGCGGGCGAACGCCGTGCGCTCGGACGCCGTCATGGTGCGGCCGGTCGGGTTCTGGAACTCCGGCATCAGGTAGGCGAGGGCGGGCGCGGTACGGGCGAACGCCTGGGCGGCTCGGTCCACGTCCCAGCCATGCCCGACCTCGACGGGCACGCCCACGAGCCGGGATCCGCTGCGGCGGAAGGTCTCCGCGGCGTGCGGGTAGGTCGGGGTCTCGATCAGGACGCGATCCGCGCGGCGCAGGAGCGTGGACGCGATCAGGTTCAGGGCGTGCTGGGCGCCGTTGGTGACCATGATCTGCTCGGGGATCGTCGGGATGCCCTGCCGAGTGCACCGCTCGGCGATCGCGGCGCGCAGTCCGGCGTGTCCGAGGATGTCATAGCCGGATCGGGACACGAGTGCGGTGGCCGACGCGGCGACCTCTGCGATCACGCCCGGCAGACCGGGCCAGGCCGGCGGGCTGGCCTGCTGCAGGTCGATCCCCTCCCGGTCGAACCAGCGCGCCGCGGTGGTCCGCCCGAGCGGCCGGGTGACGCTGCCGGATCCCTGCCGGCTCAGGATGTGGCCGGTGCTGCGCAGCGCCCGGTAGGCGGCCGCGACCGTGGTGCGGCTGATGCCGAGGGCGACGGCGAGCTCGCGCTCGGCGGGAAGCGCGGTCTCCGGTGCGATCCGGTTGTCCAGGCAGAGCAGCCGGATCCCGTCGGCGAGGGCGTCGTACGCGGGTTCGCTGGTGCGCCAGAAGCCGAGCAGCTCGACCAGGGCGCGGGCGGAGAGCCGGGAGTCCATGAGGCCAGAGTACGCGAATTGGACTCTTCTGAAGGATCCACTTCTGTCGGATCATGGATTCATGACACGTCGCGTGCTGCAGCTGCTGATCGGCCTCCCGCTCTACGGAGTGGGCGACGCGCTCATGATCGCGGCCGGCTTCGGCCTCGACCCGTGGACCGTCTTCGCGCAGGGCCTCTCGGTCCGCACCGGGATCGGCATCGGGTGGATCACCAACATCGTCGGCCTGCTGGTCCTCCTGCTGTGGATTCCGCTGCGCCAGCGCCCGGGCGCCGGCACGATCGCGAACATCCTGCTGGTCGGCACCGCGATCCAGGTCACGCTCACGGTGCTGCCGCCGATCCACGGCCTCGTGCCGCGGATCCTGATCTTCATCGCCGGCCTGCTCGCGGTCGCCCTCGCGAGCGGCCTCTACATCGGCTCCCGCTTCGGCCCCGGCCCGCGCGACGGTCTGATGACGGGCATGAACGCCCGGCTCGGGTGGCCGATCTGGGTCTCCCGGCTCACGGTCGAGGTGACCGTGCTGGCGGTCGGGTGGCTGCTCGGCGGCACGGTCGGCATCGGCACCGTGGTGTTCGCCGCGACCATCGGCCCGCTCGTGCATCTCGCGCTGCCCTTCTTCGACACGTCACGCCGCCGGAGCGAGCGTCCGGTGACCGCGCCGACCGGGCTGGCGTCGTCGGGTCCGGCCTGACGCGGCCCGGCGCTGCCGGCGCGGGGCCGGGGGCGCTTGCTCTCGGGCGCGGCGCGATCAGCACGGCACGCGCACTCGGATCGCACAGGATGCCGGTGGCATGATGGTCCGGTGGCGGCAGGACGGAAGATGCGATCGTTCGCGATGGCCGCCGTCGGACTGGCGGTCGCCTTCGTCGCGACCTATTTCGTGTTCGTGCAGACGTACGTCGGGCAGATCGTCGACGAACGCGCATTCGCCGGAGCCGCGGACCAGCACGACATCGTCTACCGTCTGACCGGGATCCTGCTCGTCAGCGTGCCGACCGTCGGCATAGGCGGAGGGATCGTGCTCACCCTCCTCATCGGCGGGATCACCCGCAGGCCGAAGCACATCGTCGTCGCTTTCGCCGTCGGGACGGTGGCACTCGCACTCGCAGAACTGGCCAAGCACGTGTTCCTGGTCCGCGCCCAGACCGGCGCCACGGACCTGCTGAACAATTCATTCCCTTCCGGGCATGCGACGGTGGCGGCTGCCGCAGCCTTCGCGGTCTTCCTCGTCTCGCCGCCGCGCTGGCGCCCGCTCGCCGCGGTGCTCGGCGGGGCCTTCGCGGTGCTGACGGGCGTCCTGC
Source organism: Microbacterium sp. 22242 (assembly GCF_052045495.1). Classification (NCBI taxonomy): domain Bacteria; kingdom Bacillati; phylum Actinomycetota; class Actinomycetes; order Micrococcales; family Microbacteriaceae; genus Microbacterium; species Microbacterium sp. 22242. The sequence continues at coordinate 251,388 of NZ_JBQEOZ010000006.1, read as the reverse complement.
TCGTGATCGATCAGTGGCACCGTCCGAGCGACGTCGTCGCGGCCTTCATTCTCGTCGCGGCATGCGGAGCGCTGGGCGGCATCGCGCTCCTGGCGTGGCGGGTTCCCCCCGCGGATCACCCGGCTCGTCGGCTGAGTCTGCTGTGGTGGATCGCCGGGCTCTCCGCGGTCCTCTCGATCGTCGCGTTCGTGGTCATCTACATCACCGTCGAACAGCACGGCAGCCATCGGCAGATCGCCTACGCGGGCGGGAGTGCGGCGATCCTCGCGGTCGGCAGCGGACTCGCCGCGGCCGGTAACCGATTGTTCCGGCGCATCTCCTGAGGGCGTTCTCCGGGAGCAGGACCTGCAGTGCGGGAAATGCCCGCCGGCGCGGAGTCGCCTGCTTTTCCACGCACCACCGGGCGCCGCGAGCCGACCTTCAGGAAAACGACCGGTGAACAGGACGTATCCGATGCCGGGAAGCGCTCAGAAACCGCCACAAGGGGAGGAATTCCGCCTCTCCGAGTAATCCACATGTGGATGAACCTGTTAATAGATTCCGAGGGTGCGGGAATTGTCATTCCTCGCCTCGGGAACGCGCGATCTCCGCTCCGGATCCCGGGCACGCGGGGAGCGACCGGGATTGCGCGGATCCTCCGGCGCGGGTCCATACTCGTCGTCATGCCTTCTTCCCTCTCCCTCGACGGGATGCGCTTCGCCATGGTCTCCTCGACCGCGAGCGAGGTGGATCCGGACGCCCCCACGACCTTCGCCTACCACCAGGAGGGTCGTCTGATCTGGGGCGAATACACCGGCGACACGGTCACCGAGGGACGCTTCGTCGGCGAGGTCGCCGACGCCGAGGTGCGGGTCTCGTTCGCGCACGCGCTGGCCAGCGACGGGTCGGTCGTGCGCGGCGACGCGGTCAGTCGCGCCGAGCGCGCCGAGGACGGCCGCATCCGCCTGGTCGAGGACTTCGCGGTCGACGGCGTCGACCACGTCAGCGTGTGCGTGCAGGTCTGATCCCGGATCAGACCCGCGTCCCCCGGCTCTGATCGGTGCGCGTGAAGCGCATCAGGCCGCTGTCCACGCCGATCGGATCGCGCCGGGGGATGTCGTCCGGCAGCACGAACGGGCGGCGGAACACCTCGCCCATCACGATCGCGGTCTCGACCTTGGTCACCTCCGGCCGGTCCGCGATGGTGCCGATCACGAGCGACTGCATCGCCTCCATGTCGACGCTGCGCACGACGAGCATCACGTCGTGCTCGCCGGTCATCACCCTGGCCGACTCGACATCCGGCATCTCGCCGATCGCGTGCAGGAACGACGTCCACGACTGCGGCTGGATCGTGCAGAACACGAGGGCACTCACGCTCAGCCCGAGCCGGGTGGTGTCGACCTCGGCGGTGAAGCCGGTGATGATGCCGGCTCGGGTCATCGACTCGACCCGGGAGTAGGCGCTGGCGCGGGAGATCCCGACCTCCTGGGCGAGCGCGGCGATCGAGATGCGGCCGTTGCGCCGGAGCACGCGGAGGATGTCGTACGCGATTTCATCGATCACGGGTGCGGATCGTCCAGACGAGGAGGAGGTATCGTCGCTCATGCTGGACATATTGCCGTAGTGACGGAAGCGTGACAATGGATTGCTCGAATTCGGCGTGATCGGTCGGATATAGTGCCGGAAAACCCGATCCGGTCGCCTGACCTGTCCATCTTCAACGAGGAGGAACGCCCGTGGGCCGTTCACATCGCCACGCCGCAGCCGCGCTCATCGCCGTGGCCGCCATCGCGCTCGCCGGGTGCTCCGGGGGCAACTCCGCGAACAACTCGAACAGCTCCTCCGGGGGAGGCACGCTCGTCGTCGACACGGCGTTCTCGCTCGAGACCGGCGACCCGGGACGCAACTACGTGCCCACCGGCAACCTGGTCCTGCACGCGGTGTACGACACGCTGCTCACCTTCCAGGGATCCGACTCGAGCACCCCGAAGCCCGATCTCGCGACCATGAAGCAGAACTCGGACGCGACCGAGTTCACCTTCACGATCCAGGACGGCCGGAAGTTCTCCGACGGCACCCCGGTCACCGCGGACGACGTCGTCTTCTCCCTCGACCGCGTCGCCGGGATCACGGACTCGAAGGCGAACTTCCTGATGGCGGGGATCACCGTCACGAAGGTCGACGACAAGACCGTGAAGCTGAGCACGAAGACCCCGTCGCTGCAGCTGCCCGCGATCGTCACCAACCCGTCCCTCGCGATCCTCAACTCCAAGGTCGTCGAGAAGAACGGCGGCAAGACCGACACCTCCGACACGGCGAAGAGCTGGCTCGATGCGAACTCCGCCGGATCCGGTCCGTACAAGCTGCAGTCGCTCGACCTCACCCAGCAGGTCGTGCTGGTGAAGAACGACAAGTACGACGGCAGCGACAAGCCGGCGTACGACAAGATCGTGGTGCGCAACATCTCGCGGTCCTCCACGCAGCTCACCAACCTCAAGGGCGGCGACTCCAACGTGGCCGTCGATCTCTCCGGCGACCAGGTGAAGAACCTCGGCTCCGGCTTCACGGTGAACTCGGCACCCTCCGCCGAGACCCTGTTCCTCCTGATCAACCAGGACAAGAACGTGGGCGGCGTCACCGCGAACCCGAAGTTCGCCGAGGCGGTGCGCTACGCGCTCGACTACGACAAGCTGCTCGAGCTCGCGGGCAAGGGATCCGTGCAGGCCACCGGCGTCATCCCGCCGATGTTCCCCGGCGCCAACAAGACCGGGGTGAAGCAGGACCTCGACCGCGCCAAGGCCGCGCTCGCCGCGTCCGGCTACAAGGGAGAGCAGATCAAGCTGCAGTTCCCCAACGACAACCCGGTCGGCGGCGTCGAGTTCACGCCCGTCGCCGAGCGCGTGCAGGAGCAGCTGAAGGCCGCCGGCATCAACGCGACGCTCGCCCCGGCGCCGTTCGCGACCGAGGTGCAGCCGTACGTGAAGGCGCAGGAGGCGTTCTCGCTCTGGTACTGGGGCCCCGACTACGCCGACTCGTCGTCGTTCCTGCCGTTCGGCCCCGGCCAGAAGGTCGGCCTGCGTGCCGGCTGGCCCGCGGACGCCGATCCGGGCATCGCGAACCTCGTCACCAAGGCGCAGAACGCGACCTCGGTCGACGAGCGCAACACCGCTTTCGGCGACTACGCCAAGGCGATGCAGGAATCCGGCCCGTTCGTGCCGCTGATCGTCCCCGGCATCAACCTCGCCAGCTCGCCCAAGGTGGCCGGGCTCCAGTACAACGTGACCTGGACGCTCGACCTGCGGACCCTGCACCCCGCGAAGTGAACCCTGCGGGGGCCGGTCCNCCCCCGCAGCACCACGTCCGCCACCACCCGGAAGCCTCCCGTGTCCGAGACCCAAGCCATCGCCACCCGCCGAGCGCGGCAATCGCAGCACACGCTGGTGCGGTTCCTCGCCCGGCGGGCCGTGACGAGCGTGATCCTGCTGTTCGGGATCGTGCTGGTCACCTTCTCCCTCACCGTGATCGTGCCCGGGGATCCGGTGCGCGCCGCCCTCGGCGAGGGTGCCGCGTCGAACCCCGCCACGGTCGAAGCGTTCCGAGAGAAGTACGGGCTCGACCAACCGGTCTGGATCCGGTTCTTCATCTACGTCGGCAACCTGCTGCGCGGCGACCTCGGCACCTCGCTGAAGTCCGGCCAGCCGGTCTCCGCCGACCTCGCCAAGGCCGTGCCGGCCACGGCGGAGATCGCCTTCTACGCGATCATCATCAGCCTCGCCGTCGCGATCGTGCTGGGCACGCTCGCCGCCTATCGCCGCGGCAAGGTCACCGACCAGGTCGTGCGCGTCGTCACCCTGATCGGGCTCAGCATCCCGACGTTCTGGATGGCGATCCTCACGTACCAGCTGTTCTTCATGCAGCTGCACTGGGTGTCGGGATCCGGGCGGATCTCCCCCACGATCACGCCGCCCCCGCGCATCACCGGCTTCTACACGATCGACTACCTCTTGAACGGCGACTCGGTCGGCTTCTTCGACGCGACGAGCCACCTCGCCCTGCCGGTGCTCGTGCTCAGCCTGTTCACGATCGCGACCCTGACCCGGTTCGTGCGCACCTCGGTGCTCGAGGTGCTCGACATGGACTATGCCCGCGCGGCCCGCGCCAAGGGGCTGAGCGGCCGCCGGGTCGTCGTCGGGTACGTGCTGCGCGGAGCTGCGCTGCCGATCCTGACCCTCGTCGGCATCGCGTTCGGCAGCCTGCTCTCCGGCACGGTGCTGGTCGAGGCGGTGTTCGCCTGGCCGGGCCTGGGCACCTACGCCTACAACGCCTCGAAGAACCTCGACCTGCTGGCCGTGACCGGCGTCGGTCTGGTCGTGGGCGTGATCTACCTCGTCATCAACCTCGTCGTCGACGTGCTCTACGGCGTCCTGGATCCGCGCGTGAGGCTGTCATGAACCTCGTCGTCCCCGAGAAGGTCGCCCCGAAGCGCCGTCGTCCCTGGCTGCCGCGCGCCTGGCGCACGCCGCTGGCCGTGGTCGGCACGGTCATCGCCCTGGTGTGGATCGTGGTCGCGATCCTCGCGCCGTGGATCGCCCCGCACGACCCGCTCGCGCAGGACCTCCCCCGTCTCGCCGCCCCCAGTGGCCAGGCGATCATGGGCACCGACGTCAACGGCCGCGACGTGTTCTCCCGCCTCCTGCTCGGTGCGCAGACCACGATCCCGCTCGCCCTCATGCTCGTCATCTGCGCGATGATCGTCGGCACCGTCGTCGGTGCGGTCGCGGGCTACCTCGGCGGCTGGTTCGACGAAGTGCTCATGCGCATCACCGACATGGTGATGGCGTTCCCGACCGTGATCCTCGCGATGGTCATCGCCGCCTCGCTCGGCCCGTCGATCATGAACGCCGTGATCGCCGGCATCATCGTGGCCTGGCCGCCGTACGCCCGCATCACCCGCTCCCTCGTGCTCGGGCTGCGCTCGCAGAACTACGTCATCGCGGGCCGGCTGCTGGGATCCTCCCCGCTGCGATCGCTCGTGCGCGACGTGCTGCCGAACATCGCCGGCCCGGTGCTCGTGCTCGCGTCGCTCGACATCGGCACCGCGGTCCTGCTGCTCTCCGGCCTGTCCTTCCTCGGCCTGGGAGCGCAGCCGCCGACGCCCGAATGGGGCACCATGATCGCCGACGCCATGCAGAACCCCTCGAACTGGTGGCTGGGGCTGTTCCCGGGCCTCGCGATCCTCAGCATCGTGATGGCGTTCAACTTCATCGGCGACTCGCTGCGCGACGCCCTCGACCCGCTCGCCGCGCGCGAGCGCGAGGCCGAGGCGCCCACTGCGGTGTCGGCCGCCGCCGCGACCGGGGAGGTGGCCGCGTGAGCGCGCAGCTCACGGAGCGACCGGCCCGGGACGACGTGGCCGCCGCGCTCGCGATCCGCGACCTGCACGTCGAGCTCGGGCAGGGGAAGCGCAACCGTGCCGAAGTCGTGAAAGGCATCTCCCTCGACCTCGTGCCCGGACGCGTCCAGGGTCTCGCCGGGGAGTCCGGATCCGGCAAGAGCATGACCGCGATGGCGATCCTCGGCCTGCTGCCCGCGGGCGGCACCGCATCCGGCTCGATCGTGCTCGGCGGCGACACCGAGCTGGTCGGGATGAGCGGCAAGGCCTACCGGGCCGTGCGCGGCAAGCGGATCGGGATGGTGTTCCAGGATCCGTCCGCCAGCCTGCACCCGCAGATCACGGTCGGATCCCAACTGGCCGACGGCATGCGCGCGCACCTCGGGCTGTCGCGGGCCGACGCGCGGAAGCGGGCGGCCGAGCTGGTGGCGCTCGTGCGCGTGCCGAACCCGGAGGAGGCGCTGCAGAAGTACCCGCACCAGTTCTCCGGCGGGCAGCGACAGCGCATCGCGATCGCGATCGCCCTGGCCTGCGAGCCCGAGGTGCTGCTCGCGGATGAGCCGACCACCGCGCTCGACGTCACGGTGCAGGCCGGGATCCTGCATCTGCTCCGCGACCTCGCGATCGAGCGCGACCTGGCCGTGCTGCTCGTCACGCACGACCTCGGTGTGATGAGCGCCGTGGCGGACGAGGTGGCGGTCATGCGCGGCGGTCTGATCATCGAGTCCGGTCCGCGCCGGCAGATCTTCCAGGATCCGCAGCATCCCTACACGCGCGAGCTGCTGGACGCGATGCCCGATGCGCAGGACTCGCTCGTGGACGCACCCGGCGAGAACGGGTCCGACGCGCCCTCCGCGGACGATCGGGAGGAGAACCGATGAGTGATCAGAAGCCGGTCCTGCACGTCGACTCCCTCGTCGTCGAGTACGGCGGACGCCTCGCGTTCCGTGCCGTCGACGGCGTCTCGTTCGACATCGCGGCCGGTGAGGTGCTGGCGCTCGTCGGCGAGAGCGGGTGCGGCAAGTCGTCGACCGCCCGCGCCGTCATCGGCATGGAGAAGCCGGCCGGAGGGACGGTCCTCTACCGCGACCGCCCCGTGCGGCCGCTCGGCCTGCGCACCCGCCCGGCCGAGCTCACCGCGATCCAGATGGTGTTCCAGGATCCGAACTCGTCGCTGAACCCGCGGATCCGCGTGGCGCAGCAGATCGCCGAGGGATCCCGCGCGGCCGCCTCCCGCGGGGTGGACACCGAGGCGCCGTCGTACTGGCTGAAGGCCGTCGGCCTCTCCCCCGCGCTCGAGAACCGCTATCCGTACCAGCTGTCCGGCGGTCAGCGGCAGCGCGTCGCGATCGCTCGCGCGCTCGCCGCCAAGCCCGACCTCATCGTCGCCGACGAGCCGATCTCGGCCCTCGACGCGTCCGCGCAGGCCTCGGTCGCCGCGATGATGCGCGAGCTGTGCGTCGCCTCGGGTGCGGCGATGCTGTTCATCTCGCACGACCTCTCCGTGGTGCGGCTCATGGCCGACCGCGTGGCCGTGATGTACCGCGGTCGCATCGTCGAGTCCGGGGCGACGCCGCTGGTGTGGGCCCGCCCGGTGCATCCCTACACCGAGGCGCTGCTCGCCGCGATCCCCCACCCGGACGGCGAGGGGACTCTGCCCGCCGCCCCCGCGTCCGAGGCCCCGGCGTCGTGGAGCGCGGACATCCCCGAAGCCCTCGACCGCGTGCACTGACTGCGCCAGTCCCTGAGCGTCGCCGGTCCCTGGGCCCTGTCCGGTCCCTGAGCCTGTCGAAGGGACTGTGGTTGCGCCCGCTCCGCGGTCGGTCCCTCGTCCGCGCAGTCCCCCGCAGACGCTCCCTCGCAGGCTCGGGAGCGTCTGCTCCCGCCAGGCCCGATGCCTGCGCGGACGAGGGACCGATCGCTGCGCTCCGGTCCGTCCGCGGGGCTTCGCTGCTCCCGCCAGGCCCGATGCCTGCGCGGACGAGGGACCGATCGCTGCGCTCCGGTCCGTCCGCGGGGCTTCGCTTGGGGCTTCGCTCGCTCGACGACCGGACGGCCCGGCCCGGCCCGGCCGGGTCAGGCCCCCGCTGCGGTCAGCTCGTGGGGGACCGTGTTGAGGTTCTCGCAGCCGTCGGCGGTGACCACGACGATGTCCTCGATCCGGGATCCCCATTCGCCCGGGAAGTAGATGCCCGGTTCGATGCTGAACGCCATGCCCTCGCGCAGCGGCAGCGCGTTGCCGGGGGCGATGTAGGGCTCCTCGTGCGTCGTGACGCCGATGCCGTGGCCGGTGCGGTGCAGGAACGCGGCGCCCAGGCCCTCCGCGGTCAGCACGTCGCGCGCCGCGGCGTCGACCTGCTCCGCGGTGACGCCGGGGCGCACGGCGTCGACCGCTGCCTGCTGCGCCCGCACGAGCACGGCGATACGGCGGGCGGTCTCGGGATCCGGCGTGCCGACGGCGTAGGTGCGGGTGCTGTCGGAGTTGTAGCCGGACGGCACCGCGCCGCCGATGTCGACGACCACGACATCGCCGTCCTGGATCACCCGGTCCGAGACCTCGTGGTGCGGATCGGCGCCGTTCGGACCCGAGGCGACGATGACGAACTCGACGGTGCGGTGGCCCTCCGCGACGATCGCGGCGGCGATGTCGGCGGCCACGTCGCGCTCCGTGCGGCCGGCGCGCAGCAGCGCGGGAACGCGGCGGTGCACGGCGTCGATCGCCGCGCCGGCGCGGCGCAGCTCGGCGATCTCGGCCTCGTCCTTGATCATCCGCCCCTCGCGCAGCACCGGGGTCGCGAGCTCGGGGCGCACGCCGAGGCGGTCCGCGATCGGGATCACGTGCAGCGCGGGCAGCGCGTCGGACAGGCCGATCCGAACCGGGGCGGCGGGCATCGCCGCCATGACCAGGGCGTACGGATCCTCGCCGTCGACCCAGTCGGCGATCGCGAGACCGAGCGATCCCACGGCCGTATCGCGCACCTTCGACAGCTCCATGCGCGGCACGACGACCGTGGGCTCCCCCGTCGCGGGGATCACCAGTGCCGTCAGGCGCTCGATCGTGTCGCCCTCGACGCCGGCGAGATAGGTCAGGTCGGGGCCGGGTCCGACGACGATCACGTCGAGCCCCGCCTCCTCGGTGAGAGCGCGGGCGCGGGCGAGGCGGGTCGCGTAGACGTCGGCCGGGAACGGGGTGGTCATTCCTCCACGCTAGGCGTGCGCACCGGCATGGGCGAGGAGGCCGAGGGGCCGCATCCGCAGCTCAGGACGAAATGCGGAGAACGGCGGAAAGCGGATCGAAAACGTCCGCGGGAGCCGCCTGGTCCTGAAGACGGTGCAGACGTTCTCCCGCACCCGCCTCGAGTGCGACACGCCGGAACGCGCCGGGGCGCAGGAGGACCTCAGCCGAGCGCGCGCCCGGACTCGTCGAGCCGGGCGCGAACGCGCTCCACGTCCTCCTCGCCCGGCAGCTCGCCGAGTGTCCGCATCATCAGCACCTGCGCGTCGACCATCGAGATCTCGGGATCCGCCTCGCTCTGTGCGACGACGGCCTCGGCGATCTCCTGCACCTCTGCATCCGTGAGGCGGCGGCGCAGCAGCGCGAGGATCGGCACCCGGTCCTGCGCGGGGATCCCCTCCGGGTAGCCGGCGCCGAGCCAGCGCAGCGCCTGCGCGATCGGGTTGCCTTCCGCAGCCTCCCGATCCGGCCCCGCACCCGCCTCTGCAGCGGCCACGGGCGAGGGTTCCCCGGCCGCGATCATGCCCGCGATCCGCTGGGCCTTCGTGCTGAGCGGCACCCCGCGCGCGGCGAGCTGCGCGGCGACACGGTGCACCTCGTCCTCGCCCGGCGTGATGTCGGTCACCTCGGCGATCGCGGCGCGGATCTGCGACACCCGGACCGGGTCGGTCTCCTGCCGCGCGAGCGCGCGGACCACCTCGGCGGTCTCCTCGGTGGAGAGGGTGCGCCGCAGCAGTGCGAGCAGTGGCGTGTAGTCCTTCGGCGGCACGCCCTCGGGGTAGCCGGCGCGCAGCCAGTCCAGCACCCGGGCGAGAACGCCGCCGTTCACGTGCCGACCCCGAACAGGGAGATCCCGAAGTAGTGGTGGATGCTCAGCCGCGTGATGAACAGCACGCCGGCGAGGACCACGGCGATCACGATCGCGAACAGCACCCAGCCCGCCGCGGTGAGCGCGGGCCGGCGGATGCCGGCGGCGTCCCCGTCGACCTCACCGCTGCCGGCGGACTGCAGCCGCATGCCGACCGCGAAAAGGGCGGGCAGTCCCGCACCGAACAGCAGGCCCACCACGAGCACGCGTCCGGCCGCGAGCGCCAGCTGTGCGACGTCGAAGCTCATCTCATCCGTCCTTCGGTTCAGACCGCAGCGGGCTGCGGGACGACGGTGCCGTCCCACTCGGCGTTGACGTTGTGGTGGTCGATCTTCTGGCGGCGGCTGCGCAGGTACATCAGCCCGGCGGCGACGATCAGCAGCACGAACACGGTGATCGCGCCGGCAAGGCCGCCGATCAGGTCGGCGAGCAGGAAGCACAGGCCGCCGACGACGCCCGCGGCCGGCATCGTGATGAGCCAGGCGATCACCATGCGCCCGGCGATGCCCCAGCGCACCTGGGCACCGGGCCGGCCGACGCCGGATCCGAGGATCGACCCGGTCGCGACGTGCGTGGTCGACAGCGCCATGCCCATCGAGCTCGAGGTGAGGATGATCGCGGCGGACGAGGCCTCGGCCGCGAGGCCCTGCGGCGACTCGATCTCGACCAGTCCCTTGCCGAGCGTGCGAATGATCCGCCAGCCGCCGAGGTAGGTGCCGAGGGCGATCGCGGCGCCGCAGACCACGATGATCCAGATCGGCAGACCGTCCTCGAGGATCTCGTCGCCGGTGAGCGTGCCGTGTGCGATGAGCGCGAGGGCGATCACGCCCATGGTCTTCTGCGCGTCGCCCGTGCCGTGCGCGAGCGAGACGAGCGAGGCGGTGCCGATCTGGCCCCAGCGGAAGCCGGCCTCGCGGTGCTTCTCGTGCACACCCCGGGTGAACCGGTAGACGAGCCAGGTGCCGGCCGCGGCGACCACGCCTGCGATGACCGGCGAGAGCACTGCCGGCACGATGATCTTGCCGAGGATCCCGGCCCAGTTCACGGTCGCGGCGCCCGCGATCCCGGCCCCGATCAGCCCGCCGAAGAGAGCGTGCGAGGAGCTGGACGGGAGTCCCAGCAGCCAGGTGAGCAGGTTCCAGAGGATCCCGCCGACGAGCCCGGAGAAGATGATGATCATGGCCGACTCGGGCGACAGGCCCGGCAGCAGGTCGCCGCTCGGGCCCTGGATCGTCAGCACGTCCTTCGTGATGGTCGCGGCGACCTCGACCGAGAGGAACGCGCCGACCAGGTTCAGGACCGCCGACAGGGCCACCGCGACCTTCGGCTTCAGGGCGCCTGTCGCGATCGAGGTCGCCATCGCGTTTCCGGTGTCGTGGAAGCCGTTCGTGAAGTCGAATCCGATCGCGGTCACGACCACGAGGACGAGGATCAGCACTTCGGCGCTCATGATGGCCAGCCTTCCGGGTTCCCGCGGACCCGGGGCCGCGTTTCGCGCACTCGACAGCCAGAGTTCACCTTCCGTTAAGGCGCGACGACGGCCCCCGCAGACCGTGCCCGCCGAAGCGTTGCGGATCCCACCTCGCGCATAGCCCGGCGGCGTAGCGTCGAGCCGGCCGCACCGCAGATCGGAGTCGAGAGACGCCTCCCATTCCCGTCTTCCTGAGCACCTGGAGCCTGGATCCCACCGCGCTCGGGGTGCTCCTCGTCGCGGCAGGACTCTACCTCGGCGGGGTCCGGGTGCTGCGCCGGCGGGGTCACCGCTGGCCGCTGCGCCTCACGCTGATGTTCCTGCTGCTCGGCCTCGGCTCGTACGCGTGGGTGTCGTTCGGTTTCCTCGGCACGTGGAGCGTCGAGATCCGCTGGGCGTTCACGACCCGGATCGCGCTGCTGATGTTCGTGGTGCCTGTCGCTGTCACGCTCGGGCGCCCGGTGTCGCTCGCCCGCGCGGTGCTGTCGGAGCGTCCCCGGGCGCGGGTGAACGGCTTCCTGCGCTCGTGGCTCGCCAAGTTCTTCGGCAACGCGATCATGGCCCCGGTGTTCACCTGCCTGGTCTTCGCGGTGTTCTTCACGCCGTTCGCGGCCGTGCTGCGGATGAGTCCGATCGCGGAGGGCCTGACCAGCGTGCTGGTTCCGCTGCTCGGCCTGCTGATGGTGCTGCCGATGGCCGCGCACACGGTGGCCCGCACCAGCCTGTTCATCGTGGCCGAGTTCCTCTTCGCGTTCGTTGAGCTCGTGCTCGACGCGATTCCCGGCATCCTGCTGCGCCTCAACGACACCGTGCTCGACCACGCCGGCCTCTGGCCGGGTGCGCTGCCCGCCTGGTTCCCGAACCCCGTTCACGACCAGCACCTGTCCGGCGACTTCCTGTGGTTCATCGCCGAGGTCGTCGACGTGCCGATCCTTGTCATCCTGATGATGCGATGGATCCGCAGCGACAAGCGCGAGTCGCGCAGCATGGACCGGCTCAGCGACGAGGAGATGGCCGAGCTCACGGCCGCGCACCTGCGCCGGGACTGAGCGAGGGCCGTGGCCTCACGCTGCAGCCGCCGCCTCACGCGACGGGTGCGGCTGCGGCCCTCACTCGGCGGGTGCGGCGCGGCGGATCCGCTCGCCGAGGAAGGCGAGGTCATCGGGCGTGAGCGCGGTCACCGCGTAGGCGGTGGGCCAGACCGTGCCGTCGTCGAGCTGGGCCGGCCACTCGAACTCGAACGTCGCGTAGCGCACCGTGAACTTCGCCTTCGGCTTGAAGAAGCACACGACCTTGCCGGCCGGGTTGGCCCATGCGGGCATGCCGTAGTAAGTGCGCGGCGCGAGGTGCGGCGCGTTCTCGGACACGAGCCGGTGCAGGGCCTCGGCCAGCGGGCCGTCCTCCTCGTCCATCTCGGCGATCTTGGCGCGTACATCGGCCTCACCGGCGGCGCGTGCCTCGGCCGGATCGATCTTCTTGCGCGACGCACGGACCCGGCTCTCCTTCGCGGCCTCCTTGACGGCGGCGCGCTCGAAGTCGGTCAGCGCGGGGGCGGTGTTCTCGGTCATGTCATCCTCCACTCGGTGCCCCTGGTTCCGGGACGATCCTCAGCCTAGGAATCCGCCATCCCGAGCGCTTCTTCAGAACTGATCGATCCGAGGAGCGGTGCAGCGGCGGCCGGCGGCGCCGTACCGCCCGCGTCTCACTAGGGTGGTGCCATGGACATGCGCGTCGCGGCATACGCGGTCATCGTCGACGACGACGCCGCCCGCGTGCTGCTGGCGCGCTGGACCGAGGGTCGCCGGGTCTCCTGGACGATGCCCGGAGGAGGGCTCGAGCCCGGCGAGGATCCCGAGGTGGCGGCCCGCCGCGAGGTGCACGAGGAGACCGGCTACAAGGTCGTCATCGAGGAGCTGCTCGGGATCCACTCCCGCGTCATCCCCGCCCGGCGCCGCGTCACCAAGGGCGCCGCGGCTCCGCTGCACACGCTGCGGATCGTGTACCGCGCCCGCATCGTGGGAGGACGGCTGCGGTTCGAGAAGAACGGGTCGACCGACATGGCCGCCTGGTACCGCCTGGACGAGATCGCCGCCCTGCAGCGCGTGCGGCTCGTCGACATCGCCCTCGGCATGGCCGGGCTGACCGTCTGAGGGTCGGGGACCGCTACTCCGGTTCGGAGATGTCGGCGACGGTCGCGTCGTACGCGGCGATCAGGGCATCCGCGTCGACGAACAGGCTGTAGCCGTGCGCGCCCGCGCCCATCGCGATGCGCTCGCCGCGGATCGTCTCGTCGGCATAGACCGGCCAGGCGGTCGTGCTGCCGATCGGGACGATGGTGCCCCGCTCGTAGCCGGTCGCGGCGAGGGCGACGTCGGGATCCGGCAGTTTCAGCCGGTTCACGCCGACGACGGCCCGCAGCTTCGGCCAGGAGATCTTCCGTCCGCCCGGCACCAGGGCGAAGAGGAAGGAGTCGTCGGAGCGCTTGACCACCAGGGTCTTCACGATGCCGGAAGGATCCAGGCCCAGCAGCGCGGCGGCCTCGTGCAGACTGCGGGCGGCAGGACGCTGGCGGATCTCGATCTCGAGGCCGCGTTCGGCCGCCGCATCCCGGACCCGGGCGTGCGGATCCGTCACGACGTCGGTCCTTCACCCGGCCGCCGGGCCTCCCACGGGGCAGGGCCCGACGCAGCGGTGCTCACGCCTCGGGAGCGCTCAGCGGGTCGTCCGCGACCCAGAGCTCGTCGTCGGCGCGCAGCGTCTGCCAGGCGGCGACCAGCACGCCGACCGCCGCGCCGATTCCGAGGACGATCGCGATCACGGTGCCGACACCGGGACCGCTCTTCGCGGGCGTCGAGGCACGCGAGGAGACCACGGCGTGCGGCGCGCCCGTGCGCTTGGCGTTGGCGATGTCCCATGCGGTGAGGGCCGATCCGATCACGCCGCCGACGGCGGGGATGACCTGATGGTCCACCACGTCGCGGGAGTACTTCACCCCGCGGTCGACGGCGGGACGCACGCGGTGCTCGTACACGTCCTGGACGGTCGGCACCACCTGCTCACGACGGAAGTGGTCGAGCTGACGGCCTGCCTCACGCGCGACGCTCGCGGCCTCGTTGACCAGGCCCTGCTGGGCGGCCCACAGCTTGTTCGCTTCGTGCTGCAGACGACGGAGTTCCTTCTTGCGCTTGCGACTCAGGCCCATGGTGCCCTCCCAATCGAAACGGGTTCGGATTCCCCATCTTGCCAGACCCTCGCCGGAATGGTCTGCGCACAGGGGGGATCTTGCGGAACCTCTGCGACAATGGCTATATGCCTCACGCCACTCACGTCGCCACGCTGCACACCAACCATGGAGACATCGTCGTCAACCTGTTCGGCGACCACGCCCCCCGCACCGTGAAGAACTTCGTCGGGCTCTCCGACGGCACCGGCTCCTGGACCCACCCCGCCACCGGCAAGCCCGGCGAGGGACCTCTCTACAAGGACGTCATCTTCCACCGGATCATCCCGAACTTCATGATCCAGGGCGGTGACCCGCTCGGCCAGGGCGTCGGCGGCCCCGGTTACACCTTCAACGACGAGATCCACGGCGAGCTGAACTTCAACGAGCCGTACATCCTCGCGATGGCGAACGCCGGCCTGCGCCGCAACGCGATCACCGGTCAGCCCGAGGGCACCAACGGCTCGCAGTTCTTCATCACCACGGACCCGACCCCGTGGCTGCAGGGCAAGCACACCATCTTCGGCGAGGTCGCGGACGACGCCTCCCGGGCCGTCGTCGACGAGATCGCGTCGGTGCGCACCGGAGCCGGCGACCGTCCGGTCGAGGACGTCGTGCTGCAGTCCGTCGACATCGTCGCCAACTGAGGCCTGCGCAGGACTCCGGATCGCGCCGATGACGAATTCGGAGTTCCACGCGAATCCCGACAACTTCTGCTACCGGCACCCCGGACGGCAGAGCTTCGTGCTGTGCCAGCGGTGCATGCGCACGATCTGCCCGGAGTGCCAGACCCAGGCGCCGGTGGGCGTGATCTGCCCCGAGTGCATGCAGGAGCAGCGTCGCAGCGAGTCGCCGGCGCAGCGCAGGGCCCGGCGCAGCTGGGGTGCGCGCAGCATGACGATCGTGGGCGGACGCCCGCTGGTGACGTACTGGATCCTCGGCATCACCTCCGCGATCGGGCTGCTGCAGCTGGTGCCGGGCCTCGACGGGCCGATCACGAACGCACTGCACTTCCAGGCGGCGTACCTCTACCCCTCGCTGTCCGGCGCGCCGTTCGAGCCCTGGCGGATGCTCACCGTGCTGCTCGTGCACGGCGGGCTGATCCACCTCGGCCTGAACATGCTGGCCCTGTGGATGATCGGTCAGCAGCTCGAGCCGCTGATCGGCCGGGCGAAGTTCCTCGTGCTGTATCTGGTCAGCGGCCTGGCCGGGTCTGTCGCCGTGGCGCTGCTCGCCCCTGGCATGCCCACGGTCGGCGCATCCGGGGCGATCTTCGGCCTGTTCGCCGCCCTGATCGTGATCGGCCGTCATCTCGGTGCGAACGTCACCGGCATGCTGGTCGTGCTCGCCATCAACCTGGTGGCCGGATTCGCGATGGGCTTCAACATCGCCTGGCAGGCCCATGTCGGCGGCATCATCGCCGGCGCCCTGATCGGCCTGATCTACGCCCGCACCGGCGGCCGCCGCAGCGCGCGCTTCTGGTGGATCGGCCTCGTCTCCGCCATCACCGTCGTGCTGCTCGCTGTCGTCGCGATCGTTCCGCCGCTGCTGGCCACGGCGGGCTGACCCCAGCCCCGGCGGCGGATCGGCGCCGAGAGCGCACCGGACGCGGTTTCCCGAGTGGGAGCGGTGGTGTGAATAACACCGGTGTAATTCTCCCCAGCTGGGGATAGATCTGTGGATAACTCCGGGGAGTGGTTGTGCAAATCGATCCCCAGATTGTGGATAACCGCCCGAAACAGGGGAGAACCGGGGGAAAGGGATTCCCGCACCGGATCGAAAAAAACGCCCCCGCGCGAGCGGGGGCGTCTGTTCCTCGAGGGGCGTCAGCGCCAGCGTGTGGTCATCAGGAAGCCGATGAGGGCGATGCCGAGACCGATCAGCAGGTTCCAGGACTGCAGTCCAGGGATCGGGTACTGCATGCCGGTGATGTAGAAGACGAGGATCCAGGCCAGTCCGAGCAGCATGAAGCCGACCATGACGGGCTTGAACCACACGGCGTTGGGGGCGGAGCCGGCATCGACCTTCTCGACGACGGCTTCTTCGGGCTTGCGGGATCGTGCCATGGGCCCAGTCTACCCATCAGGGCGTGGCCGACCCAGGTCGGTATGATCGCGGCATGACCGACGCGGGAGCAGCCACGGGCGGCGCGGCTCGCCGTCGGAGACCGCGACGCCGGGCGACGTTCGTGAGCGTGCTGGGCGAGCTCCTCCTCACCGCGGGCGTCGTCGTGCTGCTGTACGTCGCGTGGCAGATGTGGATCGGCGACATCATCATGGGCGCGGCCGCGAACGACAGGGGTCATGCGATCAGCCGGAGCTGGGCGGAGAGCCCCGCGCCAGCCCCTCCCCCGGTCGTGCCGGGAACCGGTGCGAGCGGGCTCCCGGCCCGGTACGAGCCGCCCGTCATGACGGCGCCGCAGAACGGCGTGCCCTGGACGGCGCAGATGCGGGTGCCGCGCTGGGGAGCGGACTACGACGTGCAGATCGCGGGCGGCGTCACCCGCGCGGACACCCTCGACCACGGCTGGATCGGCGTCTATCCGGGATCGGGCATGCCCGGCCAGCCCGGCAACTTCACGATGGCGGCGCATCGCACGACCTGGGGCAAGCCGTTCAACCAGCTCGACCGGCTGCGGCTGAACGACGCGATCGTGATCGAGACGCCCGCCGGCTGGTACACGTACCGGTTCCGGACCCTCGAATACGTGACGCCGGACAGCGTGAACGTGCTGGATCCGGTCCCGCAGGACGCGGGCGCGCCCCCCGCGGAGAGCTACATCACCCTCACGGCATGCTCGCCACTGTACTCGCTCGCCGAGCGGATCGTCGCGTACGGGGTGTTCGAGAGCTTCCAGCCGCGTGCGAAGGGCGCTCCGGCGTCGTTGCAGGAGGTGAGCTGATGTACGCAGGGTTGTGGCGGATCCTGCCCGGACCCTGGTGGGTCCGGCTGCTCATCGTGCTCGTGGTGGTCGCTGCGATCCTGTACGGACTGTTCTTCTACGTGTTCCCCTGGGTGAGCCCGTTCATCTCCCCCGGCGACGTCAGCATCGAACCGGGGCCGACGCCGAGCTGAGCACGCCGCGCCCGCTACTTGCCGGTGCAGTAGGTGAGGTCGACCGTGGACCGCACGGGCACGTCCCCTGGCGCCACCGACATCGCGACGACCGTCTTCGTATCCGTGGCCTTGCAGTCCGGCTTCGCCACGGGATTCGCCGTCAGCCCGAGCTGCTGCAGCGCCTGGGTGGCCTCGTCGAGGGGCTTGCCGGTGAAGTCGTTCAGCGTGACCACGCCGCTCGCGACGACCAGGTCGACCGAGGTACCGGCCGGGACCTCGGTCCCGGCGGCGACGCTCGAGCTCAGCACGACGTCGCGCGGCGACTGCGGGTCGTTCTTCTGCGTCACCGCGCCGAGCTGCAGCCCGGCCTTGGCCAGCGCGTCCTTCGCCGCCGCCTGGGTGAGCCCCGCGAGCGTCGGCACCGTGCTCTTCGCGGCACCCGTCGAGACGTACAGCGTGACGGCTTGACCCTTGTCGAGCTGCGTCCCCGCGGTCGGGTCGGTGCTGATCACGTCGCCCACGGCCACGTCGGCGTCCGCCTGGTCGATACGGATCGCGCGGAGGTCGAGCTTCTTCAGCTGGGCGGCGGCGGAGTCGTAGGCCTGCCCGGTGAGATTCGGCACGGTGCGGGCGGCGGTGGGGAGGTCGCCGGCCGGACGCATCGCGAGCACCCAGATCAGCACCGAGGCCAGCAGGACCGCGAGCAGCGCCACGCTCGCCCAGATCCACGCCACCGGCGGCCCGGACTGGGTGCGGGTCATCGTGGTGTCGCTGGAGAGCTGACGCAGCGTGCGGGCCGTCTCCTGGGCGTGCCGCGGGCTCGGCCCGTACAACTCGCTGGTCAGCGAGCTGAGCTGCTTCTTCGTCGGAACGGCGCCGGTGACGGCGCCGGCGACCGCGGCGTCGAGCGCGGTGCGGAACGAGGCGGCATCGGGAAAGCGCTGGAACGGATCCTTCGCCATCGCCCGCAGCACGACCGGATCGATCGCGCGGATCCTCGCCGCTTCCTTGCCGCTGTGCGCGCTGCCGTCGTGCACGCCGTCGTCCGCGTTGTCGTCGTGCGTGCCGTCGTCGTGCACCTCGCTCGGCGGGAGCGGGGTCTCGCTGACGTGCTGGTAGGCGACCGCGACCGGCGACTCCCCCCGGAACGGCTGGCGCCCTGTGAGCATCTCGTACAGTACGACGCCCGCGGAGTACAGGTCGGTGCGCGCGTCGACCTGCTCGCCCTTGGCCTGCTCGGGCGAGAAGTACGCCGCCGTGCCGATGATCTGCGTGGTCTCCGCGACGGTCGACGACGAGTCCGAGACGGCGCGCGCGATCCCGAAGTCCATCACCTTGACCGCGCCGGAGGGGGTGATCATCACGTTGCCGGGCTTGATGTCGCGGTGCACCACGCCGGCGCGATGCGAGTACTCGAGCGCCTCGAGGATCCCGTCGGCATAGCGGACGGCCTCGACCGTCGGGATCCGGCCCCTCGCGATGACGTCCTTCAGCAGGTGACCGTGCACGAGCTCCATGACGATGAACGGCACCGGCTCCGCAGTCGTGCCGCCCGCCTCGGCGGAGGAGTCCTCGCCCGCGTCGTACACGCGCACGATCGACGGGTGCGACATGCGGGACGCGGCCTGCGCCTCCATCCGGAACCGGGTCCGGAAGCCCGTGTCCCGCGCGAGCTCGCGATTCAGGATCTTGATCGCGACGTCGCGGCCGAGGGTCAGGTCGTAACCCCGGTGCACGTGCGCCATGCCGCCGCGGCCGATGAGATCATCGACCCGGTATCGGCCGGCCATGACACGCGTGGTCGTCGACACGAAGACCCCCCTCGTCCTTATCGTTCCTGCGGCGTCGTGATGGATGCCGCTCAGGGCGTCGTCGTGGGCGTCGGGATGGTGACGGGCGGCGCCGACTGGATCTGCGTCGTCCGGGCGTCGGAGTCGGGGCTCTGCTGGTCGCCGCACTTCACCGAGTAGGAGACCGTGAAGTCGCCGCTCTGGCTGAGCTTGACCCCGGTGCTCGTCGTCCCGGCCGGGAACGTCGGGCCCCCCGACATGAACGATCCCCCGCTGATGTTGACGGTGTAGCTCTCGAGCTGCGATCCGCTCGGGCAGACGTAATCCTGACCCCAGCTGACGGTGACGGTTCCGCCGGCGACGACGGCACCGCTGACGGTGGGAGCGGACGGCGGCTTCGGCGGCTGGGTGCGTGCCGCGTACGCCGTGAGCGTGAGCGTGGAGCCCTGCGGGACCATTCCGACCGGATCGACCTTGTAGACCTTGCCCACGGCGTCGTCCGACGTGGCAGGGTCCCCGGGCCCGCAGTTCGCCACCAGTCCAGCGGCCTGCGCCTTCGCGACGGCCTGATCGCAGGTGAGGCCGGTCAGCCCCAGCGCATCGACGTCCACACGGGTCACCGTCTGCGTGGGCGTCGGCTTGGGCGGGGGCGGCGGAGTGGACTGGCTGGTGGTCGTCGATGACGTGGCGGGCGCCTTCTGGTTCGCGAACAGCGCGAACAGGGTTCCTGCGAGCACGAGCAGCAGCAGCACGATGAGCGCGATGAGCGGCCAGGTCCACGGGCTGCGCTTCTTCCGCTTCTCCGGCGCCGGGTCGGGCTCGGTCGGGATCTGCGCCGTGGTCGGCATGATCGTGGTGGCGCCCTGGGTCGCACCGAGCAGCTGCGTCATCGCGGCATCGCCACCCGCGGCGGCGGCCGCTCCGACCACGCCCGCGACGACGGCGGGCACCGCGATCGCGGCCGAGTTCAGGTCGCCGCGGCGCAGCGCCTGCGCGGCCCGCGCCACGGTCGCCGCAGAGGACGGGCGATCCGCCGGCTTCTTGGCGATCATCGCCATCACCAGGTTCTGCACCGGCTGCGGCACGGTCGACGGCAGCGGCGGCGCGGTGTCGTTGATCTGCGCCATCGCGATCGCGACCTGCGATTCACCGGTGAACGGACGCTTGCCGGCCAGGCACTCGTACGCGACGATGCCGAGCGAGTAGATGTCGGTCGCCGGGGACGCGGCGTGCCCCGAGGCCTGCTCGGGCGAGAGGTACTGCACCGTGCCCATGACCTGGCCGGTCGCCGTCAGCGGCACCTGGTCCGCGATCCGGGCGATGCCGAAGTCCGTGATCTTGACGCGGCCGTCGGGCGTGATGAGGAGGTTGCCCGGCTTGATGTCGCGGTGCACGAGGCCGGCGGCGTGCGCGGCCTGCAGCGCCGACGCGGTCTGCGCGACGATGTCGAGGGTCTTGTCGGCGCTGAGGGATCCCTCGCGCTCGAGGATCGTGGAGAGCGCCTCACCGGGCACGAGCTCCATGACGAGGTACGCGGATCCGTTCTCCTCGCCGTAGTCGAAGACGCTGGCGATGCCCTCGTGGTTCACGAGTGCGGCGTGCCGGGCCTCCGCGCGGAAGCGCTCGAGGAACCCGGGGTCCCCCATGTACTCGTCCTTGAGGATCTTGATCGCGACCGTCCGTCCGATGACGTGATCGGTCGCCTCCCACACCTCGCCCATGCCGCCGATCGCGATCCGCGACTGGAGCTCGTAGCGACCGCCGAAATGCACACCCTGCGTCGGCCTCATTTGTTCAGCACCGCCTCCATGACCTTCTTGGCAATAGGCGACGCGATCGCATCGCCCGAACCCGACTGACCCTGCCCGCCGCCGTCTTCGACGACGACCGCAACAGCGATCTCCGGGTTGGTGGCAGGCGCGAATCCGGTGAACCACAGCGTGTACGGGTTGCTGTCACCGTTCTCCGCGGTGCCCGTCTTCCCGGCCACGTCGACTCCGTCTATTCTTGCACCCTGCGCTGCGCCGCCTGAGACGGAGGCCTGCATCGCCGCGGTCAGCGCCTTGGCCTGGTCGGCGCTCATCGCCTGGCCGAACGCGGTGTCGTCGTACTGCTTCTGCACGGACAGGTCGTCGCCCAGGATCTGGTCGACCATCCGCGGGTTCATCACCTCGCCGCCGTTGGCGATCCCGGCCGAGACCATCGCCATCTGCAGCGGGGTGGCGATGACCTTGCCCTGGCCGAAGCCGGTCAGCGCGGTCTGCGCGGCGTCCAGGCCGGTCGGGTAGCTGGACGGGGTGGACTTCAGCGGCGTCGTGAACGACTTGTTGAATCCGTACTTCTCGGCCATCGCGTGGATGGTGTCGTCGCCGAGCTGCGCCGCGAGCTCCGCCATCGGGATGTTGCAGCTGAACTTGATCGCGTCGGCGAGGGACACGGTCTGCCCGTCGCCCGCCGGGCAGGTGCCGCCCCAGGCGTTGTGCACGGCGGTGCTGGTGCCGGGCAGGGTGAACGCGGCCGGGTTCGGGAACGTCGACTGCATCGTGAACTTCCCGGACGCCAGGGCGGCCGAGGCCACGACGAGCTTGAAGGTGGATCCCGGCGGGTTCAGGTTGCCGCCGATGCCGCGGTTGTAGAGCGGGTTGCTGGACGCGTTCTGCAGCGCGTCGTAGGCCGCGGTGGCCTTGTCGGCGTCGTGCACGGCGAGCGTGTTGCTGTCGTAGCCGGGGGTCGAGACCATGGCGAGGATCCGGCCGGTCTTCGGCTCGATCGCCACGACCGCCCCCTGGTAGCCCTGCAGGGCGTCGAAGGCCGCCTTCTGCGCCTTCGGGTCGAGGCTCAGCACGACGTTAGCGCCCTTCTGCGGCTGGCCGGAGACGATCCGCTCGATCGAGGACAGGAACTGCGTGCTGCCGGTGCCGCTCAGCTCGCTGTTCATGGCCTTCTCGATGCCGGTCGCACTGCCCAGGGCGGGGTTGTAGAAGCCGGTGACGGTCGACCACATCTGCGGATCGGTGTACACGCGCTGGAACGAGTACATGTCGTTCGTGGGCGTCGAGGTGGCGATGGGGGCGCCGCCCGCGATGATCGATCCGCGCTGGATCTCGTAGCTGTCCAGCCGCGTGCGGGTGTTCGCGTCGTTCTGGGCGAGCGAATCGGCCTGCACGACCTGGATCCAGCTCACCGATCCGAACAGGGCGAGGAACATCACCAGCACGAGGATGCTGATCCGGCGCAGCTCCTTGGTCATCCGATCACCACCCTTGGCTGACGGCGCACGCCGTCGGAGATCCGCATGAGCAGCCCGACGATGAGCCAGTTGGCGACGAGGGAGGATCCTCCCGCCGCGAGGAACGGCGTGGTCAGGCCGGTCAGCGGGATCACCCGGGTGACGCCGCCGACCATGATGAACACCTGCAGTCCGAGCGTGAACGAGACGCCGACCGCGAGGAGCTTGCCGAAGTCGTCCTGCCCGGCGACGCCGATCCTGAGCCCGCGGGAGACGAACACCATGTACAGGCAGAGGATCGCGAACAGCCCGATCAGACCGATCTCCTCGCCGAGGCTGGTGATGATGAAGTCGCTCTCCGGCACGGGGGTCACCGTGGGGCGGCCCTGGCCGAGGCCGGTGCCGAGCAGCCCGCCGTGGGCGAGGCCGAAGATGCCCTGTACGAGCTGGAAGCTGCCGCCCCTCGCCTCGATGAGCTTCGGGTCGAAGGCGTTCAGCCAGGCGTCGAAACGGCCGTGCACGTAGGTGAGGAACTGCGCGGCGATCGCGACGCCCGCCGCCACGCCCAGCAGGCCGATCAGCACCCAGCTGGTCTTGCCGGTCGCGACGTAGAGCATCACGATGAACATGCCGAAGATCAGCATGCCCGTGCCGAGGTCGTGCTCGGCGACCATGATCCCGAGCGAGATCACCCAGACCACGATCACGGGCCCGAGCTCGCGCATGCGCGGCCAGGTGATGCCGAGGAACCTCTTGCCCACCGAGGACAGGCTCTCGCGCGTGCGCACCAGGTAGCCGGCGAAGAAGATCGCCAGGAAGATCTTCGCGAGCTCGCCCGGCTGGAACTGGAAGATGCCGATCGAGATCCAGACGTCCGCGTTCGCGTCCGGCATCCGCAGCCCCGGCACGAACGGCAGCAGCAGCAGGATGATGCCGGCGAGGCCGGAGAGGTACGTGTAGCGGTACAGCACGCGGTAGTTGCGCAGGAACACGACCAGGGCGATCGTGCCGATCACCGAGATCGCCATCCAGACCAGCTGCTTGTTCGAGGAAGCGAGCCAGCCGGTGTGCTTCATCGCGATGTCGATCCGGTAGATCTCGGCGATGCCGACGCCGGTGAGCACGGTCGCGATCGGCAGGACGAACGGATCCGCGTCCGAGGCGACGAAGCGCAGCACGATGTGCAGCGCGAACACGAGCACGGCCAGCCCGCCGCCGATCATGAGGATCATCGGGTCGATCGTGCGCAGGGCGCCGAGCTGGACGAGAGTCAGTGCGGCGCCGGCGATCAGCACGGCGAAGAGCAGCAGCCAGAACTCGCGGTTGCGCTGGGTCTGCGGACCGCGGATCTTCCGCAGCGCGCGCAGCACGCTGGTGTCGGCGTTCATGTCGGCGGTGGGAGCGGTCGCGGTCACGGTGTCTTCCCCGTCGGGATCGAGGCGCGGAGCCGTTCGACGATGCCGCGCGCGTCCTGCAGCGAGCTCGCCCCCATGGTCTGATGCACCTGGGACTGGACGAAGGCGGGGAGGTCGGAGACCTCGATCCCAGTGTCCTGGTACACGTGCGAGAGCGAGATCGGGCCGAGATCCTGCTGGATCCCCTGATAGATCACGACGGTGTCCGACCGCGATCCCACGTAGTAGCGGGTCTGGGTCCACGCGTAGGCGCCGGCGAGCGCGGCCGCGATGAGGGCGATCACGATCACGAAGCCCGCGATCCAGGCCCAGCGGCGTCGCACGGCCCTGCGGTGATCCTCTTCGATGAGCTCCTCGAGATAGTCCGCCGCCGGCTCGAAGTGCGTGGGCTCGTTGGCGGCCTGCCGCACCGGGTGCAGCCAGCTGGGCCGCGCCGGGCGGGCGGCCGGGACGACGACGCCCTGCGGGTTGGCGGCGGCTCCCACGATCGTGGGGGTGCCGCTCACGACGGGGTGCTGCCCGCCCACGTCGACGATCACGATCGTGACGTTGTCGGGAGCGCCGCCGTCCAGCGCGAACTTCAGCAGCCCGTCCGCGGTGCGACCGGGGGCCATCCCCAGGCGCAGGGACTTGAGCATGTGCGCCTCGTCGACCACGCCGCTCAGGCCGTCGGAGCAGAGCAGCCAGCGGTCGCCGGGCAGGGTCGGCATGACGAACATGTCGAGCTCGGGATCCGCGTCCATGTCGCTGAGCACGCGCATGAGCACCGAGCGGCGCGGGTGGTAGCGCGCCTCCTCGGGCGTGATCCGGCCGGAGTCGACCAGGCGCTGCACGAAGGTGTGGTCGGTGGTGATCTGGGTGAGCGTCTCGTCGCGGTAGAGGTAGATGCGCGAATCGCCGATGTGGCCGATGACGGCGTAGTCGTCGACCATGATGATCGCGTCGAGCGTGGTGCCCAGCCCGGCGAGCTCCGGACGGTCCTTCACGGCGCGGATCATGTCGCCCGCGGCGGTCGTGGCCGCCGCCTGCAGCGACGCCTGCGCATCCATGGTCGAGGGGTAGGCGTGGTCCAGGTTCTCCAGGCGGTGGATCGCGATGCTGCTGGCGACGTCGCCCCCGGCGTGCCCGCCCATGCCGTCGGCGACGACGAACAGGTTCGCCCCGGCGTAGCCGGAGTCCTGATTGTTGGAGCGGACCTTCCCGGTGTGGGAGATCGCGGCGCTCGAGCCCTCGAAGACCATGGCCGCGGTTACGCCCGCAGCTCGAACGTCGTGGCGCCGACCTTGATGGGCGTGCCGATGCTGACGGCGACGGGAGCGCCGACGCGCTCACCGCTCAGGAACGTGCCGTTGGTCGAGTCGAGATCCTGGATCATCCACTGGTCGCCCCAGAGCAGCAGGCGCGCGTGGTGGCTGGACGTGTAGTCGTCGCGGATCACGAGGCCCGATTCGCTCGAGCGCCCGATCGACATCGGCTCGGTGCCCAGCGGCACCTCGAGCCCCGCCTTCGGTCCCGAGGTGATCACGAGCTTGGACACCGTGCTCGTCGTCGCAGGGCCGCCCGGCTTGCTCCGCGGTGCGGCCTTCGGCTTCGCGGCGGCAGCGGCGCTCGCCGCGGGGGCGGGCGTTGCGGCCGCCTGGGCGTCCGGCAGCTTGCGCACGCGCACGCCGAACAGGTCGGCGCGCAGCGAATAGACCACGGCGAACACGAAGAACCACATCAGCACGAGGAAGCCGATGCGGAGCAGGAGCAGCGTCAGTTCACTCATGCCGAAGGCCCCCCGTCGATTCCTGAGCGCGCGCAGCGAGACGAAGGCCACTCATGGATTCACCCCGAAGGCACGGGTGGCGTCGTCGCCACGGCCGCCCCGAGGGGCCTGCGAGACCGGCACGATCCGGAACGTCAGCTCCGTGCGTCCGATCGTGATGACCATGTCACTGGACAGCTGCGCCTCGCGGACCCGCTGACCGTTCAGCTTGGTGCCGTTCGTCGAGCCGAGATCGCGGAGCATCGCGTGATCGCCGTCCCAGAGCACCTCGGCGTGCTTGCGGCTGGATCCCGCGTCGTTGATCGTGATGTCGGCGTCGCTGCCGCGCCCGATCACGGTGCGCGCCTTGGTGAGCGGATAGCGGGTGCCACCTGTGGAGAGGACCGCCTGCCAGGTGACGCGCGCGCGATCCTGCGCAGCGGCGGAGTCGACCAGGACCGTGCCCGTCGCGAGCTTGTCGTCGGCTTCGAGGGAGATGTCCACCGGACCGGCGAAGCTGTAGCCCTGCGCGCGGGCGTGATCCTTGACCAGGCCGTGCAGCTCGTCGATGAGCGCGGGGCCGAGGCCGTGCATGGCGGTCGCATCCTCGCCGCTGAGGTGCACCGCGAACGTGCTCGGCACGATGATGCGGTCGCGGCTGACCACGGCCGCCTTCGTGTCCATCTCGCGGCGCAGTGCCGACGCGATCTCCACGGGCTGGATGCCGCTGCGGAAGGTCCTCGCGAACGCGCTGTTCACCGCGCGCTCGAGACCCTTCTCAAAGCTGTCTAGTAGTCCCACTGGGCTCCCATGGCTCACCGATCGGTAGGGACATCGTAGCCACCTGCCCTGAATGATCCCCCGGATGACGCGGATTTCCGCGGCGGGGCGCCGGCACGGCCCGGACCGGCGCGGTTCGGCGCGCGCGGGGGACGGGTGGTTCGAGGCCGCGCTGCGGCCGTGATATTCTCGGGAGGTTGGTTCGCGAGGACCGACATGCGCGAGTGGCGGAATAGGTAGACGCGCTGGCTTCAGGTGCCAGTGCCTGCAAGGGCGTGGGGGTTCAAGTCCCCCCTCGCGCACCGTTCGGGAAGAGGCCGGATCCTTCGGGATCCGGCCTCTTCCGCGTTCCGGTGCCGATTCTCCGGATGGCCGACCGCCTCTCTTGCAGGTTTCGAGGGCGACGTCAAGGCGGAAGACCTCGGGCGTCCGCCGACCTACCGTTTCCTCCGTGCGGCCCCCGAACCGCATGGTCAGGAGTGATCGATGAGCACGATCGATGCGGAGTCAACCGAGGCCCTGCTCGACGGTCGATACCGCCTGGGACCGTGCGTGGGGCGAGGCGGGACCTCCGTCGTCTACCGGGCGGAGGACCTCGTGCTGGGCCGGACGGTCGCGATCAAGCTGCTGCGCTCCGCGGAGGACGTGCCCGCGGGCGCCGAGCGGGCGCAGAGCGAGACGGCGCTCCTCGCGACTCTGAACCACCCGTCCCTGATCACGCTGTACGACGCCCGGCTGGATCCGACCCACCCCCGCTACCTCGCGATGGAGTACGTCGACGGGCCGACCCTGGCGACGCGGCTGACCCACGGACCGCTCTCCCGCGGGGAAGCGGCGTCGCTCGCGTGCGACCTCGCCGGCGCCCTGCAGGCCGTGCACGACGCCGGCATCATCCACCGCGACGTGAAGCCGTCGAACGTGCTGCTCGCGCCGCTTCCGAACGATGGCGGGTGGACGGCGAAGCTCACCGACTTCGGGATCGCCTACGGCCCCGACGATGCGCGCCGCACCTCGCCCGGCATCGCCGTCGGCACGGCGGCATACATGGCCCCGGAGCAGGTGCGGTCGGCGGCGCTCACCCCCGCCGTCGACGTGTACTCCCTGGGGCTCGTGCTCCTCGAGTCGCTCACCGGGGAACCGGCGTTCCCCACCAGCGGGAGCGTGCAGACCGCGCTGCGCCGGCTCACCGAGGCCCCCGAGATCCCGGAGTCCATCGGCTCGGGATGGGGGAGCCTGGTCGCCTGGATGACGCGGATCGATCCCTCCGACCGCCCGGCCGCGCGCGACGTGGCGTGCGCTGCGGCGCTCCTGGGCGATGATCCGTCCGACCCGGCGGGCTCCGCACCTCCGGGGGCGGGAGCCCTTCCTGTGGAGGCGGGACCGCCGAACGCGGCCGGATCGACCAGGGAGTACACCGCCGAGAGCGCCCCCGCGGCTGTGCCCTCGTCCGAGCGGAGACGACCCGCCCGGTTCCGGGCCGGGGTGCTGGGGGTGATCGCGGCGGTCGTCGTGTGCGGCGCCGCGCTCAGCGGGCTCTGGGCCTCGGGTCAGTCCGTGCCGTCCCCGCCGCGCGAGGCGTCCCTCACGACCCCGACGCCGCAGCCCTCCCCCGTGCCGGGCAACGGGACGCAGGAGCCGAGCGGCGGAACAGTGGTCAGCTCGGATTCCGGCACGCAGCCGGGAGGTCCGGGTCAGAAGGCTCAGAACGGCGGTCAGGGGCAGAAGGCCGGCAAGGGGCCGGGGAAAGACCGCGACGCGGGGCATCCGCCGCAGAACGGCAAGAACTGATCCGGGCCGCCCTCCGTGCGGTGACGATTCCGATCGGCACGCTCTGTTCGCGTGCGAACGTGTGCGAATCCGATCGCATCGTTGAACGAGAGTGCGCGTTCCGGCGAGCATAAGTGCGCATAACCGCATTCGAGGAGGAACGCGATGCCCCGCACGTCACACGTACAACCGGCTGCCGCACCCGGGAGGAGACGTCGGATGGCGGCCCTCCTCGTGGGAGCCGTGACCCTGACCCTTCCGCTCGCCGGCTGGGGCGCCCTGCCGGCCGCAGCCGCGACGGGCACCGAGCACCGCGTCGACTGCAGTGCCGACGACGCCGGCGCAGACGGCAGCGCCGAGCATCCGTTCACCACCCTGGCGGAGGTGAACGCCCTGGCGCTGCAGCCCGGCGACTCGTTGCTGTTCGCGCGCGGCACGACGTGCACCGGAACCCTCACTCCGCACGGATCCGGATCCGCCGACGCACCGATCGTGATCGGCGCATACGGCACCGGAGCGGCGCCCGTCATCGACGGCGCCGGCGCGCACGACGCGGTGCTGCTGAAGGACATCGAGCACATCACGGTGCAGGATCTGGAGATCACCAACGCGGCGTCGCCGGGCACCCAGCGCAACGGGATCCGCCTCTCCCTCACCGACTTCGGGAAGGCGAGCGGTTACGTGCTGCAGCGGCTGAACGTGCACGACGTGATGGGAGACGACAACAAGGGGCTGAACGGATCCGCGGGGATCCAGATCGGGATCGGCGGCCAGACCACCGCGACCTGGATCGACGGGCTGCAGATCCGCGACAACACCATCACGCACGTCGGCCGCGAGGGCATCTACTTCAAGTCCACCTGGAACAAGCGCCCCGAGGTCGGCTCGCAGGACACCAGCGGCCTCGGACCCTGGACGCCGAGCACGGGCGTCGTCATCGCCGGCAACACCATGACCAGCATCGCGGGCGACGGCATCAAGGTCGACACCACGAAGGGCGCGGTCATCGAGCACAACACGCTCGCGGGCTTCCAGCTCCGCTCCAACGTGGCCAACGCCGGCATCTGGCCGTTCAACGCCGACGACACCCTGGTGCAGTACAACGACGTGTCCGGCGGCGGCAACAGCCACGACGGGATGTCGTTCGACGCGGACGGCGGATCCCAGAACACGGTCTTCCAGTACAACTACAGCCACGACAACGCCGGCGGCCTGCTGCTCGTGTGCCCGTACTCGGGCGCGCGCACCTGGGGCACGGTGTTCCGCTACAACATGAGCTACGACGATGCCGCGCGGGTGTTCCAGCTCTGCCCGGGCAACATCCAGGACACCCGGATCTACAACAACACGATCGTCGACGAGCATGCGACGCCGACGTACTTCCTGCAGGACGACAACAGCACCAGCCGCGGCGTGACGTTCAGCAACAACATCATGGTCAACCGCGGCGCGCCCATGGGCGTGCAGGTGCGAGGGCCGGGACTGTCGTTCGACCACAACCTCTTCATCGGTGTCACGGGCGTGCCGGCGAATGCCGACGGCACCACCAATCCGGGTGGCCTGTCGACGGATCCGGGATTCGTGGAGGAGACGCACAAGCCGGCCGGGCTCGACGACCTCGGCGGTCTCGGGCTGCGCCAGTTCTCGCCGGCCTTCCGCGCCGGTGTCGCGGTCGCGGACAACGGCGGGCGGGACATCAACGGCGTCCCCGTCCCCGGGACGGGTCCGGTGAACCTGGGCGCGGATCAGGCCGTCGGCGCCCACACCGATCCGTCGGCGGTGCTGC
The DNA here is from genome assembly GCF_052045495.1 of Microbacterium sp. 22242. NCBI lineage: Bacteria > Bacillati > Actinomycetota > Actinomycetes > Micrococcales > Microbacteriaceae > Microbacterium > Microbacterium sp. 22242. The sequence goes on along the minus strand of NZ_JBQEOZ010000006.1, from coordinate 221,649 downwards.
GGATGCCGTCCGTCACGGCCGCGGCCGGTCTGCCGGTCACCGTGCACGCCACCGCGACGTTCTGGGGCGCCAAGCCCACCAACGGCGCGACCGCGTCGCTGCAGGCGCCGGACGGATGGACGGTCACCCCAGTCCAGACGACCGTGCCCGACGGCCTGAAGTCGGGTGCGAGTGCGGAGCTGTCCTGGACGGTCACCCCGCCGGCCGACGCGCAGAGCGGCACGGCGACGCTGACCGCGACCGTGTCCGCCGCCGACGGCGTGCTCGGCACCGTCTCGGCCGACGCGCAGGTGCACGCGCTGTACGCCTCGCTCGAGGCGGCCTACAACGACGTGGCCATCACGGCCGACGGCGCCTCACCGTACACCGGCGACCTCGCGCTCAGCCGCAGCAGCCTGTCCTCGAACGAGCTGCTCCGGGTCAAGGGCATCGCCCCGGGGGCGACCGTGCAGGGCGCGTCCGTCGCATACACCTGGCCGCAGTTCACCCCGGGCGAGAAGAACGCGGTCTGGGCGACGGGGCAGAGCATCGCCGTGCACGGGCAGGGCAGCTCGCTCGGGCTCGTGCTGTTCGGGGTGAACGCCTACCCCACCCCCGTGTCGGGGTCCGCCTCGGTCACCTACACCGACGGATCCACGAGCACCTTCACCCTGGCGGCCGGGGACTACTACTACAACCAGCCGGCGTCAGGGAACACCCTGTTCGCGAAGATGGCGTACCGGAACACGCCCACCGGCAAGGGGAACGGTCCGTTCAGCCTGTTTGAGAGCACGATCCCCCTCGACGCAGCCAAGCAGGTCGCCTACGTGACGCTGCCGTCGCTGCCGCCCTACGCGGACGGCAAGACACCGGGGCTGCTCGTGCTCGCCGTCGGGGTCGGCGGCGGGGCGCAGTAACGGCGGGCGGCGGGCCCGGTGGACCGGGCCCGCCGTCGACCCTCGGGCCGGTGTCCTGATCGACGCGCGTGTCGCCTCGTTCCCTCCGCGCGGTTCCGCATCCCGCTAGGGTGGCGGCAGACGCCACGACGGCGCGAACCGGAGGAGACGCCGTGGTTCCTGACGAGCCCGCCCCAGCATCCCCGTCGAGTGCGGCAGCGCCCTCGCGCCGCACCCGCGCAGCCGCGGGCATCGCCCGTCTGAGCACGCCCCTCCGGGTCGTCCTGGGGATCGCGATCGCGGCCGTCGGCGTCGTGTTCCTGCTGGTGTCGATGACCGTGCAGACCATCGCGGTGGTCACCGGGATCGGGATCCTCCTGGCGGGGATCGCGCTCCTGCTGCCGCCCGGGGAAGGCGGCGGCGACCGCACGGGAGGCTCCGGCGCCGCCGCGGTCATCGTCGCGCGCGTCATCGGCTTCCTGCTCGTGCTGCTCGGCGCCGGGATGGCGCTCTGGCCAGAGGCCGGTGCGCCGCTGCTGTCGGCGATCATCGGCGTGGCGCTGGTCGGGTTCGCGGTGGCGACGGCGGTGCGCGCGTTCCGGCCGGGCGCGGACCAGCGGGTCACCGCGGTGATCGCCGCTCTCGCCACACTCGCGGTCGCGGCGATCACCGTGTTCTGGCCGGTGCTCACGCTCGTCGTGTTCCGGCTCGGCGTCGGCGCATGGTTCGTGTTCGCCGGTGTCCAGCTCGTCGTGCGCGCGTTGCTCCGGCGCTCGCCCGCGGTGCGCGTCCGGACGGGCAGGCCGTGGCTGCGCTGGGTGCGCACGATCTCGGTGAGCCTCGCGCTCGTGCTCGCGGTGGCCGCCGCGGTGGGCAGCGGCTCGCTGCTGGGCGGGACGCCGCTGCCGGTGCCCGACGCCTTCTACTCCCCGCCCGCGCACGTGCCGTCCCAGCCCGGGGTGCTCATCCGCACCGAGCCGCTCACCGTCGGCGTGCCCGCCGGGGCGAAGGCGTGGCGGATCCTGTACACCACCACGCACCCGGACGGCACGCCGGCGGTGTCGAGCGGCACCGTGCTCGCCCCGGCCGATCCCGGACCGGATCCGCTCCCCCTGCTGACGGTCTCGCACGGCACGACCGGCGTCGTCCCCGGCTGCGCTCCCTCGCTGAGCGCGGAGCCCTTCGCGGACGGCGCGGGCACGGCGATGGTCGACATGGTGACGAAGCACGGCTGGGTCGCGGTCACCTCCGACTACATCGGGCTGGGCACGAAGGGCCCGCACCCCTATCTCGTGGGCGACGCCGAGGCGCGCAACGTGTGGGACGCCTCGAAAGCGGTGCTCGGCTTCTCCGCGCTGCACGTGTCGACCGACACCGTGATCTGGGGGCACTCGCAGGGCGGTCAGGGCTCGCTCTGGACGGGGCAGATCGCGGCCTCCTACGCCCCCGAGTTCACCGTCAAGGGGGTGGCCGCGTTCGCACCGGCCGCGAACCTGTACGGGCTCGCCGAGGCGATCAAGACGGAGACCGCGGGCAAGACGGTGTCGGCCTACATCGCCGCGACCTGGGACCAGGTCTTCCCGTCCCTCCACGTCTCCGCGCACCTGACGCCCGGATCCGTCGGCCCCGTGGACCGGATCGGGAACCTCTGCTTCGACGGCCGCGACGGTCTCGCCGCGATCCTTCGCGGCAGTCAGGTGCCGAACCAGATCTTCCCGAACGCACTGCTCAGCGGTCCGTTCGGGCAGAAGCTGAAGGAGCAGGAGCCGACCGGGCCGTTCCCCGCCCCCGTGCTCGTGGCGCAGGGTCTCGCGGATCCGCTCGTGAAGCCGGCGATCCAGGACGCGTGGGTGCAGGCGCGCTGCGCCGCCGGCGTGCCGATCGACTATCGCACCTTCCCCGGGCTCGGGCACGTGTCCCTCGTCGCGGCCGACTCGCCGCTCACCCCGCAGCTCGAGCAGTGGACGCTGGACCGCTGGAACGGGGTCGCGCCGACGCCGAACTGCGGCGAGCAGCCGAAATGAGCGGGGTGCGCGCATCCGGTCGGAACCGCGGAGCGGGAACCGGGGATCGCCTCAGGTCACGATCGGACGACCGACTCCGGACACCCCGAAGAGGGATCGGGTGACGGCGGCGGCCTCCTCGATCCTGCGGTGCTCGAGGGCGGCGATGATCTTCTCGTATCCGGCCAGGACGCTCTCCCAGTCGACGGCGAGGGAGCGGTAGACCGCCACGACGTAGTACGCCAGCGACATCCCGCTCTGCTCGACCAGGCGCCGCATCGGCACGTTGCGGCACAGCTTCAGCAGCTCGGAGTGGTAGGCGTCGGACGCCGCGAGCGTGGCCTCGAGGTCTTCGCGACGGACCGCGTCGCAAATGTGCCGGATCCTCTCGATGAGGCGATCGATGTCGGCGGGGTCGGCGGCCGGGAGGGAGAGGTCCATGACGCCGGCGACGAGCACGCCGATCGCCCGCAGATACTCCATCGCGTCTTCGCGCTTCGGCATGACGACGCGCGTGTACGACTGCGGTGACGTCTCGACCAGCCCTTCGACGGTGAGCACGTACAGCGCCTGGCGCACCGGCGTGCGCGATACGCCGAGCCATTCCAGGAGCTCGGCGTCGTCCAGCCGCTCCCCCGGCCGCAGCGTGCCGTCCAGGATCGCGTCCTTGATCTGCGCGTAGACCCGGTCGCGGATCAGTGTGCGGGAGGGAAGATCGTCTCCCTTGGGAATAGGCACAACGCCCCCAGCTCGATATCCATCTCGGGCCGTTCCGATCGGAAGGCTCCTGACATCCAGGGTACTCGCTCGATCGAATTGAAATTCCAGATACCAGATGTCAGATCCAGGTGGTATCTTTGTCTCGCGCCCGTGGTCCCAGCGGTCGCACGGGCGGTCGGACAGTCCCCAGCATCCACAACGCCGCCCGGCTCCTCGCGCCCCACGCGCGAGTCCGGTGCCCGGCGGCGATGGGAACCCCGCCGGGCGCCGGAATCTCCCCTCGCAACCGCGAGTGCGGCGACGCGATCGACGACGATCTCATCGCCCCGCGGACTGGCCGCGGCCAGACGGCCCTCGTCGCGCTCGCGCGGCGCGTCTCGCGTTTCTCTTCGGCGGTCGGCCGATACCGTGCGCGCCGCGCGCCGTTTTCCGTGTCGCCTCGGGCTGGCAGCACCCACAGACCGGCGCCCGGTCGACGCGCTCCTCCGCTGTCGAGGCAACTCCGCGGTGGCCTCCCACGCTCTCTTGAGCATTCGTGCATGCAGGAAAGCTTGCAAGCATGTAAGATTGCAGGGTTGCAAGATTTGCGGCCCTGCCGCGCCCGTGTCGATCGATGGAGTCCTCGGCCGCAGCTGCGCCGTTCCGCCCCGACCACGGAAGGACCTCTATGTCCACCGCCACAGACACCGTCGAGACGATCGACGCCGTCGAGCCGGTCGTCTCACGCGCGTCCGCGCCGATCATGACGCACAAGCAGATCCTGCTGGTGATCTACGGCCTCATGGCCGGCATGTTCCTGTCGTCCCTCGCGCAGACGGTGTTCGGCACCGCGATCCGCACGATCGGCGATGACCTGCACGGCCTCGACCAGCAGGCCTGGGTGACGACGGCGTTCCTGATCACGTCCACGATCGCCGTGCCGATCTACGGCAAGCTCTCCGACATCTTCGGCCGCCGCCCGCTGTTCATCCTCGGCATCGTGATCTTCATCCTGGGATCCACGCTCTCCGCGTTCTCCACGTCGATGATGATGCTGGCCGCGTTCCGCGCCTTCCAGGGCATCGGAGCCGGCGCGCTGATGGCGCTGCCGCTCGCGATCATGGGCGACATCCTCGCCCCGCGCGAGCGCGCCAAGTACCAGGGCTACTTCTTCGCGGTGTTCGGGATCGCGACCGTGATCGGCCCGCTCGTGGGTGGCCTGTTCGCCGGGGCGAAGCAGATCCTCTGGATCGACGGCTGGCGCTGGTGCTTCCTGATCAACATCCCGCTGGGCCTGTTCGCCCTGTTCATGGTGATCACGTTCCTGCACCTGCCCAAGGTGGGCAAGCACAAGGGCCCGCGGATCGACTGGTGGGGTGCGGTCGCGGTGATCGTGGCCCTGGTCCCGCTGCTGCTCGTCGCGGAGCAGGGCCGCACCTGGGGCTGGACCTCGGCCCCATCGATCGTCTGTTACGCGACCGGCCTCGTCGGTCTGGTCGGCTTCGTCGTCATCGAGGCGCTGATGAAGGACGACGCGATCATCCCGCTCAAGCTGTTCCGCTCCGGCACCTTCACGATGGCCACGGTCATCGGAGTGCTGGTCGGATTCGCGATGTTCGGCGCCATGATGACCATCCCGCTGTACATGCAGATCGTGGTCGGACTGAACCCGACGCAGTCGGGCCTGTCGATGCTGCCGCTGATCATCGGACTGATGATCGCGTCGCTCACCTCGGGACAGATCACCGCGCGCACCGGCCGGTACCGCATCTTCCCGGTGCTGGGCACGCTGTTCACGTCGGTCGGCTTCCTCGCGCTCACGTTCATCCGGTACGAGACGCCGCTGTGGCAGATCTTCGTCGGCATGTTCGTGCTCGGCCTCGGTCTCGGCCAGCTCATGCAGCCGCTGACGCTGGCGAGCCAGAACTCGGTCGACCCGCACGAGATGGGCGTCGCCTCGAGCGCGGCCACCTTCTTCCGCCAGATCGGCGGCACGCTGGGCACCGCGATCATGCTCTCGGTGCTGTTCTCGATGCTGCCCGCGAACATCCTGCACGCCTCCGCGGACAAGGCGACCCTGACTGCGGGACTGGACGCGGCGCTGGATCCGGCCGTCGCCGGCAAGGCGGAGAACGCCGGGATCATGCAGAAGCAGTGGACCCCGATCGTCACGCCGATCCAGAAGACCATCCAGGATCAGCTCGACCGGGGCGTTGCCGCGGGCGACAGGGTCGCGGTGGACTGGGCGGACGAGGATCAGCGCCGCTACTGGGTCGACAGACTGGTGCCGACCCTGCACGATCAGATCGCGAAGAAGGAGAAGAGCGCGGAGAGCTCCGGATCGAACGGGGGCGTCAACGACACCTCCTTCCTCACCGGCGCCGACGCGCGCCTCACCAAGCCGTTCATGATGGGCTTCATCCAGTCGGTCGTGGTGCTCTACTGGGTCGGCTTCGGCGTGATCCTGCTCGCGTTCGTGCTGACCTGGTTCTTCCGGGTTCCGCCGCTGCGCGCCCGCTCCGCCCTGCAGGAGCAGGCGGACAAGGCCGGACTGACCGAGACCGGGACCATCAGGACCCACAGGGCCTGAGCGGAGCCGGGGCGGGCGATCCCGGCCTCGGCCCTGGAGGAGAGTGAGATGACGGACATCGACGAGGCTGCGGCCGACACGCACGCGGAGACCTGCGGGCGGCGCGAGCGCAAGAAGCAGCAGACCAGGCAGGCCCTGCACGAGGCCGCGCTCAGCCTGATCGACGAGAACGGGCTCGACCGCACCACGGTCGAGCAGATCTGCGAAGCGGTCGACGTGTCGCCGCGCACCTTCTTCAACTACTTCCCGTCCAAGGCGGCGGCAGCCCTGAACCTCCCCGACACGGCGGTCTCGCCCGAAGCCGCTGCGGCGTTCCGCGCGGCCGAGGGCGAGCTGGTGCCGGCCCTGTGCGACCTGATCGGCGCGTCGATGGACGACGCCCAGCAGCGCAAGCGCATGAAGGCGCTCGTGATGCGCCGGCCGGAGCTGATGCCGGCCTTCGCGCAGTGGATGGGCGGCATCCGCGAGCAGTATGTCGCCCTGGTCCGTGAGCGCACGGAGGACGCGGAGGCGATCTCGGCCGTCGCCCTGACCATGGCCGCGTTCAGCGTGCTGGTGCACGACGGCTCGGCGGCCGGCGAGCGTCCCGGCGCCGCCCGGCTGCTGGAGGGCGTGGAGCAGCTCGTCGCGGCCAGGGCCTGTCTGCTCGCCCCGCCGGGATCCGCCGTCGAGGTCACCGCGTAGCCGGCGACCAGCCCGTCATGCCGCCGGTGAGCACGTCCAGGTCGCGGTAGCCGGCCTGCCGCAGGATCCGCGCCGCGGCGCGGGCGCGCACCCCGGCCTTGCAGTAGAGCACCACGCGGCCGTCCCGCGGCACGCCGTCGAGAACGGTCTCGGGTGAGAGACCGCTCAGCGGCGCGGAGAGCGACCCCGGGATCTGCCCGAGTGCCGACTCCTCCGCCTCGCGCACGTCGACGAGCGCGAACGCCGTCCGTCCGGCGGAGCGCTCCGCGAGCAGCGCCCGCAGCTGCGAGGCGCTGAGCGGTCGTGCCTCATCCTGCGCCGCGCAGACGAGCGCGGGATCGGGATCCGGCGCCGTGCCCGCCGGGCGCGCGGGATCGCGCACGATCCGCAGCTCCTGCCAGCGCGCCTCCGCGAGGTCGAACATCGAGAGCCGGCCGATCAGCGGCCGGCCGATCCCGGTGAGCAGTTTCACGGCCTCGGCCGCCATCACCGATCCGGCCGCACCGCAGAGCATGCCCAGCACGCCCGCCTCGCCGCACGACGGGGCAGCCCCGGCGGGTGGCGCGTCGGGGAAGAGGTCGCGGTAGCCGGGGCCGTGCGGCTCCCAGAAGACGCTGACCTGGGCGCCGAAGCGGAGGATCGCGCCCCACACGCACGGGATGCCGACGGCCGCCGCCGCGTCGGCGACGAGGTAGCGCGTCGCGAAGTTGTCGGCGCCGTCGACGACGAGGTCATAGCGCCCGAAGAGGTCGACGGCGTTGCCGGCGGTCAGCCGGAACGGGTGCGTCTCCACCCGGATCAGCGGATTGAGCGCCAGGATCGCGTCGCGCGCGGACTCGGCCTTCAGCCGGCCTGCGTCCGCGGTGGTGTGCGCGATCTGGCGCTGCAGATTGCTCGGCTCGACGCGGTCGTCGTCGACGATGCCGAGCGTGCCGACGCCCGCCGCGGCCAGGTACAGCAGGACCGGCGAGCCGAGCCCGCCCGCGCCGACCACGAGCACTCGGGCGTTCTTCAGCCGACGCTGGCCCGTCGCGCCGAACCGGGGAAGCAGGATGTGCCGCGAGTAGCGGTCCGCCTCCTCGTCCGTCAGCGCCGCCGCCGGCGCGACCAGCGCAGGCAGGGACCCGGGGTCCGCGGCGATCCCGCTCACAGGTCGGGCCGCCCGTCCATCGGCGACGAGGCCAGCGACCGCGTGCGCCGCGGGATCCGGCCGGACGTCGCCGCGAGCCGCCCCGCGATCACGGCGTGCCGGAAGGCGCCCGCCATGCCCACCGGATCCTGCGCCCGGGTCACCGCCGTCGCGAGCAGCACCGCGTCGCAGCCGAGCTCCATCGCGAGCGCCGCGTCCGAGGCCGTCCCGATGCCGGCGTCGAGCACGACCGGCACGGTGGCGCGCTCCACGATGAGAGCGATGTTGTGCGGGTTGAGGATCCCCAGCCCCGTGCCGATCGGCGCGCCCAGGGGCATCACGGCGACCGCGCCGAGCTCTTCGAGGTGACGCGCGAGCGCCGGGTCGTCGTTCGTGTACGCGAACACCGAGAAGCCGCGCGCCACGAGCTGCTCGGTCGCCGCGGCGAGCTCGGCTCCGTGCGGGAGGAGCGTGTCCTCGTCGGCGATCACCTCGAGCTTCACCCAGTGCGTGCCCAGCGCCTCCCGGCCCAGCTCGGCGGTCAGCACGGCCTCCCGCGCGGTCAGGCAGCCGGCGGTGTTCGGCAGCAGCCGGATGCCCCGGTCGGAGAGCAGCCGGAACAGCGACCCGTCCGCGGACGGGTCGTGGCGGCGGATCGCGACGGTGGTGAGCTCGGTGCCTGACGCGTCCAGGGCCGCGGCGAGGCCCGCACGGCTCTGCGCGCCGCCCGTGCCCATGATCAGCCGGGAGGACAGCGCGACGCCGTCGATCTCGAGGAGATCCGATCCCATGCTCAGCCTCCCTGCGTCGCGGTGACGATCTCGACCGCGTCGCCGTCGGCGAGCTCCGCGGCGGCCCAGGCGCTGCGCGGCACGATCGACGCATTCACGGCGGCGGCGATGCCGAGGGCCGCGCCGTCGGCGGTCGTCCCTGCAGCGGTGACGCGGATGCCGGTGCGCTCCGCGACGAGGTCGGCGAGCGTGAGCGGCGCGGCGGCGGCGTGCGGCTCGCCGTTGACGGTGAGGACGATCATCGGAGGATCCCTTCGGGAGCGGAGACGACGGACGGTGCCCGGGTCGGCAGAGCGGAGGCCGGCAGGCTCGAGGTCGACAGAGCGGAAGGCCGGCTGAGCGGAGGCCGGCGGCACGGAGGCGAGCGATGCCTCGGCGAAGCGGTCGGGGCGGAACGGCCGCGCGAGCGGGTCGGCGCGGCCGTCGACGAGCCCCGCGCAGATCTCGGCGGCGAGCGGGGCGAGCAGCACGCCGTGACGGAAGAATCCGGTCGCCACGATCAGGCCGGGGACGTCGCCGCCGCGGCCGTCGCGCACGCGGCCCAGGAGCGGGGCGTTGTCCGGGGTCGCAGGCCGCGCGCGGGCGGTCGCCTCGAGGAGCTCGAGCTCGGCCACGGCGGGCAGCACCTCCTGCGCGTCCCGGAGCAGACGGTGCACGCCCGCCGCCGAGACGCCGTCGAGCCCGTCCTCGCGCTGCGTCGCCCCGATCACGAGCGTGCCGTCGCGCCGCGGCACGAGATAGACGCTCTCCCCGCGCACCAGCGCGCGCACGGTCATGCCGAGCAACGGCCGCAGCCGCTCCGGCACGCGCAGCCGCAGGATGTCGCCGTGGACGGGACGCAGCGCCGCGCCGAGCCGCACGGGCAGCCCGTCCACGGCGCCGGCGCCCAAGGCGTTCGCGAGCACGACCTCGCCCGCGTCCAGCACCAGCCCGCCGGCGAGGCGAACACCGGTGACCGGCGCGTCCGGATCCGCCGACGCGCGTCGCACAGCCGCCACCCGCTCCCGGACGATCCGCACGCCGTCGTGCTCCTCGAGCGACCGCAGCAGCCGTGCCGCGAGCGTCCGCGGATCGACCCGATGGTCTCCCGGGATCCGGTACGCGCTCGTGACGCGCGGGCCGAGCAGCGGCTCCAGAGCGCGGGCGTCCCTGGCGGCGAGCGGCTCGGCGGCCAGGCCCCGCGCCGTGTGCGCGTCGTGCAGATCCGCGAGCGCGCGCCGATCGCCCTGATCGATCCCGACGAGCAGCGTGTCGCCGGGGCGATATCCCGTGACGCGCTCGTCGTCGCCGGCCGGCGCGAGCGCCCGCACGAAGTCCGGATAGCGCGCGGCGGACGCCAGCAGCAGCGGCAGCAGCTCATCCTCCTGATAGTGGTACTCGCTCACGGGCGCCAGCATCCCGGCGGCGGCGAACGTGGCGCCGCCCGCCGGATCCGGATCGCACAGCACCACCGGACGGCCGGCCTGAGCGAGCCGGGCGGCGATGCTGAGTCCGACGATCCCGGCGCCGACCACGACGATGCGCCCGGCGCCGCCCTCAGCGGCGCCGCCGTTGCGCGGCATCCGGACCTACCGCGATCCGACGGTCGGCATGGGCAGGTAGACCTGGCCGCCGGCCTGGGCGAACTCGGCGGACTTCTGCGCCATGCCCGCGATGCGCTCCTGCTCCGCACCGTCGCCGAAGCGATCCCGGATGTCCTGCGAGATCCGCATCGAGCAGAACTTCGGCCCGCACATCGAGCAGAAGTGCGCGGTCTTGGCCGGCTCGGCGGGAAGCGTCTCGTCGTGGAAGGCCTCGGCGGTGTCCGGATCCAGCGAGAGGGCGAACTGGTCGCGCCAGCGGAACTCGAAGCGCGCCTTCGAGAGCGCGTCGTCGCGGTCGCGCGCGCCGGGGTGACCCTTGGCGAGGTCCGCAGCGTGAGCGGCGATCTTGTAGGTGATCACGCCGGTCTTCACGTCGTCCCGGTCGGGCAGGCCGAGGTGCTCCTTCGGCGTGACGTAGCAGAGCATCGCCGTGCCGTAGCGCGCGATCTCGGTCGCACCGATCGCCGAGGTGATGTGGTCGTAGCCCGGGGCGACGTCGGTCACCAGCGGGCCGAGCGTGTAGAACGGCGCCCCGTCGCAGAGCTCCTGCTGCCGCTCCACGTTCTCGCGCACGAGGTGGAACGGCACGTGGCCCGGCCCTTCGACCATGACCTGCACGTCGTACCGCCAGGCCCGCTTCGTCAGCTCGGCGAGCGTGTCGAGCTCGGCGAACTGGGCGGCGTCGTTCGCGTCGGCGATGGAACCGGGACGCAGCCCGTCGCCCAGCGAGAAGGCGACGTCGTACTGCGCGAAGATCTCGCACAGCTCGTCGAAGTGCGTGTAGAGGAAGTTCTCCTGATGGTGCGCGAGACACCAGCCGGCCATGATCGATCCGCCGCGGGACACGATGCCGGTGACGCGGTCGGCGGTGAGCGGCACGTAGCGCAGCAGCACGCCGGCGTGCACGGTCATGTAGTCGACGCCCTGCTCGCACTGCTCGATGACGGTGTCGCGGTAGATCTCCCAGGTGAGCGCCGAGGCGTCGCCGTCGACCTTCTCCAGCGCCTGGTAGATCGGCACGGTGCCGATCGGCACCGGCGAGTTGCGGATGATCCACTCGCGCGTGGTGTGGATGTCGTCGCCCGTGGACAGGTCCATCACGGTGTCGGCGCCCCAGGTGGTCGCCCACTGCAGCTTGGAGACCTCCTCGGCGATCGAGCTGGTCACCGCGGAGTTGCCGATGTTCGCGTTGATCTTGACCAGGAACGCCTTGCCGATGATCATCGGCTCGGACTCGGGGTGGTTGACGTTGTTCGGGATGATCGCCCGGCCCGCGGCGACCTCGGCGCGCACGAGCTCGGGATCGCAGCTCTCCCGCAGTGCCACGAAGCGCATCTCCGGCGTGATCACGCCGTCGCGGGCGTACCGCATCTGCGTGATCGTGCGCCCGGCCCTGGCGCGCCGGACCGGTCGCTGCTCCCCGCGCCACTCGGCGGAGGCGGCGCCACGGCGGATCGCGGAGCGGCCGTCGTCGTGCAGGTCGCGCGCCCGGCCCTGGTAGGCGTCGGTGTCGTCGCGGTCCGCGATCCAGCCCTCGCGCAGCGCGGGCAGGCCGACGACCGGATCGCTCCCCGGCCCCTCGGTGCGGTAGACCGTCACCGGCGCGTTCTCCGTCCCGTCGGGGGACGCATCGAGGGCGATCCGGGTGACGGGCACGTGCAGGTCGTGCGCGGAGTCGTGCAGATGCGCGAGCGTGCGCGCAGAATCGCGAGATCCCATGAGGGCTCCTACTTCCTTCGCCGGCATGACCCGGACAGGTTCGAACGGTACGAGCCGCGTCAGCCCGATCTCAGCCCTTGCGAGGGCACCCGTGTGGATACCGACACAGTACACGGAACATGCCCGGGTGCACGGACTCAGGCACCTCATAGCAAAACTGCGTTTGCGCAACCTTTCCTTTCGTGTAATCTTGCAGGGCTGCAACATTCTTGCCGCCAACGTCGGCGCTCGGATCCGACGGGTGTCGATGACGAGCGGGGCGTCCAGAACCACCCGAAGGGCCGTCATGTCCACCGCAACCACCACAGCAGGGGCCACGCGCGCGGAGCGCAAGCAGTCCGCCCCGATCATGACGCACAGGCAGATCCTGCTCGTCATCTACGGCCTCATGGCCGGCATGTTCCTGTCCTCGCTCGACCAGACCATCGTCGGCACCGCGATCCGCACGATCGGCGACGACCTGCACGGCCTCGACCAGCAGGCCTGGGTCACCACGGCCTACCTGATCACGTCGACGATCTCCGTGCCGATCTACGGCAAGCTCTCCGACATCTTCGGCCGCCGCCCGCTGTTCATCTTCGGCATCTCGGTGTTCATCCTCGGATCCCTGCTGTCGACGTTCTCCACGTCGATGCTGATGCTCGCCGGATTCCGCGCCGTCCAGGGCATCGGCGCCGGCGCGCTGATGTCGCTGCCGCTCGCGATCATGGCGGACATCCTCGCCCCGCGCGAGCGCGCCAGGTACCAGGGCTACTTCTTCGCGGTCTTCGGCATCTCCTCGCTGATCGGCCCGCTGGTCGGCGGCCTGTTCGCCGGCGCGAACGAGATCCTGTGGATCTCCGGCTGGCGCTGGGTCTTCCTGATCAACCTGCCGGTCGGGATCGTCGCGCTCGGCATGGTGATCGCGTTCCTGCACCTGCCGAAGGTCGGCAAGCACAAGAACCCGCGGATCGACTGGTGGGGTGCGACGGCCGTGATCGTCGCCCTGGTCCCCCTGCTGCTCGTCGCCGAGCAGGGCCGCGAGTGGGGCTGGGCCTCGGCCGCTGCGATCACCTGCTACGTCATCGGCGGCCTCGGCGTGCTCGCCTTCGTGCTGATCGAGATCGCGATGAAGGACGACGCGATCATCCCGATCCGGCTGTTCCACTCGAACACGTTCTCGATGGCGACCGTCATCGGCGTGCTCGTCGGCTTCGGCATGTTCGGCGCCATGATGACGATCCCGCTGTACATGCAGATCGTCGCCGGGCTCACGCCCACCGAGTCGGGGCTCGCGATGCTGCCGATGGTCGTCGGCCTGATGACCTCGTCGATGACGGCGGGCCAGCTCACGTCGCGCACCGGCAAGTACGGCATCTTCCCGCGCACCGGCACGCTGACCACGGCGCTCGGCTTCCTGCTGCTCACGTTCGTGTCGTCCGCCACCCCGGTCTGGTACATGATGATCGGCATGTTCGTGGTCGGCCTCGGCCTCGGCCAGCTCATGCAGTCGCTGACCATGGCGAGCCAGAACTCGGTCGCAGCGCCCGACATGGGCGTCGCGACGAGTGCCGCGACCTTCTTCCGCCAGATCGGCGGAACGCTGGGCACCGCGATCATGCTCTCGATCCTGTTCACGCTGCTGCCGCTGAACATCACGCACAGCATGGCCGACAAGCCGACCCTGACCACCGCGCTGAATGCCGCACTGGATCCCGCGGTCGCGGGCAAGGAGCAGAACAAGGCCGTCATGAAGCAGCTGTGGAGCCCGATCACGGGACCGCTGCAGGCGAACATCCAGTCGGGACTCGACAAGGGCACCGCCGCCGCGAAGGCCGCCGCCGACAAGGCCGTGACCGAGAAGGTGACCGCCGGCGTCGAGCAGGCGGTCGCCGCAGGACAGGTCCCGGCAGCGGCCGCACAGAGCGTGATCGACGCGCAGGTGGCGGCGGCGACTCCCGGCGCCGAGCAGGCCGCGCTCGAGGCCGTCGCGGGCAAGGCGCACGCGACGGTGGTGAACGGCGCGGTGAGCGTGGACTGGTCGAACGCCGACCAGCGCGGCTACTGGGTCGACAAGCTCGTGCCCGACATCACCAAGCAGCTCGACAAGGCGTCGTCCAAGGCGTCGAGCGGCTCGAGCAGCTCGGTGAGCGACACGTCGTTCCTGAACGGCGCGGATCCGGCGCTCACCAAGCCCTTCATGGTCGGCTTCACCAAGGCGATCGACCTCATCTACTGGGTCGGCTTCGGGGTGCTCATGCTCGCGTTCGTGCTCAGCCTGTTCTTCAAGGCTCCGCCCCTGCGCACGCGCTCCGCTCTGCAGGAGCGGGCCGACGACGCGGGCGTCAGCGAGACCGGAACCATCAGGACGCAGCAGGCCTGAGCGGCGGGCCGGGGCGGGCATCTCCCGCCCCGGCCTCCGCACAGACCCTGTGAGGAGCACATCATGAGCATCGACGACAGCGTTCCCGAGCCCATCCGCGAGACCGTCGGCGAGGGCCGGCGCGAGCGCAAGAAGCTGCAGACCCGGCAGGCCCTGCACGAGGCCGCCCTGCGGCTCGTGGAGGAGCAGGGACTCGACGGCACCACGATCGAGCAGATCTGCCAGGCGGTGGACGTCTCGCCGCGGACCTTCTTCAACTACTTCCCGTCCAAGGCAGCGGCGGCCCTGAACCTTCCGGAGCACGGCGTCGCCCCTGACGTGATCGACGGGTTCCTGGTGGCGCAGGGCGAGATCGTGCCGGCGCTGTGCGAGCTGGTCGGATCCTCGATGGACGACGGCATGGACCGGCACCGGATCAAGGAGCTGCTCATGAAGCGGCCCGAGCTGCTGCCGGCGTTCTCGCAGTGGATGGGATCCGTGCGGGAGCAGTTCATCGACCTCGCCGAGCAGCGCGCGGCGGACCACGATCAGGCCGTCAGCGCGGTCTCGCTCGTGCTCGCCGCGATGAACGTGCTGGTGCACGCCAGATCGACCCCGGATCGGCCCGGCGCCGAGCGGCTGCTCGCGGCCGTCGACGGGCTGGTCGCGGTGCGCACGGCGCGGATGTCGGATCCGGTCCCTACGCTGGACGAGTGACCCACTCCCCCGACCTCCTGGAACGGATCGACTGGCCGCTGCGCACCGAGCGCCTCACGGTGCGTCGCGCGACACCGGCGGACGCCGATGCGGTGTGGCGATACCGCCGGATCGAGGACGTGAACCGCTGGCTCGGCGCCGCGCCCGGCGATCCCGAGACCTTCCGCGCGTACTTCACCGACCCCGACCGGCTGCGGATCTCGCTGATCGTGGAGTCCGCGGCGGGTGACGTCATCGGCGATCTGATGCTGCGCATCGAGGACGCCTGGTCCCAGGCAGAGGTGCGTGCGCAGGCGGAGCGGGTGCAGGCCGAGCTCGGCTGGGTGATGGATCCGGCCCACCACGGCCGCGGCTACGCGACCGAGGCGGTGCGGGCCGTGATCGCCATCTGCTTCGAGCAGCTCGGGCTGCGCAGGGTGAGCGCCGGCTGTTTCGCGGCGAACGAGCCGTCCTGGCGCATGATGGAGCGCCTCGGGATGCGGCGGGAAGAGCACAGCCGGGCCACGGCCCTGCATCGCAACGGCGAGTGGATGGACGGCATGGCCTACGCGCTGCTCGCCGAGGAGTGGCGTGCCGCGCGGGCGTGACCGCGTCTGCCGCTGACGCGCCGGACGCTCTGGACATCGTCCTCGCCCTCGCTTAGGGTTGAGGCGCGCACGTCATGACGGCCGCTGCCGCCCGAGTCCCCAGCGAGGGCGGAAGGTTTCCCCAGACCGGCGGCCGTGCGTGCATTGGCCCCCTCGGCGCATCCAGTCCCCAATGGATCCCCCGAGGGGGCCGCTTCCTCCCCCAGTATTCCGATGTACTGCGATGATACGCCCGGGGTCCCGATTTGTCCCCCTTTTGGGGGACAAACTTTTGCGGACTTGTCCCCCAATTGGGGGACAAATCTCAGGATCGTGGGTTACACTGATTTCAGACGCACCCTCCGGTCGTCCTTGGGCCCCCATCGCTCCCCCCGCGGTGGGGGCCCGCACCATTTCTCACGGGCTGAGCGCCGTCCGTTCCTACCGGATCGGCCCGTCCCGAGCTCCGAATGTCGAGTCGTGTCATGCAACGTTTGTGTCACCATGTCACGCGAGGTGTTGCGAAACGGCTGCTTTCAGATAGCGTGGGGTTCGTCTACGCGTCTGCGTGGACGTAAGCCCAAGCAAGAAGGCAGTACATGACTCAGGGCACGGTTAAGTGGTTCAACTCGGAGAAGGGCTTCGGCTTCATCTCCCCCGATGACGGTGGGGCTGACGTGTTCGCGCACTACTCCGCCATTACCTCGTCCGGTTACCGCTCGCTCGACGAGAACCAGCGCGTCGAGTTCGATGTGGCGCAGGGCCCCAAGGGCCTGCAGGCCGAGAACATCCGTCCGCTCTGAGCGACACGGACTTCTGACTCCCCCGGCGCCTCGGCACCGGGGGAGTTCTCTTTGCCCCGGTGGTCGCGCTCCCGAGCTCGCCGTCGCGCCCCCCGCTCTGACCGCGAGACCGAACCTGCGTCGCGAGACCGCCGATGAGAAGCGCGGTCTCGGGAGAGGACTTCGGTCTCGCGGTCCGCGGCGGCTCGGTGCGATCCTCCGGACGGCCGGGCCGCCGCTCAGGCCTGCGGCAGCAGGATCCGCAGCAGGTCGTCCGGTGCGGACACCTCGGCGATCGAGCCGGCCGCCTCGCCGGGGGCGCCGAAGCCCCAGTCCACGAAGATGACCGGGATGCCGAACCGCGCTCCGCCCTCGACATCGTGGTGGCGGTCGCCGATCAGCACCGGGCGGCTGAGGTCCAGACCGGCCGCGGTGAGCTCCTGCAGCGCCCGCGCGATGACCGCCGCCTTGTCGTCGTGCTGCCCGGGGACGTCCGCCCTGGCGCCCACGACGGCCGCGAAAGGAGCGGTCAGCCGGTAGTGCTCCAGGATCGCGGCGACCTGGTTCTCCGGTTTGGAGCTCGCGGTGGCCTGCGGGATGCCCGCGGCTGCCACGGCGTGCAGCACCTCCGGCACTCCGGGATAGATCCGCACCGAGGCCGCATAGCCGTCGCGGGCCGCGAGCTCGCGGTACATCGTGACGGCGCGCTGTGCGTCGTCGGGGGAGAGGCCGGCCAGTTCCTGGAACGACTCGAACATGGGCGGGCCGATCCACAGCGCCAGCCGGTCCGCGGAGGGCTCGGGCAGGCCGAAGGCGGCGAACACCTCGATCAGGCGAGGCAGGATCCCCGCCGACGCGTCGGCGATCGTGCCGTCGACGTCCCAGAGGACACAGGAGTAGGGGGATGCGGCCATGTTCATGCCTCTCAAGGAATATGGACTCAGAACAGCCGCGGGATGCCGGACTCGATGCCCTTCATGCCCTCGTAGTCGAGGACCAGGCAGCGGATCCCCCGGTCCTCGGCGAGCACACGCGCCTGCGGCTTGATCTCCTGCGCGGCGAACACGCCCTGCACCGGGGCGAGATGGGGGTCCCGCCCGAGCAGCTCGAGGTAGCGCGTGAGCTGCTCGACGCCGTCGATGTCGCCGCGGCGCTTCACCTCGACGGCGATCGCGACGCCGTCCGCGTCGCGGACCATCAGGTCGACCGGCCCGATCGCGGTCGGGTACTCGCGGCGCATGAGGGTCGCGCCCTCGGCGATCAGCTCGACCTGCTCGGCGAGCAGCCGCTGCAGATCCGCCTCGACGCCGTCCTTCTGCAGGCCGGGGTCGATACCCAGCTCGTGCGCGGAATCGTGCAGGATCTCGTAGATCTGCACCCGCAGCGCGTCGCCGGTCTTCTGATGCGTGACCCGCCACACCTCCGTGACGCCGGCGAGGCCCTCCTCCTCGCCGGGCAGCTCGGCTTCGAGACGGCACGGCGGGCTCATCCAGTTCAGCGGCTTGTAGCTGCCGCCGTCCGAGTGCACGAGCAGGCTGCCATCGCCCTTGTGCACCAGCAGGCGCGTGGCGAGGGGCAGATGGGCGTTGAGCCGGCCGGTGTAGTCCACGGCGCAGCGGGCGATGACGAGACGCACTCGACGAGCCTAGCCCGCCCCGCCGCGACCGGCCGCCGTCGAACGCGACAGTCCGCCGTCAGCCGCGGGCGGCCGCGTCTGAGGAACGGTCGGGCGGGCGGGGCGCGGGCGCAGCCACGGACTCCCGCCAGACGATGTGCTGATAGCCCGTGACGGGTTCCGGATCCGGCTCACCGCGCACGGCGGCGATCAGCCGCCGCATGGAATGCTCGCCGAGGCGCACCCTGTCCTGCACGACCGAGGTGAGCGAGGGGACCAGGAACGCGCTCGCACCGCGATCGTCCCAGCCGGTGATGCTCATATCGCCGGGCATCGTCCAGCCGCGCAGGGTGGCCGCACGCATGGCGCCCGTGGCGCTCACGTCGTTGGCGGCGATCACGGCCAGCGGGACGGCGCTCTCGGGAAGATCCTCGATGACGCTGTAGCCGACCTCTCCACTCCACGCGCCGCCGAGCACGCCGAGCGACTCCAGGCCGAGGCGCTCGATCGTCGCGACATACGCGTCGCGCCGCGCGATGGCGGACGGATACTCCGGCGGGCCCGCGATGTGCAGGAACCTGCGGTGGCCCAGCGCCGCGAGCCGCTCGATCATCTCCACGATCGGCTGGGCGTCGATGAACGCGCCGGTCATGTGCATCTTGTCGTCGAATTCGAGCAGGGAGAGCACGACGGGACCGGAAGGGTCGGCTGCTCGCGCAGAACTGCTGATCGCGGTGAAGGAGAGGAAGCCCTCGTACTGACCGGAGCCGATCAGTTCGGTGAGGCGCTGCTCGCGTTCGTCGGGGGAGGGCGGCAGGCTGACGATCTCGAGGGTGTATCCGGCCTCCTGGGCGGCGGAGGCGGCGCCCTCGAGGATCGTGGAGTCGTTCAGCGCGGTGATCGGCATCAGCACCGCCAGCCGCCCGCTGCGCCGGGTGCGCATCGAGCGGGCCGCCAGATTGGGCCGGTAGTTCAACTGCGCCGCTGCGCCGAGGACGCGCTCGCGGGTGGCCTCGGAGATCCCGTTCCGCCCGGTGAGCACGAAGGAGACGGTGGACTGCGAGACCCCGGCGAGTCGCGCGACGTCGCGACTCGTCGGCCGGTGCGACCGGTCCTCCGTCATGCGTCCCCTTTCTGGCAGAAATCCGCTTGACGCGGCTGTCTCCCGAGACTACCGTATCTAATACGTCTTAGTAATACGTATTAGAATGCGAGGAAGCATGCTCAGGGTGGGAATCATCGGAACGGGCGGGATCGCGGATGCGCACATCCGCGCGTATCTCGCCTTCGCCGAGGACTGCGAGATCGTGGGTCTCGCCGACGTCGTGCCAGGAAAGGCCGCGGAAAAGGCCGAGTCGTTCTCGCTCGCGGGCGCGATCGGCTACGACGATCCGATCGAGATGATCGCGAGGGCGCAACTCGACCTGGTGAGCATCGCGACGCCGCCGAGCACGCATGCGGCGCTCAGCATCGCCGCGCTGGACGCCGGCGTGCACGTGCTCGTGGAGAAGCCGATGGCGCCCTCGCTCGAGGAGTGCGATGCGATGCTGGCCGCGCAGGCACGGTCGGGGAAGCTGCTGTCGGTCGTGGCGCAGAACCGGTTCCGCGACGACCTCGCCCTGCTCAAGGACGTCGTCGACTCGGGGCTGCTCGGCTCGATCTCGCACGTGCGCGTCGACTCGGCATGGTGGCGCGGCCTGCCGTACTACGACCTGTGGTGGCGCGGCACCTGGGAGAAGGAGGGCGGCGGCTGCACCCTGAACCATGCCATCCATCACATCGACCTGCTGCTCTGGCTGCTCGGCCGGCCTCAGGAGATCACGGCGATGCTCGCGAACACTCAGCACGAGAACAGCGAGGTCGAGGACCTGTCGGTGGCGGTGCTGCGGTACGAGCGGGGCCTTGCCCAGCTGACCAGTTCGGTGGTGCATCATGGCGAGGAGCAGGAGATCGTGATCCAGGGCGCGAAGGCTCGGGTGTCCCAGTCCTGGGCCGTGCGCGCCGAGCGCTCTGGCTCGACCGGATTCCCCGAGAAGGGCGGTGACGGTGAGTTGGTGGCGCGGATCGAGGAGTTCGCCGCGGCCAGGACGCCGCTGGCGCATCATGGACATCAGGGGCAGGTCAGGGACGTGCTGGATGCGATCCTGGAAGGTCGCGCTCCGGTCTCCAGCGGCCAGGACGGCCGCAACGCGGTGGAGGTCGTGACGGCGGTGTACCAGGCCGGGATCGAGCGCTCGTTCGTCTCGCTGCCGCTCGCCGCGGACGATCCCTATTACCGGTCCGGCTACCTCGTCGCGCACGCGCCGCGCTTCTTCGAGAAGCAGGGCTCGATCCTGGCGCCGGTGGCGTCATGACGAGCTCGACCTTTCCCGGCGGCACCTCGCTCTCGCACCTCGACATCTACTCCGGGCAGGCGCCGGACGGCATGTGCGGCGGCAGTCCGCACATGCACCTGGCATCCACCGAGGCCTATCTCGTGGTGGCGGGCGATGGCGCCCTGCAGACGATCGACGCCGACGGCTTCCGCGAGACCGCGCTGCACGCCGGATCCGTCGTCTGGTTCACCCCTGGCACGATCCACCGTGCCGTCAATCGCGGCGGACTGCAGGTCATGGTGCTGATGAGCAATGCGGGCCTGCCCGAGGCCGGCGACGCCGTGATGACGTTCCCCGCCGAGGTCGTGGCCGACCCCGCGGCGTACGCGGCGGCGGCGTCGCTCGGCGCCGAGCAGGGCCGAGCCGACCGCGCGGCACGACGACGCGATCTGGCCGTGGCCGGGTTCGGGCAGCTGCGCGACGCGGTGCAGGCCGGCGACCGCGGCCCGCTGGAGCGATTCTACGCCGACGCGGCCGCACTCGTGCGCGAGCGCGCGGCGGCCTGGGCCGACATCGTGCGGGAGGGACCGCTGGCGCAGGCCGAGCGCAGCGCGGCCCTGGTCGACGCGATCGCGCGCGGCGCCGCCACCCATCTCGGCGAGGCCCGGGTGCACGAGGCGGCACCGGGTGAGGGTGAGCGCCTGTTCGGCATGTGCGGGCGGATCCGCACGTACGACACCACAGAGACAGCAGAAGAGGATCCCCGATGACCGACTCCCTGTTCACGTTCGCCCCGCTGCCGACGCCCGTCGTGCAGCCTGGCGAGTTCTCCTTCGCCGCGGTGGGGCTCGATCACGGGCACATCTTCGGCATGACCGACGGCCTGATCGGCGCCGGCGCGACGGTCCGGCTCGTCTACGACCGGAATCCCCAGCGCGCCGCCGAGTTCGCCCAGCGCTATCCCGGCGCCCGCGTCGCCGCGTCGGAGCAGGAGGTGCTGGACGATCCGGAGATCCGGCTCGTGGCGACGGCGGCCATCGCCTCCGAGCGGGCCGGCATCGGCCTGCGCGCGATCGAGGCGGGCAAGGATGCGTTCGTGGACAAGGCGCCCCTGACCACCTTCGAGCAGCTCGCCGCCGCTCGCGAGGCCACCGCGCGCACGGGCCGCAAGTACGCGGTCTACTACGGGGAGCGGGTGCACACCGAGTCGGCCATCCTCGCCGGCCAGCTGATCGATCAGGACGCGATCGGCCGGGTGCTGCAGGTGGTCTGCTTCGGCCCGCACCGCGTCGGATCCGGGCGCCCGGACTGGTTCTACGATCCGGCGCAGTACGGCGGGATCCTCTGCGACATCGGCAGTCACAACTTCGAGCAGATGCTGTACTTCACCGGCGCGACCGGCGGGAGGCCGGCGAGCTCGGCGGTCGCCAACTACGCGCACCCGGAGACGCCGGGTCTGCAGGACTTCGGCGACGCCCACGTCATCCTGGACAACGGCACCTCGGGATACGTGCGCGTCGACTGGTTCACGCCCGACGGGCTGGGCGTGTTCGGCGACGGGCGCACCCTCATCCTCGGCACCGACGGCTACATCGAGCTGCGCAAGTACATCGACATCGGCACTGACAACGGCGGCGGCCAGGTGCTGCTCGTGAACCAGCAGGGGCAGTACCGGTTCGATGCGAACGGACGCACCGGCTTCCCGTTCTTCGGGCAGCTCATCCGCGACTGCCTCGACCGCACCGAGACGGCGATGACCCAGGAGCACGCCTTCGCGGCGGCCGAGCTGAGCCTGCACGCACAGGCGGACGCGGTGGTGCTCGCCGGGTGAGCCCTGCTCAGACGGATCCGCGAGGTGGCGCCGCAGGACGCGCCACCTCGTCGGGCACGACGAGGGTTCCGACCGTCGGATGCCAGAGCGGCGTGGTGTGCCAGGCCGGATGCAGGCCGGCGGAGTCGCGGCGGAGGATCATCCGGTGCGGCGACGTGGGGATCACGACGTGGACCAGCGCCTCGCCCTCCGTGGAGCGCTCGCCGCGGACCGCGATCGACAGCACCCCGTCGCCCAGAGGGAGCACGTCGCGCCGCCACCGGCCCTGCTCGACGCGGACCAGACGGTCGCTGCCCGGGATCCCGAGCTCCCAGCCTCCGTCGCCGGCATCCTCGAGCGACCAGTCGGTCGCATCCGGCACGGCCTCCGGCGCCGGGAGGAGCAGCGCACGGGCTTCCCAGGAGTCCCGCTCGTGCTCGTGCGGCTCCGGATCCCGGTGCTCCGCGGTCACCGGGACATCGGCGAACGACTCGACCAGCCGCCAGAGCGTCGAGAGAGTCTCCTGGGTGCGGTCCGTCGCGCCCTGGTAGGCGATCACGATGCCGCGCTCGGGGATCACCAGGGCGAACTGGCCGTACGCGCCGTCGAGCCGGAAGCCGTGCCTGCTGCGCCACAGCTGATATCCGTACCCCAGAGCCCAGTCGCCGTCGGGGTCCTGGTCCGGCTCGCGGGTGTCGGACCAGGCGCGGGTCGCCTCGTGGACGAAGGCGGCGGGGATGACCTGACGCCCCTGGAAGCGGCCGCCGTCCGCGAGGGCGATCCCGATCCGGGCGAGGTCGTCGACGGTGAGATGCAGCCCCGAGAATCCCTGATCGAGGCCTTCATGCCGCGCCCACCAGCGCGGTCCGATGCCGAGCGGCGTGAACAGCCGATCCTGCAGCAGCGCGGTGAGGGAGAGACCGCTCACCGCCGTGACGATCGCGGAGAGCGCGAACGTCGCGGGGGAGTTGTAGGCGAAGTGCGTCCCCGGCGTGTGTTCCGGAGCGATGGTGAGCAGGGCGCGGACGTCGAAGGGCAGCGTCAGCGTCTGAGTGCGGCTGTGTCCGGTGTTCATCGTGAGCAGGTGCGCGACCGTGATGCCGTGCGGATTGGGCAGGGCGAGATAGCGATCCACACCCGCATGGAGGTCGATGCGACCGTCGGCCTCGAGCAGCCCGATCGCGATCGCCGTGAAGGTCTTCGACACCGAGTACACCAGCGCGGCCCCGTCGGCGGACCACGGCTCCCACGCGGTGCGGGACAGCACGTGACCGTGCCGCGCGATCACGAGCGCGTGCGGGTCCAGCCCGGCCCGCTCGAGCTCTGCGATCGTGCGGTGCGCGGATTCGGGGTCCAGGCCGTGCTGCTCGGGCGGGGCGGTGGGCAGGGTGTGTCGCATGGTCGCTCCTGGATGATCGCGGTTCAGACGGTGGCGGGGCGCGCGGTGGAATCGCGCACGACGAGCTCGGTCATCAGATCGACGCGCGTGGAGGCGGGGGATCCGCCCTCCGCGAGGGTGATGAGCATCTGCGCCGCGAGGCTGCCCATCTCCCGCAGCGGCTGGTCCACCGTCGTCAGCGGCGGGTTCAGCCACTCGGTGATCGGAAGGTTGTCGTAGCCGACGAGGGAGAGATCCTCGGGGATGCGCAGACCGAGCTCGCGCGCCGCGCGCGCGACGCCGAGCGCGACGTAGTCGGATCCGGCGAAGATCGCGGTCGGCCGGTCGGGGCGGGAGAGCAGCTCGAGAGCGTGGCGATAGCCGCTGGGAGCCTCGAACGGGCCCCAGCGCACCAGGCCGGGATCCGATGCGATCCCGGCCTGGTCGTGGGCGCTGCGGTAGCCGTCGACCCGCGCGCGGGAGCACAGCACGTCGGACGGTCCCATCACGACGCCGATGCGGGTGTGGCCGAGTTCGAGCAGGTGCCGGGTGGCGATGAATCCGCCATGCCAGTTGTTCGAGCCGACGGTGGGCACGTCGGCGGGCGGAGTGCCCTGGGTGTCGAGCACCACATAGGGGACCGCGCGCGAGCTGAACTGGTGCCGCTGCACGTCGTCGAGATCCGAGAGCACGAGCAGCACGCCCAGGGGCCGGCGTGCCGAGACGTCGTCCATCCACTCCTGGGTCGGGCGGTGCGAACCGCCGAGTTCGGAGAGCACCACGCCCACGCGTGCCGCTCCCGCCGTGCGTTCCACCCCGGTGATGATCTCCTGCGCCCAGAGGTTCTGCGCCTCGTGGAACACCAGATCCAGCAGCCGGGGCCGGGAGGCGTTCGCCCCGGTCGTCCGCGCGGCAGAGGGCTTGCGGTACTCGTGGGCGGTCAGTGCGGCCTCGACGCGCAGCCGGGTGGCCTCGGCCACGTCGGCGCGGCCGTTGAGCACCTTCGACACGGTCGGGACGGAGACGCCCACCTCGGCCGCGATCTGCGCGATCGTGGTGCGGTTCTTGCTCACGGGCCCTCCTCCGATGGTCGCCACGAACGACAGGCGCACGCGAAAGTATCGGACAGACTATCGCACCGGCGCCCGTCTCCCCGCAGAAATGAACTCACGGAGACTGTTGACATCGGTCTAATACGTATTTACTGTGAGTTGCAGCAGTTCTTTCGATATCGGATCCGAGAGTTTCGAAAGCTCGATGGTCGGAAAGCACAATGAAGTGAGCCACATGACTGACACCTCTTCGGCGCGGCTGAGCGGCGCCTGGCACGACGAGGCGCTCTCCGCGTCCGACCGGGCCCGTGCTCTGGTCACCGCGATGAGCCTGGAGGAGAAGACGAGCCAGCTCGTCGGCCTCTGGGTCGGCGCCGACGCCTCCGGCGGTGACGTCGCCCCCTTCCAGGACGACATGAACGACGCCGCGCCCTCATTCGACGACGCCATCGTCGACGGACTCGGCCAGCTCGTCCGTCCCTACGGCACCCGCCCCGTGGATCCCGTCCTGGGCGCCCAGTCGGTCGCGAGAGCGCAGCGCCGGATCATGGCGGCGAACCGCTTCGGCATCCCGGCCCAGGTGCACGAGGAGTGCCTCGCCGGCTTCGCCGCCTGGCGCGCCACGGCCTACCCGGTGCCGCTCTCGTGGGGCGCCGCGTTCGACCCGGTCCTTGTGCAGGAGATGGGGGCGCAGATCGGCGCCTCGCTGCGCGCTGCCGGCGTGCACCAGGGGCTCGCCCCGGTGCTCGACGTCGTGCGGGACAGCCGCTGGGGGCGCGTGGAGGAGACGATCGGGGAGGATCCCTATCTCGTCGGCGCGATCGGCGCGGCCTACGTGCGCGGTATGGAGTCCGCCGGCGCCGTCGCGACGCTCAAGCACTTCGCGGGCTACTCCGCCTCACGGGGCGCCCGCAACCACGCCCCGGTCTCGGCAGGCCCCCGCGAGATGGCCGACGTCTTCCACCCGCCCTTCCTGACCGCGCTGCGAGAGGGCGGCGCGCGTTCGGTCATGAACTCCTACGCCGAAGTGGACGGGGTGCCGGCGGCGGCCGACGCCGGCCGGCTCACCGGACTGCTCCGCGACGACTGGGGCTTCGAGGGCGTCGTGGTGGCCGACTACTTCGCCGTGGCGTTCCTGCGCACTCTGCACCGCGTCGCCGGGACCGATGGCCAGGCGGCCGGGCTCGCGCTCGCCGCAGGCATCGACGTCGAGCTGCCGTCGGTGTCCGCCTTCGGCGCGCCGCTGCGCGAGGCCGTGCGCTCCGGGGCGGTCGATGAGGCGCTCGTCGACCGCGCCGCGGAGCGCGTGCTCAGCCAGAAGGCCGAGCTGGGCCTTCTCGACGCGGACTGGGAGCCGGAAGCGCCCACCGCCCTCGAGTTCGACACGGCCGCGCAGCGCGAGACCGCGCTCAGCCTGGCACGCGAGAGCATCGTGCTCGCCGACAACCCCACGGGGATCCTGCCGCTCCGCCCTGGCGCGCGGCTCGCGCTCGTCGGCCCCGTCGCGGACGACCCGCTGGCGATGCTGGGCTGCTACTCCTTCCCGTTGCACGTCGGCGTGCACCACCCGGAGCACGAGATCGGGATCGACATCCCCTCCGTGCTCTCGGCGCTGCAGGCGGAGCACCCCGGTGCGATCGCGTACGCGGCCGGCTGCGACGTCATGCGGCCGGGGCGGGAGGGCTTCGCCGCAGCGGTCGCCGCGGCCGCGGTCGCCGACGTGGCGGTCGTCGCGGTCGGCGACCGGGCCGGCCTCTTCGGGCGCGGCACATCGGGCGAAGGCTGCGACGCGGCCGACCTGCGTCTGCCCGGAGAGCAGCACGATCTCATCGAGGCCGTGCTCGCGACCGGCACCCCCACGGTGATCCTCGTGCTGTCCGGCCGACCGTATGCGCTGGGCGCCTTCGCCGGCCGGGCCGCGGCCGTGGTCCAGGCCTTCTTCCCCGGTCAACGAGGCGGTCAGGCCATCGCCGAGGTGCTCACCGGAACGGTCAACCCGTCCGGTCACCTCCCCATCGGCATCCCGCGGCATCCCGGCTCTCAGCCGGCGGGCTATCTGGCCCCGCCGCTCGGCCGCGCCGACGCACCGTCCAACATCGACCCGACGCCGCTGTACCCGTTCGGGCACGGACTGTCCTACGGCGCGCTGTCCTGGGGCCGGGTCGAGGTCTCCGGCACCGAATGGGCGGTGGATGGCGAGGTCAGGATCACCGTCGATCTCGCCAACGACGAGGAGGGCGCGATCGACGACGTCGTGCAGCTCTACCTGCATGACGAGGTCGCCCAGGTCACCCGGCCGGAGTCGCGCCTCATCGGCTTCCAGCGCGTGTCGCTGGCCCCGGGCGAGACCGCGCGGGTCGAGTTCGCGGCGCACGCCGACCTCACCTCGTTCGCCGGGATCGGCGGCGAGATGATCGTCGAGCCAGGGGCGGTCGAGCTGCGCGTGGCGCGTTCGAGCGCCGACGTGCACGCAGTCGTCCCGCTCGAACTGACCGGGCCGGCGCGCACGGTCGGCTCCGCGCGCACGCTTCTCAGCACGGCCACGGTCCAGGCACTGCTCGCGGGAAGGAGCGCGCGATGAGCGAGACCAGAGCCATCGTCACGGCGGCCACGGGGCGCAGGCGCCGCGCAGCCGCGACCCGGACGAGTGCCGGCAGGGTGACCTGGCGTCGGGCGCTCGCCCGCGACTGGCGGCTGTACTCCTTCCTGGTCCTGCCGGTGCTGTTCCTGCTGGTGTTCCGCTACATCCCGATGATCGGCAACGTGATCGCGTTCCGCCGGTTCCGGCCCGGTGGATCCATCCTGGGCGACGAGTGGGTGGGCTTCACCTACTTCCAGATGTTCATCACCAACGGGCAGTTCTGGACCGTCTTCGGGAACACGGTCCTCCTCGGCGGCCTCACGCTGATCATCTGCTTCCCCCTGCCGATCGTGCTCGCGCTGATGCTCAACGAACTGCGCTCCAGCAGGTTCAAGCGCATCGTGCAGACGATCTCGTACCTCCCGCACTTCATGTCGGTCGTGATCGTGGCAGGCCTCGTCCTGCAGCTCACCTCGCTGACCGGCACGATCAACCAGATCGTCGAGGCGTTCGGCGGGACGGCCGTGCCGTTCATGCAGCGGCCGGAGTGGTTCCGCTCCGTCTACGTCTCCAGCGAGGTCTGGCAGACGGTCGGCTGGGGCACGATCCTGTACCTCGCCGCGCTCACGACGATCGACGACCAGCTGTACGAGGCCGCCCGCATCGACGGCGCGAACCGGTGGCAGCAGACCTGGCACATCACGCTGCCCGGCATCCGTCCCACCATGATGGTGCTGCTGATCCTGAACATCGGATCCTTCATGGCCGTCGGGTTCGAGAAGGTCCTGCTGCTGCAGAATCCGCTCATCTACTCCACGGCCGACGTCATCTCGACCTACCTGTACCGGGTGGGCATCCAGTCGGCGCAGTTCTCCTACGCCGCCGCGATCGGCCTGTTCGAGGCCGTCATCGGCCTCGTCCTCGTGCTGGGCGCGAACTCCATCTCCCGTCGATTGGTGGGTACCTCGCTATGGTGACCGAAGCTCTTCCCGCGAAGCCGGACATCGCCAGGGTCCGGTCCGAGACCGGCGTCATCCGGGAGTCGTGGGGGTACCGCGTCTTCCGCGTCGTCAACGCGATCGTGCTGCTGCTGATCTGCGTCGTGACGCTGTATCCGTTCCTGAACCTCGTCGCCAAGGCCTTCTCCTCGGAGGGGTACATCGCCGCAGGCAAGGTCAACCTGATCCCGATGGGGTTCAACGTCGACACCTTCGCCGTCGTGCTCGGTGACGGCATGTTCTGGAAGAACTACGGCAACACGGTGCTCTACACGGTCGTCGGCACGATCATCTCGATGGCGCTGACCACCACCTACGCCTACGCGCTCAGCCGCACGCACCTCAAGGGCAGGGGCTTCTTCGTCGGGATCGCGGTGTTCACGATGTTCTTCGGCGGCGGACTGATCCCGAACTACATCCTGGTGGCCAGCTTCCTGGGCTGGCGCAACTCGATCTGGGCCGTCGTCGTGCCGGGCGCGCTGAGCGTGTTCAACCTGCTGGTGATGAAGTCGTTCTTCGAGAACTTTCCCGCCGAGCTGGAGGAGGCCGCCGCGATCGACGGACTGTCCACCTACGGGATCTTCTTCCGGATCGTGCTGCCGCTGTCCAAGGCGGTCCTCGCCACCATGACCCTCTTCTACGCGGTCGCGCAGTGGAACTCGTGGTTCGGCGCCTTCCTCTACCTCGACAACAAGTCGCTGTTCCCGGTCACCGTGTACCTGCGCAACCTGATCGCGGCCGCGACAGGCACCCAGGACCCCGGAGGCGCCGCGGATGCGGTGCAGATCTCCGCGAACATCCAGTCGGTCACCATGCTCCTCACCGTGCTGCCCATCATCTGCCTCTACCCGTTCATCCAGCGCTACTTCGTCTCCGGCGTGATGCTCGGCTCCGTCAAGGGCTGATCGCCACCATCCCTCGCCCGTCGAACGACGACGTTCCCCCGAAAGAGAGAAACCTCATGTCCTTCACCCGCATCCGCCTGGCGGCCGTGGCCGGCGTCGCCGTCGCTGCGCTCGCACTGACCGCCTGCTCCGGCGGCGACCCGTCCGCGAAGACGTCCTCCGCAGACGGCGTCACGATCGACGCCGCCCAATCGGTCGGCGCCATGACCGACTACAAGGCCGGCACCACGTTCAAGGCCACGAAGCCGCAGACCTTCTCGCTGATGTACCGCGACCATCCGAACTACCCCGTCAAGGACGACTGGTCGGTGTTCCAGAACCTCAAGAAGAAGCAGAACGTCTCCTTCACCCGCACCGACATCCCGCTCGCCGACTACGACAAGAAGAAGGCGCTGCTCATCGGGGGCGGAGAGGCGACCGACATCATCTCGGTCACGTACGCCGGCACCGAGACGCAGTACGTCTCGGGCGGCGCGATCCTGCCCGTCTCGGACTACTTCCAGTACATGCCCAACTTCGAGAAGAAGATCAAGGACTGGGGACTGCAGGCCGAGCTCGACACCCACAAGCAGGACGACGGCAAGATCTACGTCTTGCCGGGTCTGCGTGAGGTGCCGGACGTGCAGTACTCGGTCATGATCAACGAGGACATGTGGGCCAAGGCCGGCATCACCGAGGATCCGAAGACCTGGGACGACTTCGCGAAGGATCTCGTCGCCGTGAAGAAGGCGAACCCGCAGATCGCGTACGGGATGAGCGATCGCTGGACCGACCAGACCCCGCTCGGATCGCTGCTCAGCGTGATGTCGCCGAACTACGGCACCCTCGCGGGCTGGACCTATGCGAACACCCAGTGGGATGCGAAGGCCAAGAAGTACGTGTTCACCGGCGCCAGCCCGCAGTACAAGAAGCTGATGACGTACGCGGCGGGACTCGTCTCCAGCGGCGGCCTGGACCCGGAGATCACGCAGAGCGACGACCAGGCCGTGCAGAAATTCATCTCCGGGCAGAGCGCCGCCATCTCCGGCAACACGCAGGCGCTCTCCGACTACCGCGCCAAGCTCGCGAGCGCCGGCAAGGGCGACGTCAAGATCCGCCTGCTGAACGTGCCGGCCGGTCCCGCCGGATCCAACATCGCGTCCGGACGCTTCACGTCGGGCGTCATGATCGGCAGCGAGGCCGCGAACAAGCCCTACTTCAAGGCGCTGCTGCAGTACCTCGACTGGCAGTACTACTCCGACGAGGGCATGGAGTTCGCGCTGTGGGGCGTGCAGGGTGAGACGTACTCCAAGGCCGCCGACGGCACCCGCACCTTGAACTCCGACATCGGCTGGAGCTCGATCAACCCCGGCGCCCCCAAGAAGCTCAACGCCGACTTCGGCTACAGCAACGGCGTCTTCTCGCTCGCCAACGGATCCTCGAAGGACCTCACCCAGTCGATGATGACGCCGGAGATCAAGGAGTGGACGCAGAAGCAGCTGGACGGCAAGAAGCAGCTCCCGGTCCCGCCGGCGGCGCGTCTGAACGAGGCGGAGCTGGAGCAGACCTCGCTGCAGCAGACGCAGCTCACCGACGCGGTGAGGACCGCCACGGCCGGGTTCATCACCGGCCAGAAGTCGATCGACAAGGACTGGGACGCGTACGTGGCGCAGCTCAAGAGCCTCGGATCCGATCAGCTCCTCGACACCATCAACGCCGCGCTGACCCGTTCGAAGTGATCCAGGACGGCCGGTCGCGCCGTGTGCGCGGCCGGCCGTCGCATCCTCCGCAGATGACATGCACGGACAGGAGTCACCGATGATCCGACCCACACCAGCGGTCGCGGCGGACGAGATCGGCGCCGGTCCGCTCTCGCGCGGGTCCGCCGCGCTGTACCGGATGCTCGTCCTGGAGGGCATGCTGCTGCTCGGCGCCCTCCCGTCCATCGCCGTGATCGCCGTGCTCGGACGGGACTCCTCGAACGTGCCGCTGTTCGTGCTCGCGATGCTGCCGCTCGCCCCGACCCTGGTCGCCGCGATCGCGGCGGTGGAGGCGTGGCGGCGTGCGCCCGACCTGTCGCCCGCGCGGGCGTTCGCCCTCGCCTACCGGAGGGATCTCGGCGCCACCCTGGTGTGGGCGGCGCCGGCGACCGCACTGCTCGCCGTGCTCGCCTTCAACCTGGTGCATCTCGATGCGGTTCCGGGGGCCGGCATGGTCCGGCCGGTCCTTCTCGTGGTCGCGGCGGTCCTCATCGTCTGGATGGGGATCATGCTCCCGCTCACCGCGGGGTTCCGGTTCCGCACCCGGGACGCCGCCCGCATCGCGCTCGTGCTGATCCTGCCGCAGTGGCGATACTCGCTCGGCGTCCTGTCGCTCGTGCTGGTCGCCGCGACGCTCGCGCTGCTGTTCTCGGTGTTCGCGGTGCTGCTGCTCGCGGGGGTCCTCGCCGGCCTGCTCGCACTGCTCTCACGCCCGCTGACCGCGCACGTCGCACGGAGGTTCACCCGCCATGACTGACCCGACCGCCACGCTGCACGCCGGTGCGGTGGACGCCGAGGCGGCGCTCGCCGCCGAGCCGGCCCCGGCCCGGGGGCGCGCCCCGCGGCCGCGGGACCTCCCCGCCCGGCTGCCACGGCTCGACCACATCGCCTTCGGCGGCGACTATTCGCCCGAGCAATGGGGCCAGGACGTGTGGGACGCCGATCACGCCGCCTTCGATGCCGCCGGTGTCACCCTGCTCACGGTGGGCGTGTTCACCTGGTCTCTCACCCAGCCCGCGGAGGACGTGTTCGACTTCACCGCGCTCGACGCGATCGTGCAGCGCGTCGCCGACGAGGGCCGACTGATCTGCCTCGGCACCGGCACGGGTGCGCTGCCGCCGTGGATCGCGCGGGCCCATCCCGACGTGAACCGCACCGATCACGAGGGCCGCCGGCACCGCTACGGCCAGCGGCACAACGCGTGCTGGAGCTCGCCGGACTACCGCCGCCTCGCCGCGCAGGTCGCCGGCAGGCTCGCGGAGCGCTACGGCTCGCATCCGTCCGTCGTCGCCTGGCACATCGGAAACGAGTACGGCGGGCGCTGCTACTGCGACCTCTGCGCCGCGGAGTTCCGGACCTGGCTGCGCCGTCGTTACGGGACGCTGGAGGCGCTGAACGAGGCGTGGAACACGACGTTCTGGTCGCACCGGTTCACCGATTGGGACGAGATCGAGCCGCCGAGCGCGCTCACCGAGCACTGGGGCGGGCCCGGCAAGACGGCGTTCCAGGGCATCACCCTCGACTACCACCGCTTCTCGACCGACAACGCGATCCGGCAGTACGTCGAGGAGCGCGACGCGATCCGGCAGCATTCCGACCTGCCCGCGACGACGAACTTCATGGGCTTCTACGAGCCGCTGGACTACCACCGCTGGAACGAGGTGCTCGACTTCGCGTCCTGGGACAACTACCCGCGCGACCTGCGCGCCCCCTGGGCGAGCGCGCTCGCGCACGATCTGCTGCGGGGGATCAAGGACGGGGCGCCGTTCTGGCTCATGGAGCAGACGCCGTCGGTCACGGCCTCGCGCGACGTGAACCCGGTGCGTCGTCCCGGCGTGATGCGGTTGTGGTCGTGGCAGGCGGTGGCGCACGGGGCGGACTCCGTGCTGTTCTTCCAGATGCGGCAGTCCCGCGGCGCCTGCGAGATGATGCACGGCGCCGTCCTCGACCACTCCGGCAGCCTCGAGACGCGCACGTTCCGCGAGGTCGCCGGGCTCGGCGCGGAGCTGGGCCGCGTGGGCTCCGCGACGCTCGGGGCGCGGACCCCGGCGCGGTGCGCGCTCATCGTGGACTGGGATTCGTGGTGGGCGGTGGAGATGGCGGACGGGCCGAACCGGCTGCTGCGCTACCTGCCCACGATCGAGGCGTGGGGACGCGCGTTCTGGGAGGCGGGGGCGCAGCTCGACGTCGTGCCGGTGACCGCCGACCTGAGCGGCTACGACGTGGTCGCGGCGCCGCTGCTGCACCTGATCGCCGACGACATCGCGGAGCGGCTCGATGCCGTGGCGCGCCGCGGCGGCACCGTGCTCACCGGCTACCTGTCCGGGCGCGTGGACGAGGACGACCGGCGATTCCTCCTGCACGCGCCAGGCCCGCTGCGCGCGCTCGCGGGAGTGCGTGTCGCCGAGACCGACTCCGCGCCGCCGGGCGAGGCGAACCCGGTGCGGTTCTCGGAGGGATCCGTGTCACTGGCCGAGGCGGAGTGCGACGCAAGCATGCTCTTCGAGGTGCTCGTCGCCGAGGACGCCGAGGTCGTCGCCCGCTACGGCGAGGACTTCTACGCGGGCGAGGCCGCCGTGACCCGGCGCACTGTCACCGGGGAGCACGGCGAGGACGGCCGGGTCTGGTATATCGGCACGCAGCTCGCGCAGTCCGGGCTCAGCGCGATCGTGCGACGGGCGCTCGATCGTCACGGCCTGACCGGACCGTATGCGGACGTCGCGGGCCTCGAGCACGCGGTGCGGATCGCGCCCGACGGCCGGCGGCTCGAGTTCCTGCTGCACCACGGCCCGGATCCGGTCGGGATCGCCCTGCACGAGGACGGCACGGACCTGCTCACCGGCGCGCGACATGCGCGAGGAGCTGTGCTCACCCTGCAGCCGACGGACGTCGTCGTGCTGGACACCACGGCGGCGGGCTGAGACGAGGGCGCGCCCGGATGCTGCGGCGCCGGATCCTTCCGGACGCCTGCTCCCGGATCCTCCCGCGACGCCTGCACGATCGCGCGACGGATGCACGATGAATCTGCGGATCCGGTCGTGCAGACGTCGCAGGGTCCTGCGGGCGTCGCGCTCAGCCCGCGGAGACCTTCTGGTCCTCGCGGAGCGGGCGGGCCGCGCCGGAGAACAGGCCGGAGAGCGCCGCGAGCACGACGAGGATGAACAGCGTGTTCAGCAGCCCGATGTGGCTGCTGATGAAGCCGAGGACAGGCGGCCCGCCGAGGAAGGCGATGTAGCCGATCGTGGCGGCCGCGCTCACCCTGGCAGCGGCCTTGGCGGGGTCGTCCGCCGCCGCCGACATGCCGAGCGGGAAGCCGAGCGAGGCGCCGATCCCCCACAGCGCGGCACCCGCGAAGACGAGCGGCGCGCTCGGCGCGAGGATGAAGAGCAGGATGCCGGCGGCGGCGGTGATCGCGAGGACGCGGAGCACCACGACGCGCCCGAAGCGGTCCACGAGCGGACCGCCGAACAGGCGCACGACGGTCATCGCCACGGAGAACGTGGCCAGCGCGGCGGCCCCCGCGGCCGGACCGGCGTGGTGGTCCTCCGAGACGCCGAGCGCGAGCCAGTCGTTGGCACCGCCCTCGGCGAACGACATGCCCAGCATCACGATGCCGAGGAAGTACGTGCGCGGCTCGCGCCAGGCCTCCAGCGCGACGTGCATCCGCTCCCGCCAGCGCGGCTTCTCGGCGGGGGACGGATCGAGGGCGGACTCGCGCAGTGGCACGTTCGCATAGCAGGCGAACGCGGCCAGTGCGATCACCGCGGCGATCAGGAAGGCGTGCCCGCCGACGTCCAGCCCCAGCTGCACGAGCAGGGCGCCCAGCGCGGCGCCGATGACGGTGCCGAAGCTGAAGAACGCATGGAACACCGGCAGGATCGTCCGGCCCATCTGCTGCTCGATCGCGGTCGCCTCGA
Organism: Microbacterium sp. 22242; assembly: GCF_052045495.1. Lineage (NCBI taxonomy): Bacteria > Bacillati > Actinomycetota > Actinomycetes > Micrococcales > Microbacteriaceae > Microbacterium > Microbacterium sp. 22242. Next base: position 186,860 of record NZ_JBQEOZ010000006.1, on the reverse strand, counting down.
CGTTCATCATCACGTCGAGGGATCCGTTGCCGAAGCCGAACAGCACCAGCCCCGCGATCACCACGGGCAGGGATCCGAGCACACTGGTGCCCAGGCCGATCAGGGCGACCCCCACGGCGAAGCTGAGCATCGTGAGCAGCATGCCGAGCCGGGCGCCGGTGCGGGCCATCACGGCGGGGCTGGTCGAGATGCCGAGGATGGACGAGACGCCCATGCCGAGCAGCAGCAGGCCCATCTGGGCGTTGTCGACGCCCAGATCCACCTTGATGTCGGGCACCCGGGAGGCCCAGGTCGCGATGGACAGACCGCTGGTGAGGAAGATCGCGAAGATCGCCGCGCGCCAGCGCACGAACTGGGAGCGGGTCAGGGCGGTGTCCATGCCGTCAGTGTATCGAATCGATTCGATCTCTGATTTCGCAACGATGTATTGTCGAACCATGAGCGTCGAGCCGGATCCCGCGAAGGGCCGTCGGCGGGCCACCATCGCCGACGTGGCCCGGGTGGCCGGGGTCTCGCCCTCCACCGCGTCGGTCGTGTTCAGCGGCAAGGCGCGGGTCGCGGAGGCCACGCGGGAACGCGTGCTCGCGGCCGCCGCCGGCCTCGGCTACACCGGCCCCGACCCGCGCGCGACGTCGCTGCGGCGGGGGAGGAGCGGCATCGTCGCGGTCGCGCTCGAGGAGCACCTGCGCACCGCGTTCCTGGATCCGGTGAAGACCGCGATGATGGACGGCCTCACCGACGGGCTCGCCGAGCTCGGTGCGGGCGTGCTGCTGCTGCGCGACGACCCCGACGCCGGCCCCGACGCCCCGACGCTCGGCACCGCGCCGATCGACGCCGCGGTGCTGATCGGCTGCAGCCCGCAGATGCGCGAGACGCTCGACACCGTGCGCTCGCGCGGCCTGCCCGTGGTCGTCATCGAGGGCGATGCGGGCGACGACGTGCCGCGGATCGAGCTGGACAACCGCGAGGCGGCCGCGCAGATCGCGCACCACCTGTGCGCGCTCGGCCATCGCAGGGTCGCGGTGGTCACGCTGCCGTTCGACGGCCGGCGGGAGCGCGGCGACGCGACGCCGGAGCGGATCGCCGACATCACCACGCCGGTCACCCGGGTGCGGCTGGACGGCACGCTGGCCGTGTTCCCGGACGCACGCGTCGTCTCCGCCGGCGGCAGCCTGATCGATGAGGGCGTGCTCGCCGGCCGCCTCCTGTTCGCCGAACCGGCCAGCCGCCCGACCGCGGTGATCGCGCAGAGCGACCTGCTCGCCGCGGGCGTGATCCGCGCGGCCGAGGAGGCGGGCCTGCGGGTTCCGCAGGACGTCAGCGTCGCGGGCTTCGACGGGATCGCCGTGGACGGGCTCGGCGAGCACGTGCTGACCACCGCCGTGCAGCCGGCCGTGGAGAAGGGGCGCGCCGCGGGCGACGCGGTCGCGCGCATGCTCGCGGGCCAGCCGGCCGCGTCGATCCGGTTCACCTGCACGTTCCGGGAGGGGACGACCACGGGTCCCGCACCGGCCGACGCAGAGCAGGCCGGCGCCGACCGGTAGCCTGGGAGCACGCCCGCCCGCCTGAGTCGCTGAGACCGACGAGCCAGAGGAGCCGAGAATGCTGATCCTCCTCTGCGTGTTCGCCCTCGCGGCCCTGCTGCTGCCCCTGCTGGTCGCGGCGATCGGAGCCAGGGCGTTCGCGGTGGCGGCGCTCGTGCCCGCGGCCGCATTCGCGCACGCCCTCCTGCTCACGCCGCAGGTGCTCGCCGGCGCGGCGGATCCGCGGCGCACCCCGGCGGAGTCCGTCGACTGGATCCCGCAGCTCGGCCTCGCGCTCTCCTTCCGGATGGATGAGCTGAGCTGGCTGCTGACGCTCATCGTCACCGGCGTCGGCGCCCTGGTGCTGCTCTACTGCCGCTGGTACTTCCGCGGCGCGAAGGCCGGGATCGGGCAGTTCGCGGCGGTGCTGCTCGCCTTCGCCGGAGCCATGTACGGCCTGGTCACGACGGACGACCTCGTGCTGCTCGTGATGTTCTGGGAGGTCACGAGCATCCTGTCATACCTGCTCATCGGGCACTATCACCGCCGCGGCGGCAGCCGCCGTGCCGCGCTGCAGGCCCTGCTGGTGACGACCCTGGGCGGGCTCGCGATGTTCGTCGGCGTGGTGTTCCTCGCCGTCGACGCCGGGACCTCGAGCATCTCCCGGATCCTCGCGCACGCCCCCGCCGGCCCGCTCGCCGACGCCGCGATCGTGCTGCTGCTGGTGGGTGCGCTGAGCAAGTCGGCCATCTTCCCGTTCCACTTCTGGCTGCCCGGCGCCATGGCGGCGCCCACCCCGGTGAGCGCCTATCTGCACGCGGCCGCCATGGTGAAGGCGGGGATCTACCTCATCGCGCGCTTCGCCCCGGTGTTCGCGATGTCCGGCCCCTGGCGGCCGATCACGATCTCGCTCGGCGTGCTCACGATGCTGCTGGGCGGCGTGCAGGCGCTGCGCGAGACCGACCTGAAGCGGATCCTCGCGTTCGGCACGGTCAGTCAGCTGGGCTTCTTCACCGTGGTGCTCGGCTACGGCACCTCGGACGCGATCCTGGCCGGGCTCGCGCTCGTGATCAGCCACGCGCTGTTCAAGTCGGCGCTGTTCCTCATCGTCGGCGTGATCGACCGCCAGCTCTCCACCCGCGACCTCACCGAGATCTCCGGACTCGGGCGCCAGGCGCCACTGCTCGCGACCGCCGGATTCCTCGCGATCGGATCCATGATCGGGTTCCCGCCGACCATCGGCTTCGTGGCGAAGGAAGCGACGCTCGCCGCACTCTACGACGAGGCCCTGCGCGGCTCGCCCTGGGCGATCGTCGCCCTCGCCGGGACGATCCTCGGGTCTATTCTCACCGCGGCATATGGTGCGCGCTTCCTCTGGGGGGCGTTCTGGCGGAAGCGCGATCGCCGCCCCGGGGCGCGGAGCGGGTACCTGCCCGACACGGAATGGCCGATGCCGCCGTTCGGTTTCCTGGTGTCGCCGGTCCTCCTGGCTACGGGGACGATCGTGCTCGGCGCTGCGGCTCCTGCCATCGACGCGGCCCTGTACGGCTACGCCGACGACGCCACGGCCCTCGGCTTCGACGGCGAGGAGCTCGCGCCCGGGCACCTCGCGCTCTGGCACGGCTTCGCGCCAGCGCTGTTCCTCTCGGTCGGCGCGATCCTGATCGGCCTCGCGCTCTTCCTGCTGCTGCAGCGGATCGGCTGGGACCGTCGTCGTCGCCTGTTGCCCTTCACCGCGCAGGACGCGTACTACCTCGCGATGCGCGGCCTGGACCGGCTGTCGGTGGCGACGACCGCGTTCACCCAGCGCGGATCGCTGCCCGTGTACGTGGGCACGATCTTCGTCGTGGTGATCGCCGCCGAGGCCACGGCCCTGCTCGCGGGCGGCCCGGCGGACGCGCGTCTGAGCGCCTGGCACACCCCGATGCAGCTGGTCGTGGCGCCGATCATGATCGCGGCGGGCATCCTCGCCACCCGGGCGCGCAAGCGCTACACGGGGGTCGTGCTGGTCTCGGTCACCGGACTCGGCATGGTCGTGCTGTTCGGCACCAGCGGAGCGCCCGACCTCGCGCTCACGCAGATCCTGGTCGAGACCGTGACGCTCGTGACGTTCGCGCTCGTGCTGCGCCGGCTGCCGTCGCGGATGGGGGAGCACAACGCCTCGGTCGGCCGCGTGCCGCGCGCGATCCTCGGCGTCGCTGCGGGCGTGATGATCGCGCTGGTCGCGATCGTCGCGACCGGATCCCGTGTCGCCGCGCCGATCTCGGAGGCGTTCCCGGAGCTCGCGTACGACCTCGGACACGGCAAGAACGTGGTGAACGTCGCGCTCGTCGACCTGCGCGGCTGGGACACGATGGGGGAGCTGTCGGTGCTGGTGCTGGCGGCCACCGGCGTCGCCTCGCTCGTCTTCGTCACGCATCGCGCGGACCGGCTCTCCGCCATGAAGGCACTTCCCGAGGGGCCGCGGCGGGCACGGCGCCGGCCGCTCGTGGAGACCACGCAGGGCGTGCGCGTGCAGACGGCGGGAGACACCGCGCCGCGGGCGTGGCTGGTCGGCGGCGGCAATGTGAAGCCGGAGAACCGCTCGATCCTGCTCGAGGTGATCGTGCGGATCCTGTTCCACACGATCATCGTCGTCTCGATCTACCTGCTGTTCGCCGGGCACAACGCCCCTGGCGGCGGTTTCGCCGGGGGCCTCGTGGCGGGCATGGCGCTGTTCATGCGGTACATCGCCGGCGGGCGCTGGGAGCTGGGCGCCGCCGCGCCCACCGACGCGGGACGCCTGCTCGGCACCGGCCTCATCCTCGCGGTCGGATCGGCCGTCGTGCCGCTGCTGTTCGGGCTCGGCCCGCTGACGAGCGCGGTCTGGGAGGCCGACGTCCCGGTCCTCGGCCACCTCGAGTTCGTCAGCTCGACGATCTTCGACATCGGCGTCTACCTCGTGGTGATCGGGCTGGTGCTCGACGTGCTGCGCAGCCTCGGCGCCGAGGTCGACCGGCAGACCGCCGAGATGCGGGCGCGGGGGGTGGACATCTGATGGACGTCTCCCTGGTGCTCATCGTGATCATGGCCGTGCTGTTCGGCTGCGGCGTCTACGCGATGCTCGAGCGCAGCCTCACCCGGGTGCTGATCGGCTTCCTGCTGCTCGGGAACGCGGTCAACCTGCTGCTGCTGGTCGTGATGGGCCGGCCGGGTGCGGCGCCGTTCTTCGGCACGTCGACGGGCTCAGGGACCGACGGACTGAGCGATCCGCTGCCGCAGGCGCTCACCCTCACGGCCATCGTCATCACGTTCGCCGTGTCCGCCTTCCTGCTCGCCCTGATCTACCGCTCCTGGCAGCTCGGCCAGGCCGACACCGTCGAGGACGACGAGGCCGACATCGCGCTGCGCGGGCGCACGGTGATCGAGGAGGACCTCATGGACGACGAGGTCGACCTCGAGGACGAGGACGCGACGACCGATTTCGTGGGCGTCGTCACCTCGCCGATCCGGGTGCTGCGCTCCGGCGATCTCGACGGGCTCGTGGACGACGCCCCGGTGGACCGTCCGGACGGCCGCTCCACGGACTCGCGGACCGGGCGGGAGGACGACCGATGAACGCGCTCGTCCCGCTGCTGGTCGCCCTGCCGCTGCTGGGCGCCGCCGTCACGCTGGTGTTCGGGCGGAACGCCCGAGTGCAGGTGATCGTCACGGTCGTCACGCTCGCGCTGGTCTCGATCATCGCGGCGACGCTGCTCGTCGTCGTCGACCGCACCCATCCGATCGCGGTCATGGTCGGCGGCTGGCCGGCGCCGTTCGGGATCGTGCTGTACGTCGACCGGCTCGCCGCGCTGCTCGTGCTGGTCTCCAGCATCGTCCTGGTCGCGGTCCTGCTGTTCTCGATCGGCCAGGGCGCCGCGGACGGGCCAGAGGACACCCCCATCTCGATCTTCAACCCGTCGTACCTGATCCTCGCCGCCGGCATCTTCAACGCGTTCATCGCCGGCGACCTGTTCAACCTCTACGTCGGCTTCGAGATCCTGCTGGTCGCCTCGTACGTGCTCATCACGCTCGGCAGCACCGAGTCCCGGATCCGCACGGGAGCCGTCTACATCGTCGTGTCGCTGGTGTCATCGGTGCTGTTCCTCGTCGCGATCGCGCTCATCTACGCGGCGCTCGGCACCGTGAACATGGCGCAGATCGCGGAGCGGATCGGGCAGATCCCGCCGAGCACCCAGCTCGTGCTGCACCTCATGCTCGTGGTCGCGTTCGGCATCAAGGCCGCGGTGTTCCCGATGTCGTTCTGGCTGCCGGACTCGTACCCGACCGCCCCGGCCCCGGTCACCGCGGTCTTCGCCGGCCTGCTCACGAAGGTGGGCGTGTACGCGCTGATCCGCACCGAGACGCAGCTGTTCAGCGTGTCGAGCATCGACACGCTGCTCATGATCGTGGCGCTCGCGACGATGCTGATCGGCATCCTCGGTGCGGTCGCGCAGGCCGAGCTGAAGCGGATCCTGTCGTTCACCCTGGTCAGCCACGTCGGCTACATGGTGTTCGGGCTGGCGATCGCCACGCCCGCCGCGATCGGCGCCACGGTGTACTACATCGTGCACCACATCATCGTGCAGACCACGCTGTTCCTCGCGGTGGGACTCGTCGAGCGACGCGCGGGCAGCACGTCGATCCTGAAGGTGCGCGGCCTCATGAAGGCCGCTCCGCTGATCGCGGTGCTCTACTTCGTGCCGGCGATCAACCTCGGCGGGCTGCCGCCGTTCTCCGGTTTCATCGGCAAGTTCGCGCTGTTCCAGGCCGCCGCGCAGGTCGCCACGCCGCTCATCTGGGTGCTGATCGTGGGCGGCGTGCTGACCTCGCTGCTGACGCTCTACGCGCTCATGCGGGCATGGAACCTGGCGTTCTGGCGCGAGAAGGAGGAGGCGCCGGAGGACCACGAGCGGATCGCCCACCTCGGCAGCGCCCCGGCGGCCGACGAGCAGCAGGAGCGCCGCCGCATCCCGCCCATCATGACCTTCGCGACCGGCGGCATGGTGGCCGTGACGCTCGCCCTGACGGTGTTCGCCGGTCCCGTCTTCGGTCTCTGCGAGCGGATCGGATCCACCCTGCTGCAGCCCGTGCGGCTGGCGATGCTGCAGACCGACGGCGGGCAGGGGGACGGCTCATGAGCCCGTTCGCGAAGCGCAGCGCGTGGCGCGAGATCGGCCTGCATCTGCCGTTCCTGCTCTGGCTGATCGTGCTGTGGATGCTGCTGTGGGGCCAGTTCACCGTGCTGTCCGCGGTGACGGGGATCGCGGTGGCGGTGTTCGTGACGCGGGTGTTCCGGCTGCCGACCGTCGAGCTGTCCGGGCGGATCAACCTGTGGTGGGCGGCGATCCTGGTCGTGCAGTTCCTCGCCGCCGTCGTGCAGGGGTCGCTGGGCGTCGCGGTTCAGGTGCTGGACCCGCGCCGTGCGCCCGGTGCCGCGATCATCGCGGTGCCGCTGCGCTACGCCGACGACCTCGTGATGACGCACGTGGCGGTCACGTCGTCGCTCATCCCCGGTTCGCTCGTCGTGGAGGCGGATCGGGACACCCGCACGCTGTACCTGCACGTGATCGGGGTGCGCTCGCGCGCCGACGTCGAACGGCAGCGCGAAGGAGTGCTGCGCTGGGAGCGCCGGATCGTGCGGGCGCTCGGCTCGCCGGCCCAGATGCGCGCGCTGCGGGCGGACGATCGCGGGTCGGGCCGGCCCGGATCCACGGCCGGACCGGCTTCCGGATCCGCCTCGGGATCGGCTTCCGGATCCGCCTCCGGATCCGCCTCGAGGGGGGAGGAGCGCCGATGAATCCGCTGCTGCTGGTCATCATGATCGTGTTCGGGATCGCCGCGATCCTCACCGTGATCCGGATCGCGATCGGCCCCTCGATCCTGGACAGGGCGGTCGCGAGCGACGTGCTGCTGACCGAGGTGATGTGCGTGCTCGGCGCCGACATGGCGATCAACCATCACACCCGCACGCTGCCGGTGCTGATCGTGGTGGCGGCGGTCGGCGTGTTCGGCTCGATCGCGGTCGCGCGGTACGTCGCACGGAGGGACAACGGTCCGTCATGAACCTCTTCGACCTGCGCATCCCGGACGCCGTGGTGGACGCCGCCGTCTGGGTGCTCGTGCTGATCGGCGCGCTGCTCTGCCTCACCGCGGCGATCGGGCTGCTGCGCTTCCGCGACGTGCCGACCCGGCTGCACGCCGCGACCAAGCCTCAGGTGCTCGGCCTGCTGCTGATCTGCCTCGCGATCGCCCTGTCGCAGCGCTCGATCATCGGCATCGTGCTCGGGCTGCTGCTGGTCGCGCCGGTCGTGCTCATGCAGTTCGCGACCGCGCCGCTCTCGGCGCACATGGTCGGCCGCCAGGCGTATCGCAACGGGACGATCGATCAGCGCTCGCTCGTCGTCGACGAGCTCGCCGAGTCGAAGGGGACTCCCCCCGGGGCGGGCTGAGCCCGGTGTGCGCGTCAGCTGCTGTCTCCCTGCCCGCGGCCGGACAGCGGGTCGCCGGGCGGGCCGGCGGACGTGCGGGCCGGCGGACGTGCGGCCCGGCGGATCGGCGGGGCGGCGGGGCGGCGGGGCGTGCGGCCCGGCGGATCGGCGGGGCGTGCGCGGTGGGCCGGCGTGCGTGGCGCCGGCTACCGTTCTCAGGATGGATTTCGCGGTACCGCGTCTTCGGAGCCCAAATCGGCGAGAAGGGCGAAACCATCCTGAGAACGGTTCGTCGGGCGAGCGCCATGGCGGGCCCGCGTCGGGCCGGAACGCCCTGCACAGCGGTGATCCCGGCCCGATTGTGCACAGGTCACGGAGTGCGCCTGTCACGGGGACGGCGCATCCGACACGCTTGCCGGATGCGTGATGTCGACGAGAGTGCCATCGCGCTGAGGCGACTCCGCTCACCGTCGGTCTTCTCTGCCGCCGACTTGACGGAGCAGGGGTTCGACCGCGCGCGGATCCGGGCGGCCGTCGCGGCCGGCGTGCTCGTGCACGCACGTCGCGGCCGGTATCTCCGTTCGGACGTACCCGCGGCTATTCTCGCCGCCGTCCGTTCGGGGGGTCGTCTCGACTGCCTCTCGCTGCTTGAACTGCTCGGGGTCTTCGTCAAGGACAAGCCGGGTCTGCACGTGAGGGTGCCGCCGAACGCGGGGCGCTTCCGCGCAGACGCCGTCGTGCACTGGCGCGTGCAGACCGAGGAACCGCTCGGCGATCACGCCGTGTCGGTACGTGATGCCGCCATCCATGCCGTGCTGTGCCAGAAGCCGCGGGCGGCGGTCGCCACGATCGACAGTCTGCTGCACCTGAGGCTGCTCACGGTGGACGAGGTCGACGCCGTCTTCCGGAATCTGCCGAAACGCCTCCGGATCCTCAAGAGGATGGTCGACGGGTCCGCGGAATCGGGTCCGGAGACGCTGGTGCGTCTGATCCTTCGCACGCTTCCCGTCAGCGTTCGCACACAGGTCGTCATCGTCGATGTGGGCCGCGTGGACTTTCTGATCGACGGCTGGCTGATCATCGAATGCGACGGGCGACGTTTCCATGAAGGCTGGGACAAACAGGTGCAGGATCGGCATCGTGACGTCGAAGCAGCCGCGCAAGGCTATGTCACCGTGCGATTCACCGCGGCCGACGTTCTCGACGACTCCGGAGCGATCCGTGCCGCGATCGCACGAATCCTGGAAGCTCTGGGACCGCAGCATCGCCGCGCACGGTGACGGTTCTCAGGACGAAATGCGCAAGAAGCCCGATATCCAGCGCCTGATCCGGCCGACCCGAGAATCGGTCCTGAGAACGGTGTGGAGCTTCTGCCGAATAGCCGGGATCCCGGCCTCGGGATCCGGCAGAGACCCGTTTCTTCTTACGCCCTCCGCGCTCCGCGCTCAGCGACCGGCGGAGGGCGTGTCCTTCCCGATCCTCGCGAGTGACCGGTCGAGCACTGTGATGAGCAGGAAGACGAGGGCGATTCCGACGACCACCCAGCCCAGCACGTGCAGTCCCGCGGTGCTCGCCCTGGCGCCGTAGGCGTTGCCGTAGATCACCGCCGAGACGATCGCGCCGAGGTAGAAGAACGTGCGCAGCAGCCCGGCCGATGAGGCGATCCGGTCGGGCTCGGCCTGGAAGTACAGCGAGTTCTGGATCGCAAGGTTGTTCAGGCCCTGCGGGATGCCGAGGATCAGCATCGCCAGCACCAGGAACCAGATCGGCGAGGATCCGGTCATGAACAGCACGAGCACGCCGGCGATGAGCTGCGCGGTCGATCCGACCAGCAGCTTCCAGACCACCTCCGGCCGTCGGCCGAACGTGATCGCCACGGCCACACCGGTGGCGAACACGGGCAGCAGCACGAGTCCGGCCGCGGTCGGCGAGAGGGCGCGCCCGTCCTCGAGCCACTGCGTGAAGCCGTAGACGAACGTGTACGAGATCGTCGCCGTCAGCAGGGAGCGGACGTAGCTGAGCAGCAGCGGCACGTTGCCGGAGAGCACGCGCACGTCGATGAACGGATCCGGCGTCCTCCGCTCCCACCACACGAACCCGGCACCGGCGACCGCCGCGACGGCCGGCAGCCACAGCAGCGCGGGCGACAGGTTCTGCAGGAAGACGAGCAGCGAGAGCATCGCGACGGCGAAGAGGACGATGCCGATCCCGTCGATGCGCGGTCGGTCCTCGGGCGCGGGTTCGAGACCGGTGCGGCGCGGGAAGAACAGTGCACCGAGCAGCAGCGACGCGAGACCGAGCGGGATGTTCACGGCGAACGTCGCCCGCCAGCCCCACGCGCCGATCAGCAGGCCGCCGAGGGCGGGCGCGATCACCGCGACGGTCTGCGTCGTCACCGACAGCAGGGTCAGGATCCCGGCGGGCGAAGCCAGGCCCGTGCGGTCGGCCTCGGCGCGGATCAGGTGCATCGCCGCGGGGTAGCCGGCGCACGTGCCGAGGCCCAGGATCACCCGGGCGGCGACCAGCCACCACACGCTGTCGCGGCTCTCGGGCGCGAACAGGCCGATCGCCCCGGCCACGGTCACGAGAGCGGCGCCGAGCAGGAACAGCGGCCTCACGCCGAAGACGTCGACGAGCCGGCCGACCAGCGGCTGCCCGATCGCGGTCGCGAGGTAGAGGCTGGAGACCAGCCACACCGTCTCGCTCGCCGGGGCGCCGAGCGCGATGCCGATCGGGGTGAGCGCCACCGCGATGATCGCGGTGTTGATCGGATTCAGGATCGTGCCGACCATCATCGGCGCGAGCAGCCGGCGGTCGAAACGACCCTCCGGAGCGGGGCCGGCGATCCGGACGCGCGGGACTCGCATCAGGGCAGCATCCGCGCCAGTACGGCCATCGCGCGCGCGACCGTGCTCAGCTCCTCAGGGGCGAGCTCGGCCAGCGCATGCTCGAGCCAGGCCGCCGCAGCGTCCCGCTGGCCTTCGACGCGCGCCCAGCCGGTCTCGGTGAGATCGAGGATCTGCCGCCGCCCGTCGTTCGGATCCTGACTGCGGGTGACCAGCCCGGCGCGCTCCAGCGCCTCGACCGTCGCGGCCATGGACTGCGGGCGGACCCGTTCGGCCGCCGCGAGAGTGCTCACGGTCGACACGCCGCCCTTGCCGAGCCGCGCCAGCGCCGAGGCCTGGGACGGCGTGAGCGCCTCATCCGCCCCGGCCTCGCGGAAGCGGCGGAGCAAGCGCGCCACGACCGTGCGCAGGTCGAGGGCGGTCTGCGCCGGGCTCGCAGCGGATGCGTCGGTGAGCGGCGGGACCTCGGGCATCTCTACAGCCTAAACTGCACAGGTGAAACTGGCTATCGACAGGGCCGGCGCGACGACCAGCCAGCCCGCGGCTCCCGGATAGGGTCGTCCTGGACGAAGGGGGAGCGCATGAGCGCGCAGCCGGGGTGGTACGACGCGGGGGTTCCTGGCCGGGAGCGGTGGTGGGATGGCGGGCAGTGGACCGCCCATGAACGCGACGTGTCCCCGCCCGCCCCGACGGGCGGCGGCTTCGCCGGGGCAGCCGGAGCCCCCGTGGCCGCGCAGTCCCCTCTCACCGCTCCGGCCCCGGGCTGGTATCCGGCGCCGGGGACGGCGGTGCTGCGCTGGTGGGAGGGACGCCACTGGACCGGATTCCGGATCAAGGACGGCAGGCCCGGCACCGACGGCGTCACCGCCGAGCAGCCCGCGACGGCCTGGGTGCTCGGCGGCCTGTTCCTGCTGGTCGGGGTGTCGCAGCTGCTGATCTCGTTCTCCACGGGCTACTTCGGCAGCGGGATCCCGTTCATCGCGCTCGGCGCCCTCTGGCTCGTCATCGCGGCACGCACGTCGGCGCTGCGCAGGATGCCGGCGCCGGCGACGGCGCCGGTCTTCCCCGACTTCGTCCGTCCCCTCCCCGGGGAGCAGGAGGGCGCCGGCGCCGGGTGGTATCCGGTCGCGCGCACGGGGTCGCGGTGGTGGACAGGCACCCGCTGGGCGGAGTACGTGGTGACCCGCTTCGGGATCCGTCCGACCTTCCACGGGCGCCGCGCGATCCTCGCCACGCGCATCATGGTCTGGATCTTCCTCGGGATGGGCGTGCTCTGCGCCCTCGCCGGCGTCCTGCTGACGGCGGGCGCCGCGGACGACTCCGACATGCTGTTCGCGGGCGTCACGGCGATCGTCCTCGGGATCCTGTTCGTGCTCCTGTGGATCGCGTTGCTGATCTCGTCGCGGACGCAGGCCCGCCTCCTGCTCGTGCCGGCCACGCCACCGGCCGCGCCGGCCCCGCACCAGGGCTGATCCGGGCGCGGCGAGATCCGTCGGCGATCGCGCCGCCGCTCAGACGCGGGCGAGGAAGCCGGAGACCAGGGCCGCGGCGGGGCCGGCGTTGCGGATCATCGTCTCGTGGCCGCAGCCGGGCAGCTCCGCCGATTCGGCGCCGGGGATCGCGGCGGCGACCGCGGCGCACCATGCGCGCGGGCACACCGGGTCGCGCTCGCCGCGCAGGATCAGCGCGGGCGCCGAGATCCGCGGGTAGAGCTCCTCGGGGCGGTGCGCGACGGTGGCACGGATCTTCCTCACGAGCTGCGGGCCGGCGCGCAGATACTCCCTGATTCCGCGCACGACCACCCGCGGGTCGATCGATGCGGTGTCGCGGAGGAACCGGAGCGCCTGCCGCACCACGCGGCGCGCCCCGGCGTCGACGGTCGGGGCCGCGAGCACCACGGCGCGGACGAGGTCGGGGTGCCGCACGGCGAGCTCCGCGGCGACCTGCGTGCCCATCGAATGGCCGATGACGGTGACCGCCGCGGCGCCCGAGGCGACGAGGTAGGACGCGATGAGGTCGGCGTGCTGCGGCATCGTGAGCGGGACCTCGGGCTCCGGCGCGGCCCCGAACCCGGGCAGGTCGACCGCCGTCACCACACCGGGGAGGCGATGCACGAGGTCGCCGAAGACGCTGCGCCCCATGCCCAGACCGTGCACGAGCAGGATCCGGTCGGCACCGTCACCGTCACCGTCACCGGCACCGGCACCGGCGGTCTCGGCGATCAGCACGGCGGATCCCGCGGTGAACGCCGTGACGGCTCCGTCGAACGCGGGCGTCAGATCGGGGGCGGTCACCGGACCACTCCATCACATCGGGGCACGTCCGCGCCCGTTCAGGCGGCGGGGGTGAGCGTCAGGGTGTCGACCGTGGCGGCGTCGACGGCCTCCTTCGTGAACGGCCACGGCTTCTGCAGCCCCTGCCGCCAGTCGTCGGTCTGGTCCGTGTAGTGCGGGCTGAAGGCGTGCCCGCTGGCGCCGGTGAGGTGGATCCAGCTCGAGTGGTCGAGGTTCGACAGGTCGACCACCATCCGCATCGACGGCACGGTTGTCGTCGCGTACGAGTCGCCGAGCTGCCAGCCCGTGGCGTCGACCAGGGATGATCCGCCGCCGACCGGGTACGGGCCGCGGTTGAACAGCCACTCGATCGGCGCGATGCCGCTCTTGCCCAGCGTCTGCTGGGTGAGGGTGATCGCGTGCAGGTCGCCCCAGTTCCACCGGCTCTGGTCGGAGCCCTGCGCCTTCACCAGCTCGTCGTATGCCTGCTCCGCCGACAGCGCGAGCATCTCGTCACGCCCGGAGACGCCGATCCGGGGGTTGGTCCAGAGCGGATCGTCCGGCTTGTCGAGCATCGCGCCGACGACCGTGAACAGGCGGCCCTGTCCGTCCATGGGCAGGGGCGTCTCGCGGTTCTGGAAGATGTTCCTCGCGAGGTTCTGCCAGAGCACGTTCGCATACGCCGCAGCGGGGGAGTCGGCTGTGGCCTGCGCGTCCCAGGAGGTCAGCATCGCGACGGCCCGCTTCACGCCGGCCCCGTGCAGCGGGACCTTGGTGAACGCGCCGGAGAGCTGCTTGCCGATCCAGCTCTGCTGGTCGAACTGGATGTCGCGCATGTCCTGCGCGGTGAGCGGGTGCTGCTTCGCGGTGCGCTGGATCAGTTCCGTGATGCGCGCTGCCCGGTAGCCGTAGTCCCAGTCCTTGGAGAGGAAGTACGGATAGCTGTCCGGCACGATCGCGTTGTTCGCCGTGACGATGTAGCCGTCGTCGGGGTTGTACGAGACCGGCAGCTGGTCGAAGGGGATGTAGCCGGTCCAGTCGTACGCGCTCGACCAGCCGGGCTGCGGGAAGTAGCCGTTGCCCGCGCCGCGGATCGGCAGCCGGCCCGGCGTCTGATAGCCGATGTTCCCCTTCGTGTCGGCGTAGATCAGATTCTGCGCCGGCACGTCGAAGAGCGACGCAGCGTGCCGGAATCCCGCGAAATCGTTCGCCGTGTTCATGGCGAAGATCGCGGTCGAGGTCGTGCCAGGATCCAGGGCCGTCCAGCGCAGGCTGACGGCGTACTGCCCCGGCAGCGCAGCGGTGGCGGCGTCGGGGGCGACTCCGGTCTCTCCCCCCGGCGAAGCCGGCGCGGCCGATCCCACGATCGGAGTCTTCGCGAGCGCGGTGAAGCCGTCGGTCAGTCCGGACACGATCGGGCCGTGCGCGGTGGACCGGACGGTGAGACGGATGTCCCGGGATCCGGCGACCTTGATCGTCTCGGTGCGCGTGGTCAGCGGCTCGAGCTTCCCGTCGCGCCAGTACTTGTCGCCGTCGACCTTCTCGACGTAGAGGTCCGTGACGTCGGTGGTGAGGTTCGTGAAACCCCACGCGATGTCGGCGTTGTGCCCGATCACGATGCTCGGCAGTCCGGAGAAGGAGAATCCGGCGACGTCGAACGGGCAGGCCTTGGTCACCGTGCGGCAGCGCAGCTGCATCTGATACCAGACCGAGGGCAGCGCCGCGCCGAGGTGCGGGTCGTTGGCGAGCAGGGGCTTGCCGCTCGCGGTGAGGGATCCGGACACCACCCACGAATTGGATCCGATGCCCTCACCGGGGTTGCCGAGGAGCGTCTGCACCGCGGCCAGGGTGCTGGGAGCGGTGGTCCATCGCACGGCTGCCGGCGCGGGGCCGCCGCCCGAGGGTGCGGTCGGATCGGCTCCGGATCCGGATCTGTAGTCGGCGGAGCCCGGGCTCGAGGTGCGCGCTGCCGCGTCCGCCCCCTTACCGCCCTCGCTCTGCGTCATCGGCGTGATCGTCGGCACGATCACCGGGTTCGTGGCGAAGGGGTACGCGGGGTAGATCTCGTTCATGGTCGCGGTGTCGACCGCCGGGGCGAGCAGGGCGCGCGTGGTCTCGCCCTCGATGTTGTCGCGCAGATCCCAGGCCATAGCCTTCAGCCAGGCGACGGAGTCGGCGGGCGTCCACGGCTCGATCTCGTAGTCGGAGTTGCTCATGCCGAGCACGGCATATTCCAAGGACGCCTCCGCGCCCCTGTGGTCCGCGAGGTACGCGTTCACGCCGTCCGCGTATGCCTGGTAGTAGCCGCGGGTGGTCGCGTCCATCGCCGCGACCTCCTTCTCGGCGATGCCGTGCCAGTCCAGCGTGCGCAGGAATTCGTCGGTGCCCACCTGCGAGGCGCCGAACAGCTCGGCGACGCGACCGCTGGTGACGTGCCGGCGGAAGTCCATCTCCCAGAACCGGTCCTGCGCGTGCACGAAGCCCTGGGCGAAGAACAGGTCGTGGGTGTTGTCGGCGCTGACCGTCGGGATCCCGCGGTCGTCGCGCTGCACGGTGACCTGGGCCTGCAGGCCCTTCAGCGCGAGCTCGCCCGAGGTCTGCGGGAAGGACCGCTGCACGGTCCACACCAGGACCAGGGCGGCTGCGGTGGCGAGGACCAGGATCCCCGCGACGAGCCCGTACGCCGTGCGTCCGATGATGCGCCCCACGCGTCGGCGGGGCTTGCCGGGTGCGACTGACGACATCGCTGCTCCTTCGGGTGGCACGGAGTCTCACGATCCCGAGGATCGCGTCTCCCCAGTGAAACGTCCTCGCATCCTAGCGCCGCGCGCCGGGGGTCGCGGCGCGTCTTCCGGTGGCGGCCCCGGGCCCTGACCGTTCTCAGGACGATTTTTCGAGAAGCCCGGAAAGACACGCGCGCAACGGCGCGGTCGGGCAGATCGTCCTGAGAACGGTCGGCCGCCGAAGTGTGCCGGGGCCGTGGCGGCAGGCTCGCGGCTACCCGATCAGGCTGGGCTGCAGGTCGCGCAGGGTGCGCGTGTGCGTCATCCGGGTCACGCCGATCATCGCGAGCAGCAGCGCGCCCACGAGCCAGGTGCCGAGCACGGCGATGTCGGCCAGTGCGCGCGACACCTGCCCGCCGTACATGAGCTGGCGCATCGCGTCGACGACGTAGCCCATGGGCAGCACGTGGTGCAGTGCGGCGAGCGGTCCGGGCAGCGTCTGCCACGGGAAGGTGCCGCCCGCGGTGACCAGCTGCAGCACCATCAGCACGAGGCCCATGAACTGGCCGACCGATCCCAGCCAGACGTTCAGCGCGAGGATGATCGCGGCGTACGTCGCCGAGGCGAGCACCATGATCCCGAGCGCGCCCCAGCCGTTCTGGAAGGTGAACCCGAGCGCCCACGCGAGCACCCCGAGCAGCCCGACCATCTGCAGCGCCCCGAAGGCCGCCGGGGTGAGCCAGCCGGCCAGCGTGATCCGGATCGGCGAGTGCAGCGCGGTGACCGCGCGCCGCGAGATGGGCTTGATGATCAGGAACAGCGCGTAGATGCCGATCCAGCCGGCCAGCGCGGCGAAGAACGGCGCCAGGCCCTGGCCGTAGTCCTTCGCGGCGGCGACCTTTCCGCTTCCCACGTCGACCGGGTTCGCGATCGTCTTCGCCTGCTGCTCGCGCAGCTCGGGGGTGGAGGAGGGGATCGCGTCGACGCCGCTGTTGAGGCCGTCGCGCAGCGTGCCGATGCCGGTGGCGAGGGTGCCGAGGCCGTCATGCAGGCTCTTCGCGCCGTCGCGCGCGCTCGCCGCACCCGTGCTCAGCGCGGCGGCGCCCGACGCCGCGGTCTTCGCGCCGTCGGCGAGCTGCTGCGACTTGTCCGCGAGGGTCGCGCTGCCGGAGGCGACCTGTGCGCTGCCGTCGGCGAGCTGGTCGATCTTGCCGACCGCCCCCTGCACGGTGTCGTTGCCGTCGCGCAGCTTGTCGGCGAGCGGATCCAGCTTCGCGAGCACCGCGTCGATGTCGGCCTGCGACATGCCCCGATTCGCGAGCGCGGTGGCGATGTCGCTGCGCGCCTGCGGCAGAGTGTCGGTCGCCTGCTGCACGAGGGATCCGGCCTGGTCCGCGTATCCGGCGAGCTGCCGGTTGCCGTCGCTCACCCGCTGCGCACCGTCCGCCAGGGTCGCCGCGCCGTCGGCGAGCTGCTGGGATCCGTCGGCGAGCTGCTGCGTGCCGTTCGCGAGCTGGGCGGCGCCGTCGGCGAGCTGGGCCGTGCCGTCGGCGAGCTGCCCGCTGCCGGCCACCGCGCTGTTCGCGCCGTCGAGCAGCTTGCTCGCTCCGTCGGTCGCCTCGGACAGCTTGTCGCGGACATCGCTGAGCGCGGTCAGCAGCTTCTCCGCCGCCTCCTGTCCGACCATCTCGGCGACCGAGCGCCGGATCTTCTCGACGGCGCCCGAACCGATCGACGACGCGAGGTAGTTGTTCGCGTCGTTCGTCTCGAGCTCGATCCTGGCCTGGTGCGGCGTCGTGCCCGAGGCCGACAGCAACGCCGCGGAGAACGTCGTCGGGATCGTCACGGTGAAGTCGACATCGCCGTTCTTGAGGGCGGCGCGGGCGCCGTCGGCGCTCATCCGCTGCCAGTCGAAAGCGTGACCCTCGACGAGGTTGTCGGCCACCTTCTCTCCATAGTTCGTCGTGGTGCCGTTCGTCGTCGCCCCGGCGTCGCTGACGACGAGCCCGACCGGGACCTCGGTGAACTTGCCGTAGGGATCCTGATTCGCCCACAGGTACAGGCCGCCGTACAGGATCGGCACGCACATCAGCGCGATCAGGGCGATCACGGCCATCGGGGTCGCGGTCAGCCGGCGGAGTTCGGCCGCGATCATCGCGGGGACCTTCATCGCTCTGCTCCGTTCGTGTCTTCGGTCTCTGCGGACGGGTCCGGGTCCGGGTTCGGGGCCGGGGCCGCCGCCGGGTCTGCGTCCGGATCCGCTCCGCGATGCGGGGAGCCATCGCTGCGCTCGGCTCGAGGGCCGTCATCGGGCGCCGGATCGCCTGCGTGGGCGGGGTCCGTGCGGTCGGGACCCGCGTGGTCAGGGCCCGCGATGTCGCCTTCCGCCGCCGGTGCCGCGTCGTCCGGTGCCGTGTCGTCCGGCGCCGTTGCGTCTTGCGCCGTCCCGCCGCCGCGTTCCGTCTCGCGGTCGGCTGGCTCGACGATCGAGTCGCCCCCGCGTTCCGTCTCGCGGTCGACGACGTCCGTGAGCGGTTCGTCCTCCGCCGGCACGGGCATCACCGCGGTGGAGCCGGTGAAGTCCGCGAGCGGGCGCACGGGGACCGTCGCGTTGGAGGGGTAGTCGGTCTCGAGAGCCTCGGGGAGGCGCTCGATCACGGCGGCGGCGGAACCGCCGACGATCACGAGCACGGCGAAGCCGCGATCGGCGAACTCGGTGGCGATCCGCCACCAGCCCTCGGGGCGTCCGCCGTGGCGGTCCGGAGACACCAGGACGAAGCCCTCGATGTCGTCGCGCAGCACGGCCAGCTCCGCCATCACCCGCACGCGCACGGACGGCTTGACCGTGCCGATCGGCCGGCCGGCGAGCTCGGCGAAGCCGATCTGCTCGAGCCAGCGCCGGGCGTGCAGCGGCGAGGCCGGGAGCCCGGCGAACATCAGCTCCTCGCCGACCACGCCGGCGAGGGTGACGCCGGGGTGCGGGTCGCTGACCTCCGGCGCGTCGACGAGCGCCATGCGGCGGCGCAGCTCTTTGGCGTTCCTCGCGCCGTCGATCGTCACCTCGCCGGAGTCAGGGCGCATTCGGCCCGTGGCGATCAGGCCCAGCACGGTCGGCCGCAGCTCCGTCTCGGCCAGTACGAAGCGCGCGTGCCCGGTCTCGATCTCCAAGGAGGTCGGCGGGAGCGCCTGCCCCTTCTTGCCCTTGCTGACCTCGTGCACTGCGATCCTCATGCGCGGTCCTCCTCGGCGGGAATCGTGGCCAGCGTATCGGCCGGGCCCGCCGCCGCCAGCTCGGGGTGATCGGCGAGGAGCGCATCCGTCTCCCGCCAGGACAGCCCGGCGATGCTGAGCACGGCGCGCACGGCGATGCCGCCCGCGACAGGGGAGGAGGCGTCGGTGCGCGTGACCACGGTGCGCGCGCTCTCCTCGATGAGGCGGGCGAGGGTCTGCGCCGTCATGTCCTGGCGCAGCTCGCCGTCGTCCTGCCCGCGGCGGACGATCGCGGCGAGCCTGCGGCGGAGCGGGGCGAGGGCCTCGGCCGTCTCCTCGACGTGCGCCTCGTCCAGCGCTATCGCCGCGGCCACCTGCACGTGCGCGGCCTCGCGCCAGAGATCCGCGGTGAGCCGCGCCAGCGCGACCCGGCTGTCGGCGTCGTCGACCTGCTGCGCGATCGCGTTGAACCGCTGCGCTCCGGATCGGATCAGCTCGCGTACGAGCGCCGTGCGGTCGTCGAAGTGCCCGTACAGGGCGCGCCGGCTGAGGCCGGCGGCGCGGGCGATCTGGTCGACGGAGGCGTGCGGATCCAGTGCGAGGGTCTGCGAGGCCGCGGCGAGGATCCCCGCCCGGTTCTCGACGGCGTCACGACGCGGACGGCGGGGCGCGGAAGCATCGGTCATGAGGACCAGTATACGCGCAACTTGCACAAGTCTGTGCAAGTTAGCGGAATGCGCGTCTCGTAGAGTCGGTCCATGACAGCACACCGCGCTCGGGCCGGGCGATGACGGCGCTGAGCGAGACGCTCGCCGCGCTGCTCGAGGAGGGCGCGCGGAACGGGCTGTACACGGCGGGAGCCGCAGGGGTGCGGATCGGCGACGCGCGCGCCCTCGCGGTCGTGGGCCGGCACGGGCTCGACGACCCGACGCCGACGACGACCGACAGCCTCTTCGACCTGGCCTCGATGACGAAGGCGTACGCGGGCGCCGCGATCCTGCGACTCGTCGACGACGGACGGCTCGATCCGGATGCTCCCGTCGCGGAGATCCTCCCGGTCGGCTCGGGAGGCGGGCACGAGCGGATCACGATGCGGATGCTGCTCACGCACACCGCCGGATTCCCTGCCGAGCAGCTCCTCTGGAAGGACCGCAGCATCGCCGCCTCCGAGTTGCGGCGGCGGGTGCTGTCGACGCCGCTGGAGAGCGCGCCCGGCGCGGTGTTCCGCTACTCCTGCGTCGGGTTCATCGCGGCCGGCGCGGTCGCGGAGGCGCTGACCGGGGTCGCGCTGCCGGACCTCGTGCGCACCCTCGTGACAGAGCCGCTCGGCCTGCGCCGCACCGGCTACGGGCCCGTCGACTCCGCCGGGGCGGTCGCCACCGAGGAGGACGCGTCCTCCCTCGGCCGCGGGCTCGTCCAGGGATCGGTGCACGACGAGCTCGCCTGGTCGCTCGGCGGCGCGGTCGCGAACGCCGGGATCTTCGCCCCGGTCGACGAGGTCCTCGCCTTCGCGGAGAGCTACCGGGACGACCGGCTGCTCGGCCCGCGGGGCTGGACGCTCGCGACGACCGCCGCTCCGCCGCCCGCCGTCCCGGCGCCGTTCGCGCACTCCCTGGGTCTGCGGATCGCGGATCCCGGCTTCCTCGGCGACGTGCACGCGATCGGGCACACCGGATTCACCGGCACGATGTTCTGGGTGCAGCCCGAACGCGACGTCGCGGTGACGCTGCTCACCAACCGCGTGCATCCCCGCCGAGACCGCGCCGATCTCGGCCCCTTCCGCGTGCGGTTCTCCCAGGCGATCGCACGGCTGGCCTACTCCGCGGAATGACCGGGTCCGCGGGTCAGCCGGCTCCGCCGCAGCGGGATCAGCCGAGGAGCAGCCGGAGCCCCCAGTTGACGGCGACCCTGCGAAAAAGGGAATCGCTTATTTCCTAGCAAAATAAGCTAATACCTTTTCCAACCAGACCATAAGCTGCGGGAAGGCGCGTCCGGGTCAGTCGGTGCCGGAGTCGAACGCGGCGCCCTCGCTGGCCGCGTCCACGGCGTCGGCGAGGGCCTCCTCGGTCTCGGCGAGCGTGGTGCCCTCGACCGCACTGGCGATCTCGGCCGACTCGCCCGCGGTCACCCGGCCGACGAGCTCACCCGTCGCGCCGCCGACCAGACCCAGCCCCGCGTACTGCTCGAGGCGGGCGCGCGAGTCGGCGATGTCGAGGTTGCGCATCGTGAGCTGGCCGATCCGGTCGACCGGACCGAAGGCGGCGTCGCCCACGCGCTCCATCGACAGCTTCTCGGGGCCGTAGGACAGGTTCGGCGAGACGGTGTCGAGGATCGTCCAGTCGTCGCCGCGGCGCAGCCGGATCGTGACGGTGCCGGAGATCGTGGATCCGACCCAGCGCTGGATCGACTCGCGCAGCATCAGCGACTGCGGCTCGAGCCAGCGGCCCTCGTACATCAGGCGGCCCAGGCGCCGGCCCTGCTCGTGGTAGGTCGCGAGGGTGTCCTCGTTCAGGATCCCGTTCACGAGGCGCTCATAGGCGATGAACAGCAGCGCCATGCCGGGCGCCTCGTAGATGCCGCGGGACTTCGCCTCGATGATGCGGTTCTCGATCTGGTCGCTCATGCCGAGGCCGTGGCGGCCGCCGATCCGGTTCGCCTCGAACACCAGCTCGACCGGATCCGTGTACTCGACGCCGTTGAGCGCGACGGGACGCCCCCTCTCGAAGGTGACCGTGACGTCCTCGGTCTCGATCGCGACGGACGGATCCCAGTACTTCACGCCCATGATCGGATCGACGGTCTCGAGCGACACGTCCAGGTGCTCGAGGGTCTTCGCCTCGTGCGTGGCGCCCCAGACGTTGGCGTCGGTCGAATACGCCTTCTCGGCGGAGTCTCGGTAGGGGAAGCCGTGCGCGACGAGCCATTCGCTCATCTCCGCACGTCCCCCGAGCTCGGTGACGAAGTCGGCGTCGAGCCACGGCTTGTACACGCGCAGCCGCGGGTTCGCGAGCAGGCCGTAGCGGTAGAACCGCTCGATGTCGTTGCCCTTGTAGGTGGAGCCGTCGCCCCAGATGTCGACGCCGTCCTCCTTCATGGCGCGCACGAGCAGGGTGCCGGTGACGGCACGCCCGAGCGGTGTGGTGTTGAAGTAGGTCTTGCCGCCGGAGCGGATGTGGAACGCGCCGCAGGCGAGAGCCCCGAGGCCCTGCTCGACGAGCGCGGTCTTGCAGTCGATCAGTCGGGAGGCCTCGGCGCCGTACTCGAGCGCGCGGCCGGGGATCGCGTCGATGTCGTCCTCGTCGGGCTGGCCGAGGTCGCCGGTGTAGGTGTACGGCACGGCGCCCTTGTCGCGCATCCACGCGACGGCCACGGAGGTGTCGAGCCCTCCCGAGAAGGCGATGCCGACGCGCTCGCCGACGGGCAGGGACTGCAGGACCTTGGACATGGAAACCAGTTTAGAGGCGGCGTTTCGCGGGTTTCGACGCGGGGCGGCCCGGGCCCGTTCGCCGCGCGGGTCAGATCAGCCGGACATCGACGCCGATCGCCGCATACGTGGGCAGTGCGCGGCGGTCGCAGGAGAGCAGCGTGGTGCCCGCAGCCTTGGCCGCCAGGCCGACCAGGCCGTCGTAGACGGATCCCCCGGCGATCCGCGCGTCGGCGAATGTCCGCGCGGCGTGCAGCGCGTCTGCCTCCGGGAGGGCGACCGACGCGGGGAAGGTCTCTTCGATGAGCTCCGCAGCCCGGTCGGGCCGGATCCGGGCGGATCCGGGGAGACGGGTCAGCACCGAGAACGTCTCGACGAGCGCATGGCCGGCGAGCCCCAGCGTCAGCGTCCGGGTCAGACCGGCGACGGCGAGGTGCGCGGGGTCCACGTCGCGCAGAAGGGCGAGCGCGGCGCTGGTGTCGAGGAGCAGGTCAGCGCTGGTCGGCAAGGCGCAGTTCCCGGATGTCGTCAGCCGTCATCACGGGTCCACCCGTGATGACGAGCCGGCCGTCCTCGTCTCGGACGACGTTGTCGTGGGTCTGCATCTCGATCCGGATCCCCGTTCCGTCCATGATCAGATCCACCGGTCCCGGCGTCATGCCGAGCCGCTCGCGGAGCGCTGCAGGGATCACGATCCGCCCTGCCTTGTCCATGGTCGCTCTCATGCCATCAGAATACCATTTCGATGGCATGAAGCGACGGCTGCCGGCTTCTCGGGGCCCGCGTACGTCGGCGGCCTCGCAGCGACGGCCCCGGTTCGCCGGCGGATGATCGGCGGGATCGGCCCGGCGCTGGCGGCGCAGGGGCCCATCGATCCCTGGCCCTCCCGTGGCCGATAGGGTGCAGACGTGGGTATCGGCAAGCAGGCGAAGCGCGCGGTCACCGTCGACGACATCGCCGCGCGCGCCGGGGTCTCCTCCGCCGCGGTGTCGTTCGCGCTGAACGGGCGCAAGGGCGTCTCGGAGACGACCAGGGCCCGGATCCTCGCGATCGCCGACGAACTGGGCTGGGCGCCGACCAGCGCCGCGCGTGCGCTCGCCGGCGCCAAGACGCACACGATCGGGCTCGCGCTCGCCCGCGATCCCGGCAACCTCGGCGTCGAGTCGTTCTACATGCAGTTCCTCGCCGGGATCGAGAGCGAGCTCTCTCTGCGCGACTACGGCCTGCTGCTGCAGATCGTGCCGGACATCGCGCAGGAGCTGAAGACTCTGCGGACCTGGCGCAACGCCCGCCGGGTCGACGGCGTGATCGTGACCGACGTGCGCGAAGAGGATCCGCGCATCGCCTACCTGGAGAAGAATCCCGGGTTCCCGGCGATCGTCGTCGGTCACCCCAGTGTGGCCGGAGGGCTCGCCTCGGTCGGCACGGACGATGCCGCCGCCGCGCGCCAGGCCGTGCAGCACCTGGTCGGGCTCGGGCACCGCCGCATCGCCCGCGTCACCGGGCTCGTCGACCTCGCGCACACGCAGCTGCGCACCGAGGCCTTCCTCGACGAGATGCGCGCCCTCGGAGCGGATCCGATCGTGCTGAACACCGACTTCACGGCCGGCCAGGGCGTCGCGGTCACCCGCGCGGCGCTCGCGGCGCCGCACGCGCCGACCGCGCTCATCTACGACAACGACATCATGGCGGTCGCCGCGCTCAGCGCGGTCGCGCAGCTCGGCATCAGGGTGCCGGACGACCTCTCGATCATCGCCTGGGACGACTCCGTGCTGTGCCAGCACACCTACCCTCAGCTCACCTCGCTCAGCCACGACGTGGTGAGCTTCGGCGCGCACGTCGCCCGACGGCTCTTCCAGGTGATCGACGAGGGATCCGCGGGCGCCTTCCTCGACGCCACCCCGGCTCTGGCCCCGCGCGGTTCGACCGGTCCTGCTCCGGCCGCGCGCTGATCGGCGCCGCCCCGACTCGACGGGACAGCCAGCTCTCGGCCCGGCAAGGTGGAAACGCTTGCAGAGCGGCCATGCCTGTTGTACTGGGATGGATCCGGATCTCCGGACCCGGGCGTACCGTTTCATGGAAGCGCTTGCACAACGGCCGGATGCGGTGCTAGCTTCGTGCTCGGCCGCGCGTGCTCGACGCGCCCCCTCAAGGAGTCGACGATGACACTCTTCCCCCGCAGACTCGCGACGGCGATCGTGGCCGTCGCGCTGATCGCCTCGCCCGCCCTGGCGGCCCCCGCCGCGGCCGCCGGCACGACCCCCGCCGCCTCGGCCGGATCCGCCCCCGCCGGCGCGGGTCCCGCGACGAAGGACGTGACCGCCCACCTGTTCCAGTGGCCGTGGAAGTCGGTCGCCGAGGAGTGCAAGCACGTGCTCGGGCCGGACGGCTACGGGGCGGTGCAGGTCTCCCCGCCGCAGGCGCATGTCGAGCTCAAGGATCAGGGCTACCCCTGGTGGCAGGCGTACCAGCCGGTGTCGTACTCGCTGCAGAGCCGGTACGGCAGCCCCACCGAGTTCGCGCAGATGGTCGACTCCTGCCACAGGGCGGGCGTGCGCGTCTACGTCGACGCCGTGCTCAACCACATGAGCGGGCAGAAGGACGGCGGCGTCGGCAGCGACGGCTCGACGTACGGCTACTACGACTACCCGGGCCTGTACGGCTACGACGACTTCCACCACTGCGGTCGCAACGGCGACGACGACATCGCGAACTGGAACGACCGCTGGGAGATCCAGAACTGCCAGCTGCTGGGCCTGTCGGACCTGGCCACCGAGAAGCCGACCGTGCAGACGAAGCTCGCCGGCTACCTGAACTCGCTG
This sequence comes from Microbacterium sp. 22242, assembly GCF_052045495.1. Lineage (NCBI taxonomy): Bacteria > Bacillati > Actinomycetota > Actinomycetes > Micrococcales > Microbacteriaceae > Microbacterium > Microbacterium sp. 22242. The sequence goes on along the minus strand of NZ_JBQEOZ010000006.1, from coordinate 161,590 downwards.
CTCGCGCTCGGCGTCGACGGGTTCCGCTTCGACGCCGCGAAGCACATCCCGGCGACCGACCTGCAGGCGATCACCGCGAAGCTCTCCCGCCCCGCGTACATCTACCAGGAGGTGCTCGACGGCGGCCCGATCCAGAAGAGCGAGTACCTGCCGGTCGGCAGCGTCATCGAGGACCGCTACGGCACGCAGATCTCGCGTGTCTTCAAGACCGGATCCCTCTCCTGGCTCAACCTCTTCGGCGAGGCGTGGGGCTTCAACGCCTCCGACACCTCGGTCGTCTACACCGACAGCCACGACACCGAGCGGGACACGTCGGGCGGATCCGTCACCTACAAGGACGGCGCGCTGAACGACCTCGCGACCGTGTTCGAGCTGGCATGGCCGTACGGGCACCCGCTCGTGCTGTCGAGCTACCACTTCACCAGCACCGACGCGGGCCCGGCATCCGACGCCGACGGCAACGTGCTGCCGGTGGCGTGCAACACCGCGACGTCGGGCGTCGGCGGCTGGCTGTGCCAGGACCGCGCCGCTTCGACCGTGGGCATGGTGGGCTTCCGCAACACGACGGCCGGCACCGCGGTGACGCGCTGGTGGAGCGACGGATCCGACGCGATCGCGTTCGCCCGCGAGGGCGCCGGCTACGTCGTGGTGAACAAGGAGAGCGCCTCGCTCACCCGCACGTTCGACACCGGCCTGGCCGCGGGCGAGTACTGCAACCTCGTCACCGGCCACGTCGTGGGCAACCACTGCACCGGGCCGTCCGTCACGGTCGCGGCCGACGGATCCCTCGCCACGACCGTCCCCGGCCTGTCCGCCCTGGCCATCTCGAAGGATGCGCTGGTCTCGAAGGCCACGGCAGCGCCGGCGCCCTCGGTCGCCTTCACCGCGTACACCTCGGTCGACGCGGGGCAGAAGCTCGTCGTGGTCGGCAGCGATCCCGCGCTCGGCTCGTGGGACCCGGCGAAGGGCCTCGTGCTGTCCTCGGCGTCCTACCCGGTGTGGCACGGCTCGGCCGCGATCCCCGCGGGCACCTCGTTCGAGTACAAGTACGCGAAGGTGTCGGCGGACGGCGCGGTCGAGTGGGAGTCGCGCCCCAACCGGACCGCGACGGTGCCGGCCGACGGAGCCCTCGCGTTCAACGACGGCTGGAACGCCGGGGCGACCGTCGACGCCTCCGTGACGCTGCACGCGACGCTCGACCCTGGTCAGACCGCGTACATCGTGGGCGGCGTGCCCGCCCTCGGCAACTGGAGCCCGGACGCGGCGATCCCGCTGACCGACACGGGCGACGGCACCTGGACCGGCGCGGTGACGCTGCCCGGCTCGACCACGATCGAGTACAAGTACATCCGCAAGGACGCATCAGGCAACGTCACCTGGGAGAGCGACCCGAACCGCAGCGTCACCACCGGATCGGGCGGCACCATGACGCTCGACGACACCTGGCGCTGAGAGACGGCCCGGTTCCTCTCCTGGGGGAGGGGGACCGGGCGACCACACGGCAGATCAGCACGGGGCCGATCAGCATAGGCCCGATGAGCGCGGGGCCGATCAGCACGGGGTGGATCAGACGGCCTCGACGTGCAGCACGAAGGCCTGCACCGGCCACAGCGTGGGCAGCTGCAGCCCGAGCTCCGCGAGCACCGCTCCGGGAAGCTCGACCTCCCCGGCCGTGAACCAGCCGGGCGCGATCCAGCCGTAGGCGGCCGCGCCGATCTCGCGGCGCACCCGCACCCGGTAGCGACGCAGCGGGTCGAGGCCAGGGATCCGCAGCCGCTCGGCGCGGGCGTCCTCGAGGCTCGCCACCGTGGCCACCACGACGACGGCTGCCTCCTGCGCGGGCGCGACGAACCCCGTGACCCGCCAGGCGGGATCCCGCAGCACGGGATGCACGGTGCGCCCCGTGTGCGCGATCGGCCGCAGCTCCTTGTACAGCCGGCCGAAGGCGGCGATCGCCTCGGTCTCCTCGGCTGAGCAGTCCAGGATGTTCCACTCCAGGCCGGCCGAGCCCATCAGGCTCGTCGCCATCCGGTACGACAGCGGGGTGACCCGACCCGAGCTGTGCGACTCGGCGGGGCCGACGTGCGCGCCGACGAGCTCGGGTGGCAGCAGCAGACCGGTCCAGCGATGGATGTCCTGCCGCTCCACCGGATCGTTCGAGTCGCTGCCCCAGACCCGCTCGGTGTGCTGCAGGATCCCGAGATCCGTGCGCGCCCCGCCCGAGGAGCACGACTCGATCTCGAGGCGCGGGTGCCGGGCATGCAGCTCGTCGAGCAGCCGGTACAGCGCGAGGGTCTGCGCGTGCACGCCCGGCCGGCCGTCGTGCACGCTCTCCACGAGATCGCGGTTGTGGTCCCACTTGATGAAGTCGATGCCGAGCTCGCCGACGAGGGCGGAGATCTGTCCGAGCACGTGCGCGTACGCGCCTGGGTTCGCGAGATCCAGCACGAACTGGGTCCGCCAGGACAGCCGGGGGTCGTGCTGCAGGTGCCGCGGATCGTGCAGCAGCCAGTCCGGGTGGCTGCGCGCCAGGTCGGAGTCGAGGCTCACCATCTCGGGCTCGAACCACAGTCCGAACTGCATGCCGAGCTCGTGCACCCGCGCGGCGAGGGGCGTCAGCCCCTCCGGCCACATCGTGCGGTCGACCACCCAGTCGCCGAGGCTGGTGGTGTCGTCCCGGCGGCCGGCGAACCAGCCGTCGTCGAGCACGAAGCGTTCCACCCCCACGGCGGCGGCCCGCTCGGCGAGGGCCGTGACACGGGCCGGGTCGTGGTCGAAGTAGACCGCCTCCCAGGTGTTCAGCACGAACGGCCGCGCGGACGCGGGATGGCCGGGACGCGCGCGCAGCCAGGTGTGGAAGGCCGCAGCGACGCCATCCATGCCGTTCGCGGAATATGCGAACAGCACATCGGGTGCGGAGAGGTCCTGCCCGGGCTCGAGCACGACCTCGCCCGGCCGCAGCAGCTCGCCGCCCCCGAGCTGGGTGAGGGCGTCGGTGATCCGGTCCACGCGATAGGTGACGTCCGCGGACCACGCGACGTGCGCGGCCCAGACCGGCCCGTCGGTGAACCGCGGGGCGCCGACGGAGGCGGCGAAGAGCGCCGGCGCGTCGTGTCCCGGCCGCCCGCGGCGGGACTGCCGCACGACGGATCCGGCCGGCATCGCGGTGACGACGGGGCGCTTCTCGCGCGTCCAGCGTCCGTCGAAGGTGAGCAGGTGATCGGCGGTGGTGGGCACGGGCAGGGTGCTCTCCAGCCAGTCGACCTCGATGCGCCCGGCCGTGCCCTCGTGTCGCAGCGCCTGTTCGACGCGCACGACGCCGCCCGCTTCGAGTCCGATCCGCACGGTGAGCCGCAGCCCGCTCGCATCGTCCACCGCGGTCGTCTCGAAGGCGCTCGGTGTCGGTGCCGGTGCCGATTCGGGTGCGGTCGTGGAGGTGCCGGGTCGCTCCGGTGCCGGGGCGGCGGACGTCTCGACGCGCCACCGTGGGCGCAGCTGCACGCCGTCGAGGCGCAGCTGCATTCCGGGTCGGCCGGACCAGCCCTCCGCCTCCTGCGGGGAGAGGGTCGCCTCCCACGCGGCGTCGAGCGTGGCCGGCGGCGTCTGCCGGCTCAGCGCGGCGCGCAGCGCCGCCGCGTCATGCGCCAGGCCCGCGCCGAGCGGCGCGCCCCAGTGCAGCACCGCCGGCAGGCCCGGTCCTGCGGTGTCGATGACGACGGAGGCGCCGTGCGCCTCCAGGACGATCAGATCAGTGGTCATGCGGGCTCTCCTGCGGAGGGTCGGGGGTTGCGGCGGGTCGGGGGTCTGCGGACGGGTCGGCGTCAGCGGGCGGCGGCGCCGGCCGCTCGCCGGTGCCGCGCTCGATGAGCCAGGTGGGCAGTCGCACCTGCTGCGTGAAGCCGGTCGGGGAGCCGATCCGCTCGAGCGCCAGCCGGGCCGCCTGCCGGCCGAGCTCGACCGGATCGTACGCGACGACGCTGACGCCCAGCACGTCGGCGGTGTCGAAGTCGTCGAAGCCGATCAGCGCAGGCGGCGGATCCGCGCGCCCGCGCAGAGCCCGCACGGCGCCGATCGTCATCCGGTTGTTGCCGGTCAGGATCGCGGTGGGCGCGTCGTCGAGCTCCAGCAGGGATGCGACGACGGCCTCGGCATCCGCCTCGCGATCGTCGACCAGGCGCTCCCACCGAGCGGTCTCGGCGATGCCGGCGGAGGCCATCGCCTCGCGGTAGCCGCGCAGCCGCTCCGCCTGCGTGTACACGGCGGCCGGGTTGCAGGCGTAGGCGATGCGGCGATGGCCGCGGGCGAGCAGGTGCGTGGTGGCCTCATAGGCGCCGCGGTGGTTCTCCAGCACGACCGAGTCGGCGACGAGGTTGCGTGCGGGGCGGTCGATCGCGATGACCGGCGTGCCCAGGTGTCGCTCGCCCTCGAGGTGCGACTGATCGTCCGCGACCGGGATGATCAGCAGCGCGTCCACGCGCTGCTGGAGCAGGGCGTCGGCGACGCGCTTCTCGCCGTCGGCGGTGTCGTCGGTCGTCGCGACGACGAGCGCGTAGCCGTGCGGCGCGATCTCCTGTTCGATGCCCGCGGCGACCCGGTAGTAGAACGGGTTGCCCAGCTCGCCCATGACGAACGCGATCGTCTGGGTCGATCCGCCCCGGCGCAGGTTGCGCGCGAGGGTGTTGGGCCGGAAGCGCAGACGCTCGGCGGCGCTCAGCACCCGCTCGACGGTCTCGGGCGATACCAGGTCGCGGTTCGCGTAGACCCGCGAGACGGTCTTCGCGCTGACCCCCGCGAGACGCGCGACGTCGTCGAGCGTGGCACGGGACTGGATGGCCATCGGGCTCCTTGAGAGAGGGGACGAGCGGAGGATCAGCGGTGCGGGGCGGGGTTGATCGGCGAGCCTAGCAATCTCGACCGCGGGTGTCCATCGAAGGACATTTCTCGGACAGCGGTGGCTCCCGGCCCGGCGTTCACGGGTGGGAAAACCCAGGTCGAGAGCTGTATCAAACGATTCGATCCCGGATCGAGGCCCGCAAGACAGCGTTGACATAGGGCTTGCGCTCTCGGAGATTATGCGCTTAATCTTACGGGACCACGCAGCACCACCCCCGAAACCCCCGTTTCACCGACGAACCCACTCGTTCAAGGAAGAACCCGACAGGAGTCACCATGGCAAAGAAGGCAATCGCCCTCGCCGCGACCGTCGCCGTCGCCGCGATCGCGCTCAGCGGCTGCTCGTCCAGCGGCAGCGCGGCCAACTCGATCACCGGCAAGCCCACGGGCACGATCACCGTCCTCACCCAGCGCACCGACCTCGTCTCGGACGGCACCTTCAAGAAGTACGCGGCCGAGTTCAACAAGGCCTACCCCGACGTGACCGTGAAGTTCGAGGGCGTCAACGACTACGAGAACGCGATCAAGACCCGCCTGAACGGCACCAAGTACGGCGACGTCCTGGCGATCCCCGCCGCCGTGAAGCCCAGCCAGCTCGCGCAGTTCTTCGAGCCGCTCGGCAAGACCACGGACTACAGCGGCAAGTACCGCTACACGGCGCAGGCCTCGTACGGCGGCACCCAGTACGGCATCGTGTCCGGCGGCAACGCGAACGGCATCGTCTACAACAAGAAGGTCTGGGAGAAGGCCGGCATCACGAAGCTGCCGACGACCGAGACGGAGTGGCTCGACGACCTCAAGCTCATCAAGAGCAAGACCGACGCGATCCCGCTCTACACCAACTACAAGGACGGCTGGCCGCTGTCCCAGGGCATGGGCAGTCTCGGTGCGATCACGGACGACCCCGACGCCGCGATCCACATGGCCGAGAACCCGAAGCCGTGGACCGAGGGCACCGACATCTACGCGATCGACTCGCTGCTGTTCGACTCGGTGCACGACAAGCTCACCGAGCCGGACCCGCTGTCCACCGACTGGGAGGGATCCAAGACCCAGCTCGGCGCCGGCAAGATCGGCGCGATGGTGCTCGGATCCTGGGCCGTCTCGCAGATGCAGGCCGCCGCGGTGAAGGCCGGCGCCTCCGCCGACGACATCGGGTACATGGCGTTCCCCGCCAACGTGAAGGGCGTGCAGTACGCCACGAACGCGGGCGACTACGCCTACGGCATCAGCAAGCACTCCACCGCGAAGGCGGCCGCGATGGCGTGGATCACCTGGTTCACCGAGAAGAGCGACTACACGAAGAGCCAGGGCATGGTCTCCACGCTGAAGGACTCCCCGCTGCCGGCCAACCTCACCGGCCTCTCCGACGCGGGCGTGAAGCTCATCGAGCCGGCCGCGGCGCCCAAGGGCAAGGAGAGCCTGCTCAGCGACGTCGCCAATCAGGCCCAGATCGACCTCTACGGCCAGGTGTACCGCCAGAAGCTCGTCGACATCGCACGCGGTGCGGCCGACGGCACCAAGGACGGCTACTTCGCCGAGCTCAACACCAAGTGGAGCGCCGCGGTCAAGCAGCTGGTCAAGTAACCGATCCGATCCACATCCCGGAGGACATCTCATGGCGATCTCGACACCGAGCACCGCGCCGGCGAGCACCTCCGCCATCCCTGCCGTCTCCGGGCGCCGCGCATTCGTGCGGCGCCCGGAGCCCACGGGGCGTCGGCGGATCCTGACCCGGCTCACCCCGTGGTTCTTCCTGGCCGCCGCGCTCGGCCTGCTCCTGCTGCTGACCTACTGGCCGGCCGTCAACCTGATCTACTACAGCCTCACCAGCTGGGACGGGTTCGACCAGAACAAGACCTTCATCGGCCTGGACAACTACGTCCAGGTGTTCACGAACCCCGACATCTTCCGGGTGTTCCTGGTCAGCGTCTACTACTTCCTCGCGACGTTCGTGCAGATGGCCCTGGCCCTGTACTTCGCCTCGATCCTGAGCTTCTCGACCCGGTTCTCGAACCTGTTCCGCGGCGTGCTGTTCTTCCCGTACCTCATCAACGGCGTCGCGATCGCGTTCATGTTCCAGTACGTGTTCCAGCAGGGCGGATCGCTCGACATCGTGTTCAGCTGGTTCGGCGTCACTCACCCGCCGCAGTGGCTGGGCGATCCGTCGATCGCGAACTGGTCGCTGGCGAGCACCTCGGTCTGGCGCTACACGGGCCTCAACTTCGTGCTCTTCCTCGGCGCGATCCAGTCCATCCCCGCCGAGCTGTTCGAGGCGGCGGACCTGGACGGCGCGAGCAAGTGGCAGCAGTTCTGGGCCATCGTCTTCCCTGGCATCCGGCGGGTGGTGGGGCTGAGCCTCATCCTCGGGATCTCCGGATCGCTGGCCGCCTTCGAGACGCCGTTCATCATGACCGGCGGCGCGAACGGCACCACGACCTTCGTCATCAAGACCGTGCAGACGGCGTTCGTGTACACGCACGTCGGCCTCGCCTCCGCGATGGCGGTCGTCCTCCTCGTGATCGTGCTGCTGGTCACTTGGATCCAACGCAAGCTCTTCCCCGACGAGAAGGTGGATCTCGCATGAGCACTCTCGCATCCCGCCGTGCGGACGGGCGCCGCACGCCCAGCCTCGCCTGGATCCGCTTCCGCGGAGCAAGCGCGAAGACCGCCAAGTACGTGAGCCTGCTGCTCGCCGCGTTCTGCACCCTGCTGCCGATGGTCGCGATCCTGTTCGCGAGCTTCAAGGGCACCATCGAGTATCACCGCACGAGCGCGCTCACACCGCCGCAGAACTGGTTCAACCTCGGCAACTTCGTCACCGCCTTCGTCAAGGGCAACATGCTCGAGGGCTTCGTGAACACGGCGATCGTGCTGTCCGTCTCCCTCGTCGGCACGATCTTCATCGGATCCATGGCCGCCTACGCGCTGGACCGGTTCCGGTTCCGGGGCAAGGGCCTGGTCACGGCTCTGTTCATGATCGCCACCCTGGTGCCGTCCGTGACCAGCCAGGTCGCGACGTTCCAGCTCATCAACGGGCTCGGCCTGTACGACACCAAGGGCGCCCTGATCCTGATGTTCACGGGCACCGACATCATCGCGATCTACCTGTTCATCCAGTTCATGCAGTCGATCCCGGAGTCGCTCGACGAGGCCGCGATGCTCGACGGCGCGAACCGGTGGACGATCTACTGGCGGATCATCCTGCCGCTGCTCAAGCCCGCGATCGCGACCGTGGTCATCATCAAGGGCATCGGCATCTACAACGAGTTCTACACACCGTTCCTCTACCTGCCCAGCGAGGGCATGGTGTCGACGACGCTCTACAACTTCAAGAGCGCGACGAACACCCAGTGGGAGGTGATCTCGGCGGGCACCCTGCTGGTGATCATCCCGTCGCTGATCGCCTTCCTCTTGCTGCAGAAGTGGATCTACCGTGGCCTGATGGCGGGAGCCGTGAAATGACCCTGACCCCCGAACTCGCCGGCACCGTCGTGGAGTCCGGCCCGATGCGCACGCACAGGCGCGAGCTGCACGAGGGCTGGCGGCTGCGCGCGGCCGACGGCCCCGTCCCGGACCACCTCCGCGACGCGCTGGGCGACGGATCCGTCGACGCGACCGTGCCCGGCTGCGTGCACACCGATCTGCTCGCCGCCGGCCTGATCCCAGATCCGTACCTCGACGACAACGAGGCGCTGCTCGCCTGGATCGGCCTCGTCGACTGGACGTACGAGACGCGGTTCACGTGGTCGCCGGACGGTCACGAGCGCCACGACCTCGTCTTCGACGGCCTCGACACGGTGGCGACGGTCCGGCTCAACGGCCGCGTCGTCCTGGAGGCCGCGAACCAGCACCGCGCGTACCGCGTCGACGCGAGGGCGGCGCTGGTCGAGGGCGAGAACGTGCTCGAGGTGGCGTTCCGCTCCCCGATCCGGTACGCGAACGCGCAGAGCCTCGAGCTCGGTGCACGGCCGCGGCCCTACCCGCTGCCGTACGAGGCGATCCGCAAGTCGGCCGCGAACTTCGGCTGGGACTGGGGGATCGCGACGTACACGAGCGGGATCTGGCGCCCGGTGCGGCTGGAGTCGTGGTCGATCGCGCGCCTCGCCGAGGTGCGGATCGCGGCGACCCCCACGGTCGGCGGTGGGCGGGTGGAGGCCGCGGTGCGCGTCGAGCGCTCCTCGGCGGACGCGCCGAGCGCCTTCGCCGTGACCGCGACCCTCGGGGGATCCCGTGGCGAGGCCCTGGTGCCCGCAGGATCCGACACCGCCGTCGTCGCCGTGGAGGCGGCGGGCCTGGAGCGCTGGTGGCCGGCCGGCTACGGCGACCAGCCGCTGTACGACGTGCTCGTGTCGATCCGCGAGGAGCCGCCGCACGTGCGCGGCGACCTGGATGCGGTCGTGCGCCGCGTCGGCTTCCGCACGGTCGAGTGGGACACCCGCCCCGACGCCGACGGCACGCCGTTCACGCTCGTCGTGAACGGTCAGCCCGTCTACGTGAAGGGCGTGAACTGGATCCCCGACGACGCGCTGCCGGTGCGGGTCGACCGCGCCCGCTACGAGCGGCGGCTGCGGCAGGCGCTCGCGGCGAACCTCAACCTGATCCGGGTGTGGGGCGGCGGGATCTACGAGTCCGACGACTTCTACGAGCTGTGCGACGAGCTGGGCCTGCTGACCTGGCAGGACTTCCTGTTCGCGTGCGCCGCGTATCCCGAGGAGGAGCCGCTGCGCAGCGAGATCGAGGCCGAGGCGCGGGAGAACATCGTGCGCCTGGCCGACCACGCCTCGCTCGTGCTGCTCACCGGAAACAACGAGAACCTCTGGGGGCACGAGGACTGGGGGTGGAAGCAGTACCTCGACGGCGCCAGCTGGGGCGCGTACTACTACCACGAGCTGTTCCCGCGGCTCGTCGGCGAGCTCGCCCCGCACGTGCCGTACAGCCCGGGCAGTCCCTTCAGCCCAGCCCAGGCCGACGGCTCGACGCCGCACCCGAACGCCGAGCCGCACGGCACCATGCACCTGTGGGAGCAGTGGAACCGCCGCGACTACCCGACCTACGCCGAGCACCGCCCGCGGTTCGTGGCGGAGTTCGGCTGGCAGGGCCCGCCGGCCTGGTCGACGCTCGTGCGGTCGGTCTCGGACAGCCCGCTCACCCCCGAATCCCCGGGCATGGTCGTGCATCAGAAGGCGATGGAGGGCAACGTCAAGCTCACCACCGGGCTGCTGCCGCACTTCCGGGTGCCGACGGCCATGGAGGACTGGCACTGGGCGATGCAGCTGAACCAGGCGCACGCCGTGCGGTTCGCGCTCGACCACTTCCGCTCCCTCGCCCCGCACAACGCGGGCGCGGTCGTCTGGCAGCTCAACGACTGCTGGCCGGTCACCTCGTGGGCCGCGATCGACGGCGATGAGCGGCTGAAGCCGCTCTGGTACGCGCTCAAGGCCGCGTTCGCGCCGCGCGTCGTGTCGATCCAGCCGCGCGGCGAGGGCCTCGCCGCCGTGCTCGGAAACGACACCGGCGCGGCGTGGGCGGGCTCGCTGGTGGTCCGTCGGCTCGCGTTCGACGGCACTGAGCTCGCGGCGCAGACCGTGCCCGTGTCGGTGCCCGCGCGCGGATCCCTCACGGTCCCGCTCGACGCGTCGGTCGCGGTGCCGGGGGATCCCGCGGCGGAGCTGCTGGTCGCCGACGTGCCGGGCGGATCCGTCCCCGTCGAGCGCGGCTTCCGGTACTTCGCCGAACCGCGCGACTCGGGGCTCCCGGTGGCGGGGTACACGGCCGAGACCCGCTCCGTGGACGGGGGCAGCGAGGTGCGGATCACGGCGACCACGCTGCTGCGCGACCTGACGCTGCTCGTCGACAAGGCGGATCCCGACGCGGTCACCGAGCATGGCCTCGTGACGCTCCTGCCCGGGGAGACGGCCGTGTTCCGGGTGCGTCATCGCGCCGACTTGGACCCGCAGCTGCTGACGGATCCGCGCGTGATCCGCACCGCGAACGAGCTGGTGGCCCGATGACCCCGTTCGAGGAGCGAAGTGTGCTGCCGAACGGGGCCGGAAGCGACCAGCATCGCTCCTCGAACGCGGTGCTGGATCCGTATGTCGCGGGGATGACCTGGGGCTGGACCGGCGTGCGCGGCACCTGGGCGACGCCCGAGGCCGCCGAGTCGATGCGGCTCATGGCCGAGCAAGGCGTGAACTGGACGGCGATCGCGTACGCCGTCGAGCAGGAGACCGCGCAGTCGGTGACCATGCCGTGGGATCAGGCCCCGACGGTGACCGAGGACGAGATCGTCTGGGCGATCCGGGAGGCCAAGGCGCACGGACTGAAGGTGTGCCTGAAGCCGGTCGTCAACGTCAGCGACGGCACCTGGCGCGCCTACATCGGCTTCTTCGACTGGGACGTGCCCGGCGAGCCGAGCTGGGGCGAGTGGTTCGCCGCGTACACCGAGTTCATCCTGCACGCCGCCCGGATCGCCGAGGCCGAGGGGTGCGAGATGCTCTGCATCGGCTGCGAGATGGTGCGCGCCGACGGCCGCGAGGCCGAGTGGCGGGCGCTGGTGGCCGCCGTGCGCGAGGTGTACTCGGGCGTCGTCGCGTACAACTGCGACAAGTACCAGGAGGATCACGTCGCCTGGTGGGACGCGGTGGACGTGATCACCTCGAGCGGGTACTACCCGATCGACCGCTGGGACGCCGAGCTCGATCGCATCGAGCGAGTGGTGCAGCAGCACGGCAAGCCGTTCTTCTTCATGGAGGCCGGCTGCCCGTCCCGCGAGGGATCGCCCGACAAGCCGAACGACTGGAGCCTGCCCGGGGCACCGTCGGGAGCGGAGCAGCTGCGCTACTACCAGGCCATGGTCGACGCCTGCGACCGCCGTCCGTGGATGCGCGGGTTCATGCTGTGGGACTGGCCCCCGCGGCTGTATCCGCTCGCCGAGGCCGGCACGAACGACGACTACTGCCCGTACGGCAAGCCGGCCGGGGAGTTCCTCCGCGAGACGTATCGCGCGAAGACCCGGCCGGTGTCCGTCCCGGGATCCTGACCCGTCCGGATTCCGGATCCCGAGCCTCTCGGATCCCGCCTTGCCCGCGGATCCGGCCCCGGTGCGGTTCGCGGATCCGGATCCGTCGCGGATCAGGATCCGAATCCGTCCACCGGGTCCCGGACCAACGGTGCCCTGAGTTCCTCGCAGAGACTTCCCAGGAGATGGATTTCGCTGCTCCCCGGACCCTCGCAGCCGCGAAATCCATCTCCCCGAAGCGCTGGCACGGCCCGAGGGATGGAAAACGTCGCTCCCCGGGCCCTCGCAGCCGCGAAATCCATCTCTACCGCGACCGAAACCGCGACAGCGTTCCGACCCGCGACCACGATCCACCCCCAATGAACGCCCAATCACCCCACCCCTCACAGAAGGAGACTCGACGATGAGTCGCATCCCCCGTGCCGTCGCCCTCGCGACGGCGACCGTCCTGCTCGCCGGGCTGCTGATCCCGACGAGCGCCTCGGCTGCCGCCGCCGCATCAGCGGTGCCTGCCACCACGACCTCCGCACCGGCCGATCTGGTCGACGGCGACGCCACCCCCGAGACCCGGAGCCTGTTCTCGTACCTGCGCGACGTGCGCGGCACGGGGATCCTGTTCGGGCACCAGCACGACACCGACTACGGCACGACCTTCGCCTCGCCCGACGGCACCTCCAGCGATGTCAAGGCCGCGACCGGCGACTACCCGGCCGTGTTCGGCTTCGACACCCTCATCATCGAGGGCAAGGAGAAGCCGGGGGATCCGAACGCGACGAAGGAGCAGAACGCGCTCACCCTCGCGAACTCGATCCGGCAGGCGCACGACCTGGGCGGGATCGCCACCCTCAGCGCGCACATGCCGAACTTCGCCACGGGCGGCGACTTCTACGACACCTCCGGCGATGCGCTGCGGGCCGTGCTGCCGGGCGGCGCGCACAACGCCGACCTGAACGCGTTCCTCGACCTCATCGCCGTCGCGGCGACCCACGCGACCGACGCGAACGGGCACGCGATCCCGATCGTGTTCCGGCCGTGGCATGAGAACGCCGGGTCGTGGTTCTGGTGGGGCGCCGCGTTCGGCACCCCCGGCGAGTACGCCGAGCTGTACCGCTACACGGTCGAGTACCTGCGCGACCTGAAGGGCGTGCACAACCTGCTCTACGCGTTCTCGCCCGGCGGCGGCTTCGGCGGCAACGCGGACCAGTACCTGCGCACGTACCCCGGCGACGACTTCGTGGACGTGCTCGGCTACGACACGTACGACGCGGCGGCGGACAGCACCTTCCTGTCCGGCCTCGTCTCCGACTTGGGGATGATCGCCGACCTCGCCGACGCGCGCGGCAAGATCAGCGCCTTCACCGAGTTCGGGATCACCGGCGGCGTGCAGCCCGACGGCCAGAACAAGAACGTGCACTGGTACATGGACGTGCTGAACGCGATCAAGGCGGATCCGCGCGCCTCCCGCTCCGCCTACATGCTCACCTGGGCCGACTTCGGCGGCACGACCACTCCGTACATCCCGACGAGCGGCGAGATGCTGCCCGACTTCCAGGCCTACTACGACGACCCGTACACCCTGTTCGCGCACGACCTGCCCGCCGACGTGCTCACCCGGACGGTCGACGCGGTCCCCACCCAGCCGGTCGCGCACCTGGCGAGCCCCGCCGACGGATCCCGGGTCGCCGGATCCACGCAGGAGATCCGCGCGTCCGTCCGCGGCTACGCGGCCGACCGCGTCACCGTCACGGTGGACGGCACCACCCAGGAGATCGCGCTGACGGCCCCGGCGCCGGGCACGCTGTGGTGGACCGGCACCTGGACCGTCCCGGACGCGCTGCGCACGAACGCCACCCACGGCCTGACCCTGCACGTGTTCGCCGGGGGTGCCGAGGTCTCCACGACCCACTCGACCGCGGTGGTCGGGGCCGCGCCCGTGCGTGCGCCCGGCGAGGTGGACGACTTCGAGGGCTACGGCGACGACGCGGCGCTGCGCAGCGCCTACGTGCAGTACAACTCCAACACCATCTCGCTCGTGCACGCCTCCGCCACCACCCCGGTCGGCGACGGGACGCAGGCGCTGAAGTTCGACTACTCGTTCGCCTCGCAGAGCTACACCGGGTTCGGCACGCAGCTGACCGCGGACTGGTCGCCGTTCTCGGACTTCCAGGCGTGGATCCACCCGGACGGCTCGAACGACAAGCTCGTGCTGCAGGTCGTCGCCGGCGGCGTCACGTTCGAGGCGTACCCGTCGCTCGCCGGCACCACGGCCTCGCTCGTCGACATCCCCTTCGCCGACTGGCATCCCGCGCCGTGGGACACCGCGCACGCCGGCGCCGCCCTGACTCCCGACCTGCTCGCCACCGTCACCCAGTTCAACGTGTACGTGAACGCGGTCGACGGCGGGGCGACGAGCGGATCCGTCGTGCTGGACGGCCTGAGGGCCGTGCCGGGAACCCCGCCGCCCACGACCTACCGCGACGTGCCGCGCGACAATGCGGACTACGCGGCGATCCAGTGGCTGCACGACACCGTCATCGACCTCGGCGACAAGAACGGATCCTTCCATCCGACCAGGTCGGTGAAAGACGAGGAGGCCGCGCGGACCTTCGCCGCGTACGGCAAGGCCGCGGGTGTCACAGCGTCCCCCCCGGCGTCCGCGCGTCGGCTGGCCGTGACCGAGGCGCTCTGGGCGCTCGCCGGAAAGCCGGTCGTGTCGAACGGCCCCTCGTTCCAGGACGTGCCGGCCGCGTCGGCTCCGGCCGTCGCCTAGGCCGTGTCGGCCAAGGTCGTCGAGCCGGTCTCGGCCACGCAGTTCGGGGCGAACGGGCGGATCTCCCGTGCGGAGCTGGCCCGCTGGCTGCAGCGCACCGACGTGATCGTGCGGGCGTCGCGCCCCGTCCCGGTGGTCGACTTCTCCGACGGGGCGCACGGCTGGGCGGTGCCGGACTGGCAGACCAACGGCGGCACGGCCACGGCCGAGAACGGCCGGCTCGTGGTGCAGGCGGCGTCCGGCGGCGACTGGGTGAGCGGACCGGGCGGGCAGGACTTCTCCGGCCGCACCACGCTCGTCATCGACGTGCCCGCGACCACCGGCGTCGGCATGAAGGCCGCCCTGCAGCTCGGCCCCGACTGGACCTGGTGCGAGACCGCGCCGGCGACCTGGGCCGGCCCAGGCGCGCACACCGGATCGGGCGCCGTGACCATCGACCTCACCACGCTGAGCGCGGACTGCCGGGCGCTGCTCGGGCAGGTGCGCGGCATCAACCTGTTCGTGAACGAGGGCCGCACCGAGATCTCGGCCATCGGCGTCCGCTGACCAAGACGGAACCGGGCTCGCGCGCGACTCGGCGCGGAGCCCGGTTCCCGCGACCATGAAGGGAATGCGACGAGCATGACCACCGCAGCACCCCGCTCGATCCTGGCGGTCGACGCCGGCCAGAGCAGCATCAAGATCCGGCATTCCACCGGAGGAGACGTGACGGACTGGAGCACCTCCGGAATCCGGACCGACATCCCGTTGATGCCGCAGCTGGGGGCGGTGCTGGCCGACGCCGGACGACGCGGTCTCGGTGCGGAGGCGGTCGGGATCGGTGTGTCCGGGCTCACCGCCGCCGCCACGGACGCGGAGGAGCTGATGAGCGTCGCCGCCCGTTCGGGGGCGCGCGCACTGAGCATCGCGCACGATTCGATCACCGCGTTCCTCGGGGCGCTCGGCGACAACCGGGGCGCGGTGGTCGCGGTCGGCACCGGAGTGGTGACCCTGGCCGTGGGCCGCACGGAGATCGCTCGAGTCGACGGCTGGGGATACCTGCTCGGCGACGCGGGCAGCGGCTTCTGGATCGGGCGCGCGGCGCTGGACGCCGTGCTGCGGGCGAACGACGGACGGGGCCCCGCCACGGCGCTCACCGACGTGGTGCGTGCCGAGTTCCCTGTGCTGGAGGACGCCTACATCGAGCTGCAGGCCGATCAGGACCGGGTGCGCCGTGTGGCCGCGTACGCGCGCACCGTGGCCGAGGTGGCGGCAGCGGGCGACGAGGTCGCGGCGGCGATCTCCGCCGCGGCGGCCGATGAGCTCGCACACTCCGTGGCGAGCGGGTTGCGCCGCGTGGGCGAGATCGGGCCGGACGGTCGTGACAGAGCCGGAGCGGGGGCGTCAGGGGAGAGCGTGCACGTGCGGGCAGTGGGCGGGGCGTGGGGATCCGTCGTGCTCGCAGATGCATTCGTGGACGCCGTGCGGCGTCGCCTTCCAGGGGCCGACGTCAGAGTCGTCCGCGCTGATCCCCTGGACGGTGCGATGCTCCTTCCCTCCGTGTCGCACGAGAGTCCTCTGCGCGCCCAGGCGGTCCACGTCACGGCCTGACTTCTGACGCCGACCCCTCCTCCGCCGCCGACGACGCCGCCGCCGCCGACGCTGCCGACGAGGGCGTATCCGTCGCCGGTGATGTCTGCGGACGGACAGGGCTCGACCCCGAGAGCGATGCGCGCGGCATGGAACAGAATGCGCATCAGCCATTACCTCCACATGGAGGTTTCTGCTACTCTGACCGCACGGGCCGAGCGCGCCCGTCCCCTCTCAGAGAAGGAAGGTCGACGTGGCCCTGCCGGAAACCTCGGTTCAGCTGTACACACTCGCGGCGGAGTTCTCCGCCGACATGTCGGGCTCGCTCGACAAGCTCGCCGCCATCGGACTGCGCAACGTGGAGGCGTTCGACTTCGTGCGCCGGCCGGACGAGATCCGCGCCGCCCTCGACGCCTCGGGCCTCGCCTCGCCCACCGGACACGCGCCGCTGCTCTCCGACGAGCTGTGGACGCCGGACGGATCCATTCCCACGCCGGCCCCCGAGGTCGTCTTCGAGGCCGCCGCGAAGCTCGGCATGACCACGGTCATCGACCCGTTCGTGGCCCCCGAGCGCTGGTTCACGCTCGACGGCGTCGCCGAGATCGCCGACCGGCTGAACGCGCTCGCCGACACCGCGGCGGGCTTCGGGCTCGCCGTCGGGTACCACAACCACGCCCAGGAGTTCGTGGCCGACTTCGACGGCCAGAGCGCCTACGAGCGCTTCGTGGCGCTCACCGATGCGCGGATCGCGCTCGAGCTCGACCTGTACTGGGCGCTCGTGGGCGGCCAGGACGTCCCCGGCCTCGTCTCGCGCCTGGGCGACCGCCTCGTCGCCGTCCATGTCAAGGACGGCACAGCCCCCGAGAGCAACCCGTTCGCCCCGGGTGCCGGCGAGTTCGGCTCGGACAGCCTCGATCAGCGCCACGCAGGCAGCGGCGACGTGCCGCTCGCCGACGCGCTGCGTGCGGCGTCGGCGGTGCAGTACGCGATCATCGAGTACGACAACGCGCCGGGTGACGTCTTCGAGGACATCGCCGCGAGCTACGCGTTCCTCACCGACGGCGGATTCGCCCGATGAGCGCGGTCGGGATCGGCGTCATCGGCGTCGGCGTCATCAGCGACACCTACCTCGAGAACCTCGCCAGGTTCCCCGACACCGAGGTGCTCATCGTCGGCGACCTGCTGCTCGACCGCGCCCAGGCGCAGGCGGAGAAGTACGGCGTCCCCGCCTTCGGATCCGCTCAGGACGTCCTGACGCATCCCGGCGTGGACCTCGTGATCAACCTCACGATCCCCGCCGTGCACGTCGAGGTCTCGCGGGCCGCGATCGCCGCGGGCAAGCACGTCTGGACGGAGAAGCCGCTCGGCCTCGACCGCGAGGGCGCCGCCGAGCTGCTGCGCGAGGCCGACGCCGCAGGGCTGCGCGTCGGCTCCGCCCCCGACACCCTGCTCGGTCCGGGCTTCCAGGCTGCCCGCCGGGCGATCGAGAGCGGCGTGATCGGACGTCCGCTGTTCGCGCAGACCGCGTTCCAGACCCAGGGGCCGGACCTGTGGCATCCCAGCCCCGCATTCCTCTTCGCCGAGGGCGCCGGTCCGCTGCTCGACATGGGGCCGTACTACTTCTCGGCGCTGGTGAGCCTGCTCGGCCCGGTCGCGAGCGTGGCGGCGGTCGGCAGCAAGGCGCGTGAGGAGCGCGAGATCCGCACGGGCCCGAACGCCGGCACGCTGTTCCCGGTGGAGGTGCCGTCGACGATCCAGATCGTCACCGCGTTCGAGCAGGGCGCGCAGGCGCAGAGCCTGCTGAGCTTCGACTCCGCGCTGGAGCGTCACGGCGTCGTCGAGATCCATGGCACCGAGGGCACGATCGTGATCCCGGATCCCAACCAGTTCGCCGGCCGCATCGCGTACGTGACGCCTCTCGGCGTGCTGCGCGACGGCATGTCGTTCGAGCAGGAGTGGGTGGAGATCGCCCACGAGGACATCGAGATCGGCCGGGGGCTGGGCGCGCTCGACATGGTGCGCGCGATCGCCGCGGACCGGCCGCACGTCGCCTCCGGCGAGCTCGGCTTCCATGTGCTGGACGTGCTGCTGTCGGCCCAGGAGTCGGCGCGCACAGGCCGGACCGTCGCGGTGGCGAGCACGGCGGCGCCGGTGCCGCTGCTGCCGGAGGGCTTCGACCCGTTCACCGCCACTCTCTGAGACCGTCGGTCCCTGAGCTTGTCGATCCCCGAGCAGGGGCCACGCGCCCGGGAGGCTCCTGCTCAGGGACCGGTGGTGCCGTCGCCGGAGAGCAGCGAGTCCAGCATCTCCAGTGCGGCTTCGTGGTCGATGGTGTCGTCGAGCAGCCACTGGGTCTGCAGCCCGTCCGAGGCGGCGACGACGAGGGCGGCGACGAGATCGGGGTCGAGGTCGGCGCGCAGCTCGCCCGCGGCCTGCAGCTTTCGTACCTGCGCCGACATCCCGGCCCGGATCCGGCTGAAGCGCTGTGTGATGAACTCCTGTGCGGCCGCGTGCGAATCCTCGAGAGCCGTCGACACCAGGGTCGAGTACAGCTGGACCAGCCCCGGGATGCGGCGGTTGCGCTCCGCGGCCGTGCGCATCGACAGGGCGGGGCGGGCGTCCGCGGGGACCGGATGGGTCGCGTCGGTCGCGCTCTCCGACGCACGGTAGACCTCCACGAGCAGCTCTTCCAGAGAGCCGAAGTAGTGCGTCAGCGCCGCGTGGGTGACGCCGACCTCCTGGGCGATCGCGCGCAGGCTCGTCTTGTGCGACCCCCGCCGCGCGAACACCTCGATGGCCTTGTCGAGGATCTCCTGGCGTCGGGCGATGCCCTTGCGGTAGCGGCCGGCGCTGCGGGGTGCTGCGGAGGAATCGGCCATCACCCGATGATAGCGAGACGGCCTGTCGTCGCCGGCGGGGATGCCGCGGCAGGGAAGGCTCTCGCAGCTCGGCCCATGACGCTTTCGCAGCTCGGCCTACGAGATGCCGCCCGTCACTCGTCCGGCGTCGGGCCGTCGGCTGCGATCGTCTCGGCCCGGCGGTCCGGATCGACCGCCCACGGCAGTCCCAACTCGGTGAACGTCGCTTGCGCGGCGACCGCGCGCAGCACCGCCTCCTCGATCCCGCGGATCACGATCCGCTCCTCGCCCCCCGTACCCACCCGGTCGACGAACTCCGCGGCGATCGGGTGCGGCGGGGCGCTCGTTCGCACCGTCTCCAGCACGCCCATGTACGCCTCGGTGTCGTCGAGAGCGCTCAGCAGGCTCGCGCGGCCGTCGCGGGCGTCCAGCAGGTTCTCGAGCAGGTCGGTGCGCTCGAAGCGGGTGGTGCGGGACGAGTCGCCGGCGTCGACGCGGACCTCGTCCCGCACGTAGAAGAAGGTGGCTGTCGCCTCCGAGCCGTGAACGGTGACGAAGGGCTCGGCCTCGCCCGGTCCGCAGAGCGTGAGTGCGCAGGTGACGTCGGCTGCCGCCCCGGGCAGGGATGCCCGCACGACCGTCGTGTCATCGCTCTCGGTGGGGTTGGCGCGGTGAAGGTCCACCTCGATGCGCGAGACGTCGGAGGATCGTCGGGCGCCGGCGACGTTCAGCGCCGTGATGACGGCGTGCGACAGGGCGTTCGTGGCGACGCCGTCCACCACGTCCACGCCGTCGAGGGTCCGCTTGCCCGCCCAGCGGGAGCGCGCGAAGTACGCGCGGTTCCGCGTCCACAGTCCTGCCGCGGTGATCGCCCGGATGTCGCCGAGCGCCCCGCCGTCGATCGCCGATCTCAGCCAGGGGAGGGCGTGCGAGCCGAGACTCTGGAAGCCCACCTGTACGAGACGGTCCGCGTCCGCGGCGGCCGCCCTCAGCCGGTCGAACTGCTCGAGCGAGGTGACGGGCGGCTTCTCGAGATAGAGGTCGGCTCCCGTCGCCAGCGCCTTGACCGCCAGATCGAAGTGCGTGTGCAGCGGCGTGCAGACGATGACCACGTCGAGGTCGCTCTCTCCGGCGAGCAGCGCATCCGCGTCGCGGTAGGCGCGGACGCCGGCGGGGAGCTCGCCGGGTTCCAGCGGGCTGGGCTCGGCCACGGCGACGAGCGTCGCGCGGCCGCGCCCCTGCAGCCTGTCGAGGTTCTGGCGATGGACGAGGCCGAAGCCGTGGGCGCCGATCAGCGCTACTCGAGCCGGTCTGCCGCCCACGTCCGTTCCCTCCTCCCCGTGCACGGGTCAGGCGTCGCCGCCGCGCGAGTCGCGCCGGCCCCGGCTCACGTGCACGATCGGCGTGGTCTCCAGCGCTTCGAGCTCCAGCTTCGCCGTCTCGCGCGAGCGCCACGCGGCGAAGGCCGAGATGAGCGAGAACACCAGGGTGAGCGCACCGATGATCAGCGGGACCGACGGGCTTCCGGGAGGAGCGATCGCCGTGAAGATCGCGGGGAGGAACCCGGTGATGAACAGGGCGATGTTCTGCGAGACCGCGAAGCCGGTGACGCGGGTGCGCGTGGGGAAGAGCTCCTGGAAGAAGCTCGCGAAGGTCGCGTTCCACAGCTGGTACAGGATGCCGAAGATCAGGATGGCCAGCACGACGGTCAGCGGGATGTTGCGGGCCTGCACCACGAACAGGTAGGCGAAGGACAGGACACCGGCGCTCAGGGGGCCCCAGATCATCAGCGGGCGACGTCCGATCCGGTCGGAGAGCCGGCCGAAGATCGGGATGAGGATGATGGCGACGATGTTGGCGACGACGGGGATCCAGAGGTAGACCGAGGGGCTCATCTTCACCCCGTACGCCGGCTGGGTCGCGTAGGCGGTGCCGAAGACGACCACGGTCACGCCGATCACGTTCGCCAGTCCCATGCAGACGGCTCGGAGGACGGTGCCGCCGTTCTCGCGGAACAGCTGCGCGACCGGGACGCGCGCCACCGCGTGCTCGCTCTGCTCCCGGCGGAAGGACGGTGTCTCGTCGACGCGCGATCGGATGATCACACCCGCGACGATCACGACGACGCTGAGGAGGAACGGGATGCGCCACCCCCAGGCGAGGAAGGCGTCATGCGAGAGGAAGGTCGACAGCGGGATGAAGCTGGCCGATGCGAGGATGCTGCCGGCCTGGGTGCCCTGCAGGCTGAAGCTGGTGAGGAAGCCGCGATTCGCGGCAGGCGCATGCTCGACGATCATCGCGCTCGCGCCGCCCAGCTCGCCGGCGACGGCGAAGCCCTGGATCAGCCGCAGCACCACGAGCAGGACGGGTGCGAGCACGCCGACCTGCGCATAGGTCGGCAGAAGGCCCACCAGCAGTGTGGAGAGCCCCATCACCATCATCGCGAAGACGAGGACGCGCTTGCGGCCGTGCTTGTCGCCGAAGTTGCCCAGGACGAAGGCGCCCAGGGGCCGCGCGACGTAACCGACGCCATAGGTGGCGAGGGAGGAGATCAGCGCGATCGCAGGATCCTCGCCCGGGAAGAACACCTGGGGGAAGACGAGCGCGGCCGCTGCCCCGTAGACGGAGAAGTCGTAGTACTCGAGCGCGCTGCCGACCCAGCCGCTCATCGCGGCGCGGCGTGGCATGCGCCGGGCGTCGGGTGACGTGGTGGCCTCGGACATGTCGTCTCCTGTCGTCGTCGACCGTACTGATGATAAGCGGCTCGACTCGAAAGTAAGCGCTTTCCGTTAAGGACGAGCGTAAGCCTGAAACGATTCATTGTCAACCGTCGGCGAGGCATGCGATACTCGCCGGCATCGGGACTGCCGAGCTCGTGGGCAGCGCCTGAGCGGACGGGCGCCCGTGATCCTCCCGCGTAGGCTGGGCGGGGGCCGCCGGGCCCGAGGGAAGGCGGAAGCGGACATGACGGAACCGGATCCGGCTCCCCACGATCCTCCCGCCCCGCGCCCGCCGACCGCGCTGATCCGGGTGTGGGCGCGAAGTCATTTCCTGCTCGCCCCGGCGCCGTCCCCGCGTTGGCCCATCGCGCTCCAGGCCGCGCTGTCGATGTTCCTGCCCGTGGCGCTGTTCACGGTGCTGGGGCGGCCGGCCGTCGGGGTGATGGCGGCGAGCGGCGCCTTCACGGCCATCTATCTGGTCGGAACCGCTCCGCTGGTGCGGATCCGTCTGCTGCCCGTCGTCGTCGTCGCGATCCTGCTCTGCGCAGCGACCGGTACAGCGCTCGCGCCGTACCCCGCGGCCGCCGCGATCGGCCTCGTCGTCGTCGCCCTGGTCACGGGTGCACTGCACTACGGATACCGGCTCGGCCCGCCGGGACCGGTGTTCTTCGTGCTCGTCTACGGACTCGCCACGCACCTCACCGCCGTCTCCGCTGGCCACCGCCTCGTGGAGCCGCCGCTCTTCCTCGGCGCGCTCGCCGTGGGCGCCCTCATCGCCTACGGGATCGCCGTGGTGGCGTTCCTGATCGCCCGGCCTCGCGGCGGTGCCGCCTCACCGGCACGGACGCAGATCGCACGTCGGCCGCGGCTCGATCCCGACGCCAGGGCGCTGCTGCTGAGAGTGGCGCTCGTGGCCGTCGCGGGCACTCTCCTCAGCATGCTGCTCGTCGACCCGCAACGGGCGTACTGGACCGTGTGCGCGGGAATCGCCGTGATCGGCGTCAACGTCGGCAGGCGGGTCGCCTTCATCCGGGGAAGCCAGCGATTCCTCGGCACGGTGGTCGGCGCCGGCCTCTTCGCGCTGCTCGGATCCGTCCCGATCCCGCCTCTCCTGCTGCCGTTCCTGCTCGCGGGGCTCCAGTTCACCGTCGAGATCTTCGTGGTGCGCAACTACGCGCTGGCGCTCGTCTTCATCACACCGCTCGTGCTCTTCATCATCTCCTCCGCGGCGGGCACGGGCGGCGGTCTCCCCTGGGACCTGATCCTCGAGCGCGTCGTGGACACCCTGATCGGCGCCGTGCTGGGCGCGGCGTCGGGCGTCGTCCACCCACGGGCGTCTCCGCACCGCCGGTGACGGCGGGCGGTCAGGGACGGCGCGGGTCGATCAGGGTCATGCCCGCGACGGTGGCCCGGTCGAACTCGGGCAGCAGCGCCGCCGCCTCCTCGAGGCCGATGGTGCGCTCGATGAGCTGCTGCGGGGCGAGCAGCCCCCGTTCGATCAGCGTCATCATCGCGGGGTAGTCGGCGGCGGCCATCCCGTGGCTGCCGAGCAGGTCGAGCTCCCACCCGATCACGCGGTCCATCGGCACCCGGGGATGCCCGTCCACGGGCGGGAGGAGTCCGATCTGCACGTGGCGCCCGCGGCGGCGCAGGCTCAGGATCGCGTCGGCACAGGTCTGCTCGCTGCCGACCGCGTCGACGGAGACGTGGCTTCCGCCGCCGGTCAGCTCCGCCACGGCGGACGGGATGTCGGATCCGTCGGCCACGAGGGTGTGCGCGGCGCCGAGCCGTCGCGCCACGGCGAGGGCCTCCGGGTTGCGGTCCACCGCGATCACGCGGGCTCCGTGCGCCTGCGCGATCATCACTGCGCTGAGGCCGACGCCCCCGGCGCCGACGACGGTCACCCATTCGCCCTCGCGCACCTTCGCCCGGCCGGCGAGGGCTCGGAAGGCGGTCGCGAAACGGCAGCCCAGGCTGGCCGCGGTGGCGAAGTCGACGTCGTCGGGGATCCGCACGAGGTTGACGTCGGCCGCGTGCAGCGCGACGAACTCGGCGAAGGATCCCCAGTGCGTGAAGCCGGGCTGCTGCTGGTCGGGGCAGACCTGCGCGTTGCCGGAGCGGCACCACTCGCACGTGCCGCAGCCGCAGACGAACGGCACCGTCACGCGATCGCCGGGGTGCCACCGGGTCACCTGCGGCCCGGTCACGACGACGACGCCGGCCAGCTCATGGCCGGGGACGTGCGGCAGGGCGATGTCGTCGTGTCCGGCCCAGGCGTGCCAGTCGCTCCGGCACAGGCCCGTGGCCATGACCCGCACCAGCACGCCGTCCGCCGGGACGCTCGGCTCCGCGACCGAGCGCACCTCGGGACGGGCCCTGACCTGATCCATCACCACAGCACGCATGGCCTCATCATGCCAGCTGGAAGAGCGCGGGCGTCACGGGGGCGCCCCGCCCTCGGGGCAGGGCGAGCCCGGCGGAGCGTCAGCGCCCGCGCTTGCGCGAGACCGCGATCACGCCGGCGCCGACCGCCAGGATCACGATAGCGATGCCGACGACGTACAGCACGACCGTGAGCGCGCTGTTGCCGGGCAGATGCGGATTCAGGAACGGATAGGGGTACCACCAGTGCTCACCGGTGAGCGGGGCGATGATGAAATTCGCGCGGATCAGCGTGTAGGCGACCCAGACGAGGGGGAACGCGGCGACGGCGCCCAGCACGCCCCAGCCCAGGCAGCGCCGCTGCGGGGCGAAGAGCACGTCGGCGAGCAGGATGAGCGGGCCGACCACGTGCAGCACCTCGTTGACCCACGGCGCGGAGATGCCGACCGGTGCGTTGCGCAGCAGCAGGTTGTAGACGATGCCCGTCGTGATCATGTACGTCGAGACGCAGGCGAGCAGGATCGCCAGGCCACGGGGCTCGACGCTGCGGCTCCGGGCGTTGCGCAGCGCCCAGACTCCCGCGAGCAGAAGGGCCACGATGGCCGCGACGTTCGACAGGATCGTGAAGTAGCTGAGGAGGTTCGCGATCACGGTCGGCAGGTGCCGTGCCGCCGGCGTCGCGGCCGCGAGCGCGTTCTGCACCGACATCGTGACCTGCGTGCTCACGGCGAGCAGGATGAGCGCGGCGCCCGCGAGACGCACGACGCCCCACAGTGCCGGGCTGATGCCGAGACGTGACGTGCGATTCGCGGTGCGCTCCGGCGCGGGCATCTGCATTCCTTGACGATAGCGGCCCCTGCATCCTCACCGGTCACCCTCGGGGATCGGCCGGAAGGCGGTAAGGCGGCACAGCCGAGATCAGGGGTACTTCTTCAGCGCCTGCGTGAAGTCGTCGGTCTTCTTCTCGCTCAGCATGTACCGGCCCACCACCGCGAGCTGGAGTCCTTCCAGCGGCTCGCCCGTGCGCTTCGCGGTCTGTTCCCGCGAGGCGCGGTAGGCGCCGGTCTTGTCGTTAGCCAGGTCGGTCATGGTCGCGTAGAACCAGCCCGGATCGGGGTCCTCGTCGCTGAACCACTCCCAGTCGACCTGGGTCTCGGGGGTGGCGCCGCCGTACATCTTCGGGATCACGCTCGGGTCGACGCCGCTGGCGGGATCGTTGAACGCGATCATGCCGCGCCAGCCGTGCTCCTCGATCACCGACTCGATCGTCTGCATGACCTCGAGCTTGTGGTCGTAGCCGGTCACCGGCTGCGTCGTCGCCCACACCGGCGAGCCGTACCGCACCAGCATCGACTCGCCGCCGTAGCCGTTGCGCTCGGGCCGGTCCTGGGCGTCGCTCACCGTGACCCAGGTGAACCCGTACTTCGCGGTGAGCTGGGCGCGGACGTCGGACATCGTCTCGTCCGCGAGCGACTGCAGCTTCTCGAGCGACTGCTGGCTCAGGAAGCGCTGCGGATCCTTGTCCTTGATGCCCGGGTACGCCTCCCAGAGCTTCTGCTTGTCGGTCTTGTGACCGGCGTAGGATCCCGTCGCCGCGACCCGCACCGCGCTCAGCGCGCCCAGGGTGCCGACGTTGAGGACGAGCGCGACCGTGAGCGCGGCCGCGCCGAGCGTCCGCCCTGCTCTCGTCGCGAGGGCGGCGATGACGAGGCCGAGCACCACGAGCTGGAGCACGAGCATCGTGGCGCCGAAGAACGCGTCCGCGTTGCCGACCGCGAGCAGGATCACGCACACGAGCGCGAACGCGACCACGGCCGAGAGCGCGATCCAGCCGAGCGGGCTTCTCCTGGCTGCCCGCGGCGCCGTCGACGGGCTCCAGGAGTCGCCGCGTTCCGTCTCGCGCCCGGCTCCCGCGACGACCGGGAGGGTCGGGGTGGAGGCCGCAAGCGGCACCTGGCCCAGCAGCGCGCGCCGCGCGCCGCGGTAGCCGCCGGGGGGCGGGAGCGGCGGGGCTCCGGCCGAGTCGGACACGTATCGGGGCGGATCGCTGCGCTCTACCATGGCTTGTCCGTTCCGGTGCTGCCGCCGTCGTCGTTGCCGTCCTTCTGGTTCTGCTGCCGCTCCTGCTCGCCCTGCTGCAGCTTCTTCTGCAGGTCGTCGAGCTTGCCCTGATCGGGCTGCTGCGGCTGCTGCTGATCCTTCGGCTTGTCCTTGCCCTGATCCGGGTTCTGCTGCTGCTGTTGCTGCTCCTGCTGCTTCTGCTTGAGGCGGTCCTGCTGATCCTTGTTCGACTGGCTCATGTCGCGCTGCGGATCGGGCGACTGCTCCTGCGCCTGCTTGCTGTCGCACTCCTTGGGCATGTCGGCGTTGACCTCGAGGGCCTTCGCGTAGAACGCGACCGCGGTCGTCGGATCCTGCTTGTCGGCCGCCGCGTCGCCCTCGCGCTCCAGCACCAGGGCGAGGTTGAAGCGCACCGCGCACACCTCGAGTCCGTGGGCGAGCTTCAGCGACTCCTCGAACTTCTTCTGGCCTGCGGCGAGCTTGCCCGACTCGGCGAGGCCCACGCCCTGGTCGTAGGGCGCCTTGTACGGCTCGAACCAGTTGGCGGGGTCCAGGCGCTCCGCGGCGGCGATCGAGCCGGAGTAGTCGCCCGCGACATAGGCGGTGATCGACTGGTAGGCGAACGCGTACAGGCTGAGGAGCTTGCCGACGAACAGCACCGCTACCAGCAGCAGCGGCAGCGAGCCCCACGCGATCCAGCGCCGGGCCAGGCGGCGGCGCCGGTTGCTGCGGAGCAGCGCGTGCGCGGCCGTGGCGTCGGGAGCGGCCTCGGACGGCTCCGCGACGGGGCCGGTCAGCGTCTCGGTCATGCCTCCCCTCCCTCCTGCTTCGGCGATGCCGCGGGTTCCGGCCGCACCGACAGGCCGCGCATCCGCACGACGAGCATGGCCGCCCGGGCGATCTCGAGGCACAGCAGCAGCACGACGACGAGCGCCGCGATCCAGGACAGGTCGGTCGGCTGGGTGAGCGGATCGTTCTCGCGGTAGGCCGTGGTCGACTTCGGAGCGGGCGGGAAGACCGCCTTCTGCGTCGCGCTGCGGTGCTGGTACTTCACGCCGAGCTCGCTCGCGAACTGCTGCAGGTTCTTCTCGTCGATCCGGCTCAGGGCGTCGGATCCCTGGTACTGGATGTAGTCGCCGCCCCCCGCGTCGGATCCGGAGGCGTCGCCGAGCGCGCCCGTCGTCTCGCGCATCGGGCCGCCCTGCGCCGTGCCGTAGCCGAGCACGCCACCGCCCGACGCGTGCTTCTTGGCGTCCGCGAACGACTCCGGGTTCGTCGACACGGTCTGCTCGCCGTCGCCGAGGTAGAACACCAGGCGGGCGCGATCCGGAGAGGACTTCTGCGCGTTCTGCAACGTCTGCGCGACGAGCTGGTTCGCGATGCCGATCGAGCTGCCCTTCGACTGCCGGGTCACCTCGGGCTGCAGCACGTCGACCGCGGACACCAGCGCGGTGCTGTCCGTGGTCAGCGGCAGCCGCAGCACCGGGGTCGCGTCGAACGTGATCAGCGCGAACCGGGCGCCGGGATACGCGGCGACGATGCCCCGCACGTCCTGCCGCACGCCGTCCATCCGCGGATGCGTGCCGTTCCAGTCCTCGGCGACCATGCTCGCGGTGGTGTCGACGGCGATCACGACGTCCGTGGCCGAGGCGAGCGTGCGCACCTGCCCGCCGGGAACGCCCGGCCGCAGCAGCAGCACCCCGCACGCGAGCACCAGCAGGACCCGGAGGACCCAGACCGCCGGGCCGGTGCCGCGGGCCCGCACCGCGCGCACGAGCATCCACACGGCGCCCGCCAGCACGGGCAGGACGAGCAGGATCGCCAGGAACGGCGCGATGACGGGCTGGAGGATCACAGTCGCACCTGCCACAGCAGCACGACGAAACCCAGCGCGATCACGATCAGCGCAGCGATCCAGAGCTGCGGCACGTCCGTCCAGATGACGGTCGCCTGGCCCTTGAGCTGCGACGCCTCCTGCTTCTGCACCTCGCTGATGATGTCGCTCACGGTGGTGGTCTCCCGCAGCGCGTAGGCCTTGCCGCCCGTCGTGGTGGCGGCGTCGGCGAGGGTCTTGCTGTTCGGTTCGTCCACGCCCTCGACCGGGTTGATCGTGTAGATGCGGATCTTCTTGGACGCCGCGTAGTCGGCGGCCTCCTCGAGGGACACGATCGGCGATCCGTTCAGCTCGTTGTCGGTGGCGAGGATGATCGAGCGGGCGCGCTTCTGATCGGCGTGGTCGAAGCGCATCACGCACGACGCGAGACCGTCGCCGATGAGCGAGGCGCCCACCCCGTTCATGGTGCCGACCCACTGCTCGGGCACGTCGGTGGAGTAGTCGAAGCCCTTCATCAGGCTCCGCAGGTGATCCTTCACGAACGCGTAGTCGTCGGTGAGCGGGAAGACCTGCACGGCGGAGCTGTTGAAGATCGTCAGCCCGATCCGCTCGCCCTTGAAGCCGTCGGAGAGCTTGTCGAAGATCGACACGATCTCCTTGTCGACGTCGGTCATGGATCCGGACACGTCCAGGCACAGCATGACGTCGCGGCTCGTGGAGACCGGCTGCACGGTCTTCTGCGCGACCGGCCGCGCGGCGACCACGCCGCCGAGCACGACCGCGAGGATCCCCAGCGCGACGATCGCGGCCAGCGCCGCCTGGCGCCGGCGGACCGCACGGCGGAACGCGGGCAGCGTGCGGATCCGCTCCGCCCTGGCGACCGGCGCGCCGCCCGCCGCGGTCCCCCCGCCGCGGCCGCGCAGCCCGAGCAGCACGCCGACGACGAGCGCGACGAGCGCCGCGCCGAGCACGGCGAACAGGATCCAGGCGTTGGCTAGTACCACGTGGTCACCACCTGACGGGCGGCCTCGGCGCCCACGAGCGGGTCGACCGGGGCGGTGCGCCGGAAGATGCTCGGGTAGTAGTTGCGGCCGATCGCGTCGATGAGCGCGGGGTGCACGCCCATCCGCACGAGGTCGTCGAGGGCCAGGACGGGCGCCTCGATGCCGCTGTACTCGTTCACGAATCCGCGCACGACGCGGCTGAGATCGAGGTTGGCGCGGCGGGCGTCGCTGGTGCCGGCGCGGTAGTCGGCCTCGATCTGCGCGATCGCGCCGAGGTACTCCTGGCGGAGCGCCGTCGCGGCGTCGGCGGTGAGCAGGGGCTGCGGCACGGGGGCGGCGGCGAACGCGAGCGACCGGCGCGGGCGGGTCAGCACCACGACGAGCCAGGCGATCCCGGCGATCAGGGCCAGGATGCCGATCGCGAGCAGGATCCAGCCCCAGCCGTACTGCGCGGGCGGATACAGCTCATCCGTTCCGGACATGCGACCTCGCATCCAGCATCTCGAGCAGCGCGCCGACGGCCTGGCCCTGCTCGGCGAGCGCGACATGCGTGATCTCGAGCCGGCGCAGCAGCGTCTCCGTGCGCTCCGTCTCGGCGGCGTCCATCGCGTGCAGCTCGGCCGCGAGCTCGGCGTCGCCCTGCATGAACTCGGGGATCGCCCAGTGCGAGGCGACGTCGCGGCGGGAGCGCTGCACGCCGTCCTTCCCGGCCCGTGAGCCCGTCGACGGGTCCAGCACGGGCTCGGCGTCGCGCAGCGTGATCCAGAGCACGTCGTGCTGCACGCGCAGCCGGCGCAGCAGCCGCTCGGTCTCGGCGCTGACCGGAGTGTCATCGGTCAGCACGACCACGATCATGCGCCGCGCGATCGTGCGCGCGATGTAGTTCAGCAGCGCATCGCGGTCGGAGGGCGCTGAGGCCGCGTCGACGGCGCGGTCGATCGTGCGCAGGGTGTGCTCGAGGGCCGCCTCCGAGCGGCCGATCTCGCGCCGGCCCACCGCCTCGGAATCGCCGCTGACCAGGCAGAAGTCGTCGCCGTGGCGGAGGGCGAGCAGGCCCAGCACGCCGACCGTGAGGATCGCCAGCTCCTTCTTGGGCTTCTCGTCGTGCGCGAGCGCGGTCATGGACAGGCCGGTGTCGACGGCGAACAGCACGGTGTGCATGCGGGTGGCCAGCGAACGGCGCACCACGGGGGATCCGAGCCGCGCGGTCGCCTTCCAGTCGATGTCGCGGATCTGGTCGCCGTACTCGTAGGCGCGCAGATCGTCGAAGTCGAGGCTGTGCCCGCGCAGCAGCGACGCGTACGCGCCGTCGAGCGCGTGCGTCGACTTGCGCGTCGACTGGATGAAGAGCTTGCCCTTCACCGGCGTCAGCAGGCTGGCCATGGATGGATCCTCAGTTCGTTCGGTCGGTGCGCTCTGGGCTCAACGACCGGTGGGAGATGGAAAACGTCGCTCCGAAGCGCCCCCGATGAGCGAGATCCATCTCCGGGATGCGGCGCGCGGGCCACGGAGATGGAAAACGTCGCTCACAGGCACCTCGGAGATGCGAAATCCATCTCCGAGGGTCCGGGCAGCGGCGAGCGGGCGCATGATCAGGGGGTGGGCACGGCGCCGAAGATGGCGTCGATGATGTCCTCGCTGCGCACGTTCTCGGCCTCGGCCTCGAACGTGAGCAGCACGCGGTGGCGCAGCACGAGGTGACGGAGGTTCCGCACGTCCTCGGGGATCACGTACGAGCGTCCGGCGAGCAGCGCGAGCGCGCGCGAGGCCTGCAGGAACGCGATGGATCCGCGCGGGCTGGCGCCGTACTTGATGTAGCCGCCGAGGGTCTCCCCGATGTACGGCACCGGGTTCCTGGTGACGTACACGAGTGACACGATGTAGTTACGGATCGCGGGGTCGACGTAGATGCGGGACGAGATGTCCTGCAGCTGCTCGACGTCGGCGAGCGAGATGGTCGTGGAGGCGTGCCGGTCCGGATCCAGGGCGCCCGAGTCGATCCGCGCAAGCACCTCGAGCTCGTCGGCGGGGCTCGGATACTCCACGATCTCCTTGAGCAGGAAGCGGTCCATCTGCGCCTCGGGCAGCTCGTACGTGCCCTCCTGCTCGATCGGGTTCTGCGTCGCGATCACGAGGAACGGCCGCGGCACGCGGTGGATCTCGCCGCCGATCGTGGTCTGCCGCTCCTGCATCGCCTCGAGCATCGCGCTCTGCGTCTTCGCGCTCGAGCGGTTGATCTCGTCGAGCAGCACGAAGTTCGCGTGCACGGGGCCGAGCACGGTGCGGAACGTGCCGCTCGCCGCGTCGTAGATCTGCGTGCCGGTGATGTCGCTGGGCAGCAGGTCGGGCGTGCACTGGATGCGCTTGAAGTCGGCCTTGACGGTGTCGGCGAGAGTGCTCGCGGCGGTGGTTTTGGCGAGGCCCGGCACCGACTCGAGCAGGATGTGCCCGCCGGCCATGAGCGCGAGCAGCAGGCTGGTGCGCAGACGCTCCTGGCCGACCATGCGGGTCGAGTAGGCGGTGGACACGATGCCGAGGATCTGCCGCGCCCGCGCCATCTCGGCCTCGGTCGGGGCCGGCTTGGCCGCGGCCGCGGCCTGGGACGCGGCCCCGGAGGCCTGCCCCGCCGCGTTTCCGGCCTGACCGGCAGGTGAGCCGGCCGCGGTCCCTGACGCGGCGGCCCCGGTCCCTGAACCGGCGGCCCCGGTCCCTGAACCGGCGGCCCCGGTCCCTGAGCCTGTCGAAGGGACCTCCGCGGGAGGAGTCTGCACTGACCCCGGCTGCTCGCGACGGATGCTCGGCCCGGGCGGCATGGGAGGCGCCGGTGGGATCGCGGGCGGAGGGCTGACGATGCCCGCAGGCGGGGGCGGAGTCTGCGCGGCGTACGCGGCGTCGATGTTCTGGCTCACGAGCGGATCCCCCTGTGGTTCTGGCGCGCGCGATCCGGTCGCGCGCAACCCTGCCAGCGTAACCGCCGAGGCTGACCATGCCACCCGGATCGGATGGGGAGGACTACCCATCGGGGGTGCCCAGGTTCACAGGGGTGTGCGGCGTGCAGGCCGTGCTCGTGGCCTACGACGCGGGCTGGTGTCACCGGCCTGCGCCGACCTGCCTCCGGTGGCGACGCCGGCTCAGGTCATCGAGACCGCGACCCCGAACACCGAGAGCCCGACGACGAAGAACACGATCAGGATCAGCACCCACACCAGCAGGATGAAGCTCGAGACGATCACGCCGGCCAGCGCCATGCCGCGCCCGGCAGGCTCTTTGCGCAGGCCCGCGATGCCCAGGATCAGCGCCGCGATCGGGACGAGGAACGTGAAGCCGAACACGATCGAGACGAGCGCCAGCACCATGGAGGCGATGCTCATCCCCTTGGGCTCCGGCACCACGAGGTGGGTGGGCATCGGGTAGTACGGCTGGCCGGTCGCCGGGTGCTGTGCCATCGGATACGGCGGTGCCTGCTGATACGGCAGTCCGGGCTGCGGGTCCTGTGGATAGGTCATGGCTCCCCCTGGGTCGGTGCGGTGCGGTGCGGTGCGGTGCGGTGCGGTGCTGTGCTGCCGCCTCTCCTTCCTAGCGCAGTCGCGCCGAGCGCGTGCTCGTCGCCGCGAATCTGCGACACCGGCCGGAGGTCCGTCAGAGCAGTGCCGCGACCTTCTGCGCGTTCTCCTTTCGCGGATCCGGCGGGTCGGGCCGGTGACGAGCCGGTCGTCCGTGACCGCGTAGGAGACGAATGGGCGCCGCGCGGCGTTCGCCTCCTGCTCGGCGATGCGGGACGAGCTTGTCGACACCGGCGAGGACCTCTTCCCGCCACGCGAAGCCGGGGAGATGACGAGCAGCACCGGATCCTCACCCTCGCCGCGCTCGGCGCAGGCATCGTCGCCGTCGACCTCATTCGCGCCGCGGCCGGGGCGCACCGGGGTCGGCCTGGTGAACCTGGCCCCGTGTGGCTGCGGCTGCAGCAGCTCGGCTCGGCATGGCCGGCGTCGTAACGATCCTCGTCACGGGACCCGCTCCCTCCGCCTGGTCATCGGGGCGGTTCTGGTGCTCCTGGCGTTGCGGCTCGCACGATGCCGTCTGCTCGCTCGCCGGGAGGGCGCCGCCACCGCAACCGCGCGATGAGCACGCCGAGCAGGCAGAGCGCGCCGCCGAGGAACATGAGCGCGGTCGGCACCTCGCCGAGGATCAGCCACGACAGCAGGATCGCGATCGCCGGCACCACGTATGTGGTCGCGGACGTCTGCCCCGCCGTGCTGCGCTGCAGCACATAGGCCCAGGTGGTGAAGGCGATCGCCGTGGGGAAGACGCCGAGGTAGACCACCCACAGGGTCGCGTCGAGCGGGGCCGTCCGCAGTGCGCCCACGAGGCTGCCCGACCACGGCAGCAGCGCGACCGTCCCGACCGCCGCTCCCAGCCAGGTGAGCGTGGTCGAGTCGGCCCCCGCGCTCAGCAGGTGCTTCTGCAGCAGCGTGCAGCCGGCGTACATGACGGCGGCCAGCAGCGCGAGCAGGAGGCCGGCGATGTCGACGGCCCCGGTCTTCCCCGAAGGGTTCAGGCCGATGAGCACGACTCCGACGAAGGCGATCGGCGCCCCGATCAGCAGCGGCTTCGGGAAGCCCTCGCGCAGGAACAGTCCGCTGAAGACGACGACCATGAGCGGGGCGAGGTTGACCACCATCGCCGCGGTACCGGCGTCGAGGGTGTGCTCGGCGGCGTTGAGCGCCAGGTTGTAGACGCAGAACCACCCGACGCCCCACACGGCGACCAGCAGCCACCGGCGTCGTGGCGGCAGGCGGACGCCGCGCCGCAGTGCGATGACGGTGAGCGCCGCGGTGCCCACCGCCATGCGCAGCAGGGCCATGGCGCCGGGGTCGAAGTGCGGGCCCGCGCCGCGGATGCCGATGAACGCCGAGGCCCACAGCACGACCGTCACCACGGCCGCGGTCAGGACGAGGGCTCGGTTGCGGGGCGGTGGGGTCGCGCCATCGCCCCGTGCGGGCCGGGTCTGTTTCGGCGTGGCCTCGGTCATCCTCCGATCGTGGCAGGGGCCGCGGACATCGGTCGAGAACAGCGACCGCCATCCGTCGCCGAGATCCTGCCAGCATGCCGCGGCCCGCCCGACCGGCCGCCACGTCGACGCGGTCAGATGTCGCTGCGGCGGGCTTCGATGGGCTCGCCGGGCGTGCCGTCCGTGTAGGCGGCGCGGACGAGCGGGTCGCCGAGATCCAGGGCGACCAGGCCCTCTCCGAAGGTCAGCGACGCGCGGCCGGAACCGTCGAACGTCACGGATCCGACGTTCGTCGAGCGGTACGTCACGGACACCGCGGATCCGGGCTGGCCGGTCAGGCTGAGCGTGTAGCTCTGGAGCAGGCGGATCCCGAGCAGGCCGACCGTCTCGTTACGGGTGAGGCCGGTGAAGGCGAGCGGAGCGGGCGCTGCGGGCGGGGCGGGCGCGGGCCCGGCGTCTCCGGGGACCGGCGCCGGTGCGGGCGCGGGCGCGGAGGATCCGGTGTCGCCGGTGTCGCCGGTGTCGACGGGATCGACGGGATCCCCGGCGATCGGGGCGATGGCCGTCTCGACGGGCGGGATGGCATTCGCCGGGGGCGGTGGGGGCGTGCGCGGCGGGGCGGAGGCGGACGGCGACCCCGCGCCCTCGAGGCCCCGCCCGGCGATCGGGTTCGGGGGCGCGTCGACGTGCTGGTCTTCCGCGGCCGGCGGTTCCGGCGCGCGCAGCAACCACGGCCCGATCGATCCGAGTCCGGCGATCAGCACGAGGGCGGCGGCGATGCCGGACCAGACGACAGCGCGGCGCCGTCGCGGAGCGGATCCGTCCGCCGTCGCGGGATCGATCGGCTCGGCCGCCAGTACGGTCGCCGCCTGCTGCTGGCGGGCCTCGCGGCGCGGCGACGGAGCGGGTTCTGCGAGCGGAGCAGGTGTGACGAGCGGCGCGGCGAGCGACAGGTGCGGGGCCAGTGCCGCAGGCGCGGTGCCGGACTCGGTCATCGGCGGGAGGGGCAGCGGGATCGTCCGCGCTCCGGCCTCGACGGTCGGGGCGGCGGGTGCGTCGGCGTCCGGCGCGACCAGCGGCGCGGCGAGCGGCGGCACGTCGAACAGCGGGCGGGTCAGCGCCTCCCTGCGCAGGCGCGCCTCGCGGCGCGTGGCTGCGGCGGGCATCGCGCTCGGGCCCGCGGGTGGCTGCTCCGTCGGCTCTGTCATCGTCGTGTCTCCGGCAGCGCCGTCCGTGGTGCGGCACCGCGGGTCTCACCCTAACGACCCCTCTCTGACCGTTCCCTGTCGGTCGTGGCCGCGGCGGGACCGCTCCCGCAACGACGACGGACCCCTCCGATAGACTGGCTCCGCCCGATCGGGCGAGCTCATCGGCCGGTGCAAACCCGGCGAAAGCACGGCGGCCATGGCCGTATCCAAGGGGGATGAACCCATGCCAGGAATCGTGATCGTCGGCGTCCAGTGGGGCGACGAGGGCAAGGGCAAGGCCACCGACCTGCTCGGGGAGCGCACCGACTGGGTCGTCAAGTTCAACGGCGGCAACAACGCGGGCCACACGGTCGTGGTCGGCAACGAGAAGTACGCACTGCACCTGCTCCCCTCCGGCATCCTCTCGCCCGGCGTCACCCCGGTGATCGGCAACGGCGTCGTG
Source organism: Microbacterium sp. 22242 (assembly GCF_052045495.1). Taxonomy (NCBI): domain Bacteria; kingdom Bacillati; phylum Actinomycetota; class Actinomycetes; order Micrococcales; family Microbacteriaceae; genus Microbacterium; species Microbacterium sp. 22242. The sequence goes on along the minus strand of NZ_JBQEOZ010000006.1, from coordinate 125,817 downwards.
ATCGACCTCGAGGTGCTGTTCCACGAACTCGAGGCGCTCGGATCCCGCGGCATCGACACCTCCCGCCTCAAGGTGAGCGCCAACGCGCACATCATCACGCAGTACCACCGCACGCTCGACAAGGTCACCGAGCGCTTCCTCGGCAAGCGCATGATCGGCACCACCGGGCGCGGCATCGGCCCCGCCTACGCCGACAAGATCAACCGGGTGGGGATCCGGGTGCAGGATCTCTTCGACGAGAACATCCTGCGCCAGAAGGTCGAGGGGGCGCTCGACCAGAAGAACCACCTGCTCGTGAAGGTCTTCAACCGCCGCGCGATCACGTGCGACGAGATCGTCGAGGACCTGCTCTCCTACGCGGAGCGGCTGCGGCCCATGGTCGCCGACACGGGGCACCTCCTCGACGAGGCGCTGTCGCGCGGCGAGGTCGTGGTGTTCGAGGGCGGCCAGGCCACGATGCTCGACGTCGATCACGGCACGTACCCGTTCGTGACCTCGTCCTCCGCGACCGCCGGGGGTGCCGCGACCGGATCCGGTGTGGGCCCCGGCCGCCTGGACCGGATCGTCGGCATCGTGAAGGCCTACACGACGCGCGTCGGATCCGGCCCGTTCCCCACCGAGCTCTTCGACGAGCAGGGCGACTGGCTGCGCGCGCGCGGTTTCGAGTTCGGCACCACGACGGGGCGTCCGCGCCGGGTGGGCTGGTACGACGCGCCGATCACCCGCTACGCGACCCGCGTGAACGGCATCACCGACCTCGTGCTGACCAAGCTCGATATCCTGGACGGGCTGGAGCAGATCCCGGTGTGCGTCGCCTACGACGTCGACGGGGTGCGCTTCGACGACGTGCCGGTGAACCAGAGCGACTTCCATCACGCGAAGCCGATCCTGGAGTACTTTCCCGGCTGGAGCGAGGACATCTCGTCCGCCCGGACCTTCGAGGATCTGCCGAAGAACGCCCAGGACTACGTGCTCGCGCTCGAGAAGATGAGCGGCACCCGCATCTCGGTGATCGGCGTCGGCCCGGAGCGCGACCAGGTCGTCGTGCGTCACGACCTCGTCGACTGACATGACGCGCTTCTGGGTCGGCGGCTACGGCCCCGAGATGGAGGGGCAGGCCGACGGGATCGGTCTGCTGGCCGTCGATGACGGCCAAGGCCCGACCGCGCTTGCGTACCGCGGAGCCGTCGCGCCCGCGCCGTCGCCGTCGTGGCTCGCGCAGCATCCCGCGCTCGACGTCGTGTATGCGGCCCTCGAGGGAGCGGGCGAGGTCGCCGCGTTCGCGCGCACGGGCGAGAGCGCACTGCGTCCGCTCGGCGAGCCGGTCGCTGCCGGGGAGCTCGTGTGCCATCTGGCGGTGGATCCGCAGGGCCGCTTCCTCGTCGCGAGCTGCTACGGCGACGGCCGCGTGGTGCGGATCGGGCTTGGCGCGGACGGATCCCTCGTGCCCGAGGGGCGCGACAAGGCCGCGGAGCTCCGGCGGGCGCTGTTCGGCGACGGCGAGGCGGCCCCGGACCCGGCCGGTGGCCGTGAAACCGAACTTCCGTCCCGAGACCGAGGAAATGATCGTCGGTTTCGGGACGTGGATTCGGTCTCGCCGTCGACCGCGGCCGTGGACCCCTACCCCGCGGATCCGAACCGCCTCGACCCGAACGGCGACCCGCGCGTCTCGCACGCGCATGCCGCCGCGTTCCTGGCGGACGGGCGGATCGCGACGACCGACCTCGGGTACGACCTGGTGCGGATCTGGCGCCCCGCGCCGTCGGGGCTGACGCTCGACCACGAGGTCGTGCTGCCGCGCGGATCCGGCCCGCGGCACATGGTCGTGCACCCCAGCGGCCACCTGCACGTGGTGACCGAGCTCTCCTGCGAGGTGTTCACGCTGGCCGCCGATCGCGAGGGCCGCTGGAGCGTCGTCGCGGGAACCGCCGTCTCCGCGATCCTGACCCCCGGCCACGACCACCCGGCCGAGCTGAGCCGCTCGCGCGACGGCGAGACCCTGTACGCCGGCGTGCGCGGCAGCAACACCATGGCGGCGCTGCGCGTGCGCGGATCCGGCGATCGCGTCGAGCCCCTCGCCCTCGCGGACGCGGGCGTCGACTGGCCGCGCTTCCACCTCCTGCACGAGGGCGCGCTGCTCGTCGCGGGCCAGCGCTCCGACCAGGTCAGCGTCCTCGACCTCGACGACCGCACGGGCGCCCCGGGCCGGGTCCGGCACCGCACCGCCGCCCCCGCTCCCACGCACCTGCTGCACGTGCGCTGACGCGCCGCGTATCCGGCGGGGCGTCGCGCAAGGGCGGTTGCGCGGGTGCCGCCCAGCTCTTACGCGGCCAGCGGGACAGGCGCAGGCCGCAGCAGGTGCTCCACCACGTACTCCGCGTCGCGGCCCATGCCCATGAGCGTCGGCGAGGCGATGGAGTACTGGAACGGCAGGCCCATGAACGCCAGGCCCGGAACGGTCGTGGACAGCCCGCGCTCGTGCCGGATCCCGTTCTCGTCCTCGAACCCGGGCAGGTCGATCCAGTCCAGGATCGGCCGCGACCCCGTGCACCACACGACCGTCGCGGGGCGCAGGCGCTCGCCGTCCTCGAGCACGGGAAGGCCGTCGTCGACGCCCGCCACGCGCCCGACCTGACGGATACCCGCCTTGCGCAGATCCGCCACGTGGTTGCGCACGAGGTTCACGCCGTGGCCGCGCTGCCGCTCCCACGCGCGCCGCCCCTTCTCGGTGTCGATCGTGAGGTTGCGCAGCCGGCGGATGAAGATGCTGCTGATCAGATTGCCGACGGGTGTGTCGATGCGCCCGGGGACCTGCCCCGGATGGCGCCCGGCGATGACGGTGTCGTGGCCGTTCGCCGCCGCCTCCAGGGCGATGTCGGTGCCGGAGTTGGCGGCCCCGACCACGAGCACCGGCCCGGCCGCGAGGTCTTCCGGACCGCGGTAGGCGACCGAATGCACCTGGCGGATCGCCGGATCCAGCTCCGACGCGAACGCGGGCAGGATCGGACGGTGGTGGGCGCCGGCGGCGACGACCACCTTTCCCGCGACGATCTCCTCGCCGGAGTCGAGCTCGAGGCGGAACCGGCCGTCGGGCTCGGCCGAGAGCCGCTGCACGCGCGTGGCCGTGCGCACGGGGATCTCGAACGTCGCCGCGTACCGCTCCAGATAATCGGCGAGCTGCGCCGCCGTCGGGTAGTCGAACACGCCGATGTCGAGGCGCAGTCCGGGCAGCTCCACCCAGCGCCGCGGGGTGAAAAGGCGCAGCGAGCGGTAGCGCTCGCGCCAGGAATCGCCGATGCGCGCGTGCGCATCGAAGACCTCGATCCGCGCGCCGCGCTCCTGGGCGCGCCGGGCCGTGTGCAGCCCCGCCGCACCTGCGCCGACGATGGCCAGGTCGAGTGTCGTGATGGACATGATGGCCTCCTCTTCCGGGATCGGGCTCTGCGGATCTCCGGCTTCTCTGCACGGTAGGCCGACGGGCGATCGCCCGGCATCGGCAGAAATGACCAATTCGGATCCGGATCCGGCCTCCGGCTCGAGCGGCAACCGTCCGAAACTCAGTCGATGTCGAGTTCAACAGGCCGTTCGCGACCGTCGTGCGCAGGATCGACTGAGTTCGGAACCCGCGACGATGTCAGGCGACGGTGACCAGCCCGTGCCCGAAGGCGTACGCCGTCGCCGCGGAGCGCGAGGGGACGTCGAGCTTGCTGAGGATGCTGCCCACGTGCCGGGCCACCGTGCGGTCGCTGAGGAACAGGTGCTCGGCGATGCGCTGGTTCGACCAGCCGCGGGCGACGAGCTCGAGCACCTCGCGCTCGCGACGGCTGAGACCGGGATCCGCCGGTCCGCGCTGCGTGGTCGTGGCGAGCCGCTCCAGCCGGGCCAGGTCCGGCACGGCGCCGAGCCCCTCCAGCGCGACACGGGCGGCGTCGAACTCGAGCTGCGCCCCCTCCTCGTCACCGGCGACGCGCGCGGCGCATCCGATCGCGACGCGCACGAGCGCCGCCTGGTGCGGCGCGTCCAACCGTCGCCAGTCCAGCCACGCGGCGCGCAGCAGCGGCAGCGCCTCGGCGCTGCGCCCCTCCCGCAGCGCGATCTCGCCCTGCGCCTGGGATGCCTGCGCCCGCAGCGACAGGGTGCCGAAGGCCGCGGCGCACTCGGCGAGCTCCGCGGCGGCGTCTCGGGCCTCGGCAAGGCGTCCGCGTTCGAGCGCCACGGTCACTGCCGCGGCGAGCACCTCCGCGCGCGCGGCGGGGCCGAGTGTCATCGCGCGCGCCCTGGTCAGACCGGACCACGCCGTGTCGAGCTCGCCGGCGTCGCGGTGCAGCAGGGCGAGTCCGGGCTGCACCTCGCGGCCCAGCGCCGCCGCCTGCCGGAACGCGTCGCGCGCCGGAGCGGCCCTGCCGGCCACGCGATGCAGCTCCGCGGCGCGGTACCACGCGTTCGCGAGGGTCTCGACCCGCTTCTCGCTGCGGCACACCTGCTCCGCGGCCTTCGCCGCCTCGCCCCATTCGCCGCCGAGCTGCATGACGGTCGCGCGGTGCAGCGTGCACTCGCCGCGGAACGGCTCCAGCCCGCGCTGCGCGTCGCACCATTCGCCGAGGTCGCGGGTCCAGACCCGCGCCCGTTCCAGGTCGCCCCGGGCGAGCAGGCTCGCCACCACGGCGCAGAACGCGGGCCCCGCGGCACGGTCGCTCACCCGGCCCGATCCGATCATCAGCATCACCCGGTCGAGGCAGCCGAACCCCTCTTCGACCTGACCCAGACGCACGAGCGCGCGGCCCAGGCCCATCGTCGCGAGCGCATCCAGGTCGCCGTCGTCCACGGCAATGGCGAGCTCCGCGGCCCGCCGGTAGAGCGGGACGGATCCCTCCAGGTCGCCCTGCGCGAAGCGGCCGACGGCGCTGCACAGCTCTCGGTAGGCGTCGGTGTGCGGATCCGCGTCCGGTCGCGCGCACAGCTCGAACAGCCGGCCCATCCACGTGCGCGCCCGCACCTGGTCCCCGTGCTCGCTGAGCGTGAAACCGAGCCAGAACACGCAGCGCACGGCGGCGGCGAGATCGCCGTCGTCGAGATGGCGCAGGTGGGCGCGCTCCCAGGCGCGGTGGCTCACGTCGTCCCGGCCGGTGAACCAGGCCGCCTGGCCGAGCTCGTCCAGCTCCGCCGCGTCGAGCAGGGCTTCCCGGGCGACGAGCTGGTCGAACCGCCCGGTCCAGTCCACGACCGTCGCGCCCCGGATCGTCATGCGCACAGTATGTTCCCGGCCGGAAGCGGGGACAAGGGCAGATGCCCGTGCGGGCGGTGCGGATCCCGCCGGTTGCCCTCGGCATGTGCGCGGACGTGCCGCGGGCGCGGGCGGACGCATGATGCCCGAGCGGGACGGATCCTCGCTCGGGCATCACGCGTCTACGTGCGCCGTCCGCGCCGCCCTACCGGACGGTGTCCGGAAGGGCGGTGTCCGGAAGGGCGGCGTCCGGAAGGGCGGCATCCAGCTCGACGAGCGCAGCCTCGACCTCCGCGCGGAGAGCCGCGCGCTCGGCGTCCGGCAGCCAGGACGCCTCCACGGCACGCAGGGCCATGCGGCTCAGCTGCTCGTGTGTCGCGCCGATCTGCTCGTTCAGGATCGCGTACTCGTTCGTCAGAGTCGTCGGGAACATGCCGGGGTCGTCGGAGCAGGGGATGACGTTCAGCCCCGCATCGAGCATCGCCCTGATCGAGGCGCGCCGCCACGGCCGCCAGGAACGTCGCGAGGTGGTGGAGCCCACAGTGAAGGCGACCCGATCGTCACGGACGCGCGCCACGACCTCGGGATCCTCCAGCACGTAGTAGCCGTGGTCGATCCGATCGCAGCCGAGCAGGTCGAGGCACGTGATCGTGTTCTGCGCGCTGGGCGTGTGCTCCGAGGAGTGCGCGGTGCGCTTCAGGCCGGCCTGCCCGGCGAGACGGTAGGCGTCGGCGAAGCGCTCCGGCGGGCCGGCGGTCTCGAGGTTGTCCAGCCCGATGCCGACGACGTACTCGTTCGGGTTGTCGACGACCTCGCGCACCCGGGCCAGTGCCTCGTCCCCGCTCTTGGAGCGGTCGATGCCCTTGATCAGCCGCCCTGTCATGCCGAAGTCGCGCTCGGCCAGTCGGATCCCCTCTGCATACGCGGCCACGCTTCCGGCGTAGCCCAGCGCGGAGAGGTGCTCAGGGACGTCGTCGAAGAACAGCTCGAGGTGTCGCACCGCACTCAGCCGGTGCGCGTCCTCGAACGCCTCGTAGACGATGCGGGTGAGATCGTCCGCGTCGCGCAGCGACTCGATCACCCACTTGGAGGCCTGGAACAGGGAATAGGAGACCTCCGGCTCGTCGGGGGACCGCTCCAGGGGAACCGGGATCACGGTGTCCGCATAGAGCGAAGGGTCGGGTGGCAGCGAGTTGATGTCCGCGAAGATCCGCTCGGGCTCGGCCGGAAGATCCAGCCGCGCTCGGCGAGCCAGGTCGGCGAAGGTCGCCGCACGCACGGTGCCGATGAGATGGCAGTGCAGCTCGGCCTTCGGCAGCTTCCGGATCCAGTCCGCGGAGACGGCGGGCGTCACTTGGACGACACCTCACGGGCGAACCGGTCGACCCATTCGTTGCGGGTGGGGACGATCTTGGTCGGGTCGAGCGTCTTGTACCCGGCGGCGATCGGGTCGGCGGCGATGTCGCCGACGACGGCCTTGGCGTCCGCGGGGATCTCCGCGCCGAGGTTCACCGGCAGATCGCCCACGATCCTGGCCGATGCGCTCTGGGCCTCCGCGCTGAGCAGGTAGTCGATGAACTTGTAGGCGGCGTCGGTGTGTGCGGCGCCCTTGGGGATCATCGCGCGGTTGGTCGCCATGTAGGCGCCCTTCGACGGCGCGGTCCATGCGATGGGCTGGCCGGACGCGATGAGCTTCGTCGCGAAGCCGTTGAGCGCGTCGGCGGCGACGATCTCCTTCTGCGCGATCAGGTTCGTCACCTCGGTCGAGGAGCTGTAGAACTGCAGGATCCCCGGCGCCCAGCCGTGCATCGTCTTGAAGGCCGTGTCCACGTCGTACGGCCCCTTGCCGAATGCGGTGCCGACGCCGCTGATGGTCAGCTGACCGGCCGTCACGGCGATGTCGGGAAGGGCGAGCTTGCCCGCATAGGCGCTGTCGCCGTAGAGGTTCCAGTCCTCGGCCTGCTTCTTGTCGAGCACGTCGGTCCGGTACATGGTGCCGTTCAGCTGGTAGCTGTAGGCGGGACCGTCGTAGCTCTTCTCCTTGGCGAACTCGGCGATCTTGCCCAGTTCGGGGACCTTCGTCGCGTCGACCTTCTGGAACAGGTCGTCCTTCTGGCCCATCGCGGCGTAGAAGTCGCTGATCAGCATGACGTCGACGCCCGGATCGACGCCGCCGGCGAGCTGAAGCTTCGAGATCCGGTCGGCGTTGGCGCCCGTGTCGAGCTCGACCTTGATCCCGGTCTTCTTGGTGAACGGGTCGATCACCGCCTGCGTGAACTGGTCGGATCCGAAGGAGAACGTGCTGACCACGAGCGTCTTCGATTCCGCGCTGGACGCCGCGGGCGCGGGGGAGGAGCTGCAGCCGGCCAGGGTGAGAGCCGCCGCTGCGACGGCGGCGACGACCGCCGCAGCGCGCAGACGAGATGAGTTCATGATGTGTTCCTTTCGGGAGCAGGTCAGTCGGTGACGGGGATGAGGTGAGAGGCACGGGCCGTGACGGTCACGGCCTGTCCGGGAGTGAGCCGCGGCGCGCCCTCGGCCCGCACGTGCGAGCGCAGCAGGATCGGCTCGGGCCCCTCGGCCTCCACGGTGGTCAGGATGTCGACGCCGCGGTAGGCGATGTCGCGCACGGTGCCGGGCAGGGACAGCCCTCCCGGCGCAGGGGCCGAGCCGGCCACGACGACCACGTGCTCGGGGCGGACGGTCACCAGTCCCTCCGCGGTCTGCACGAAGTTCTCGTAGCCGAGGAAGTCCGCGACGAAGCGGTTCGCCGGGGAGCTGAAGACGTCCGACGGCGCCCCCTGCTGCATGATCCTCCCCGCGCGCATGAGCACCATCTCGTCGCTCATCTCGAGAGCCTCGTCCTGATCGTGGGTCACCAGCACGACGGTCAGCCCGGTCTCGTGCTGGATGCGCCGGATCTCCGCGCGCATCTGCACGCGCAGGCGCGCATCGAGGTTCGAAAGCGGCTCGTCGAGCAGCAGCAGCTTCGGGCGGATGGCGATCGCGCGGGCGAGCGCGACGCGCTGCTGCTGGCCGCCGGAGAGGGCGCGCGGCCTGCGCTGCGCCAGGTGTGCGAGGCCGACCAGTTCGAGGCTCTCTGTGGCGTGGACGTCTCGTTCCCTCCGGCCCATGCCGCGGAGCTTGAGGCCGTAGGCCACGTTCTCCGCCACGGTCATGTGCGGAAACAGGGCGTACGACTGGAAGACCATTCCGAGCCCGCGCTTCTCCGGCGGTGTGCGGGTGGCGTCGACGCCGTCGATCAGGATGCGCCCGCTGGTCGGTCGCGTATAGCCGGCGAGCATCCGCAGCGACGTCGTCTTGCCGCATCCGGACGGGCCCAGAAGCGTCGTCAGCTTGCCGGCGGGGATGGCGAGGTCGATGCCGTCGACGGCGGTGAAGTCGCCGAAGACCTGGGTGACCGATTCGAACTGGGCAGCGGCGTTCATTTGTTGATGCCTCCGAAGATCTTGGCGAAGCCCACGGTCTTCTCGGCCAGGATGGCGATGACGATCGTGACGGCGAGGATGAGGGTTGATGCCGCGGCGACCATGGGGTCGTAGCTCTGCTGCACGTAGTCGAGCATCGTGACCGGCAGGGTGCGGGTCGTCCGGCTCTGCAGCAGCAGCGACAGGGGCACGTTGTTGAACGAGGTGATGAAGCTCAGCAGCGCGGCGGAGAAGATCCCCGGGCGCAGGATCGGCAGGGTGATCGTCCAGAACGTCCGCCAGGGGGACGCGCCGAGACCGCGCGCCGCCTCCTCGAGGAACGGATCCGCGCCTGCCACCGCCGCACCGGTCACACGCACCGCGTAGGGCAGCAGCAGCGCCGTGTGCCCGATGAGCAGGACGAACCAGTTGTCGACCCGGAAGGCGACGATGAGCTGCTGGAACAGCGCGAGGCCGACGACCAGTTCCGGCACGATCAGCGGCGAGAGGAACAGGCCCTCCACGATCCCCTTGCCGGGGAGCCTGCCGCGGTGGATCGCCAGCGTGGCCGGCACGCCGACCAGCAGCGCGAGGAAGGTGGCGATGAGGCCGATCTCGAGGCTCGTCACCAGCGACCCCACGAACGGCTGATACCCGAGCGCGGCGCCGAACCAGTGCAGCGAGAATCCGTGCGGCGGGAACTGCAGGGTGGATCCCTCCGTGAACGAGACGGCGACGACGAACAGGATCGGAACGATCATCACGATGTAGCCGGCGACGGCGAACGCCGTGGCGACGGGGCGCGAGGTCTTCACGAGGTGGCCCCCTTCCGGCCGATCACCGAGGACACCGCCGAGACCGCGAAGACCAGGATGGTCATGATCAGGGCGGTCGCGCTGGCTCCGGCCCAGTCGATGGTGACGCTGGCGTAGTTGAACAGCTGCGTGGAGAGCACGCGGTTGGCGGATCCGCCGAGCAGATACGGCGTCGTGTACGCCGTGACGGATCCGGCGAAGACGAGGGTCGAGCCTACGACGAGGCCGGGAAGGGAGAGCGGCAGCACGACGTCCCAGAAGGTGCGCGTGCGCGACGCCCCGAGTCCGCGCGCCGCGTCATCGAGGCCCGCGTCGACCTGCGACACCGCGGAATAGCAGGTGATGATCGCGAGGGGCAGGAACAGCTGGGTGAGGCCGAGCACGACCGCGAGCGGTGTGTACAGCAGCTGCGGCGCCTTGTCGACCAGCCCGAGGCCGGTGAGGAGCTGGCCGATCGCCCCGTTCGAGCCCAGCACGACGAGCCAGCCGAACGTGCGCACGACGTTGCTCAGCAGGAGCGGGAAGATCGCCAGCGCGAGCAGCACGCCGGACCACTTCGATGCGGTGCGCGCGAGGAGGTAGGCGATCGGGAAGCCGAGCACCACGCAGACCGCGGTGACGACGAGGGCCAGCAGCAGGGTGCGTCCGATGATCGCGAGGTCGTAGGGATCCGTGAGCATCGTGATCATGCGCGCGAAGATGTCGAGCGTCTTGGTGCGCGGGGGTGCCAACAGCATCGCGAGCGAGGGGATGAGGAACCCGACGAGCAGGAACGCGAGCCCCGGCAGCAACAGCAGTGTCGGCGTGAGTCTGCTCCGCATCGAATCTCCCTTGATCGTCTGCAAGTACTGTAACCGGTTACATTGCGCCATGCAATGAGAAGGATCAACTGTTACGGATCAGGCTTCTCACGCCCTGTGGAATTTAGGTAACCGGTTGCAGGATCCGACTCGGTAAGCTTGCCGAAAGAGAAGGAGCACCCATGGCCACGATCGCGGATGTGGCGCGGCTCGCCGGCGTGTCCAAGGCCACCGCGTCGCGCACCTTCACGCGCCCCGAAGTCGTGACGGCCGAGACGGCCCGGCGGGTGCACGCCGCCGCCGAGAAGCTCGGCTTCGTCGTGAACAACGCCGCGAGGCTGCTCGCGGGCGGCCGCAGCGGGATCCTCGCACTCGTGGTCCCGACCCTCGACAACAGCTTCTTCACGCCCATCATCGCCGGCGCCCAGACCCGGGCGGATGCCGAGGGATACCAGCTCACGGTGGTGGTGCACCCGCTCGAGTCGGCCTCCGAGATCCCCGCGTTCGAGCGGCTGAGACGGCAGGCCGACGGCCTCGTCGTGCTCGCGCCGCGCGGTTCGGACGAGTTCATCCGCGCCGCGCTGGGAGACGCTCCGGCTGTGCTCGTGGACCGCGAGATCGAGGGGATCCCCTCCGTCATCGCCGACTCGTCCTCCGCGTTCGGCGCCCTCGTCGCGGGCCTCATCGCCGCCGGTCACCGCCGGATCGTCTATCTGGGCGGGCCGGCGGGATCGTGGCAGGACCGTCAGCGGACCGCCGCGGTCCGCGCCGCCGTGGCCGGAACCGAGGCCGAGCTCACGGTGCTCGGGCCCTATGACTCCACGATCGCCGCCGGGATCGAGGCCGCGGCCGCGGTACGCGAGAGCATTCCCACCGCCGTGGTCCCCTATGCGACCGCGCTCGGCCTCGGCGTGCAGTTCGCGTACTTCGTCGCGGGCGAGCAGCCTCCGCTGGTCAGTTCGGAGCGCGCGATCGAGCGTGCGCTGGGACGCGACGACGCCCCGGCGATCGACGCCGACGGTCAGGAACTCGGCCGCATCGGCACGGAGATGCTCATCCGCCGGATCGCTGCCCCGGATGCGCCGGCGGGCAGAGTGCATATCGATGTCGCGCTGGACCTCGGGCGGGCACTGTCCTCTGCCGCTCTCGGGGATGCCGAGGCCGGCGCTCCGCGATCCTGAGGCGCCCGCGCAGGATCCCCGAGCGCCTCCGGTCCGACGATCGGGAGGAATCCGCGCCGCGCGCCGCCCGTTCTGGAAAGGTGGGAGGTGGCCGGGCGGACGCTCTGCTCCGCGCCCACCCTGATCGAGAGGCGGATCGCATGACCGACGAATACGACCTGATCGTGCTGGGCGGCGGTCCGGTGGGCGAGAACGTGGCCGACCGCGCCGTGCAGGGCGGGCTGACCGCGGTGATCGTGGAGAGCGAGCTCGTCGGCGGCGAATGCTCGTACTGGGCGTGCATGCCGTCCAAGGCGCTGCTGCGCTCGCCGCAGGCGCTGCACGCGGCCCAGCACGTGGGCGGAGCGGCCGAAGCCGTGACCGGCGCCCTCGACGTGGCTGCGGTGCTGCGACGACGCGACGAGTTCACCAGCCACTGGAGCGACGACGGACAGGTGAAGTGGCTCGACTCCGCCGGCATCGACCTCGTCCGCGGGCACGGCCGGTTGAGCGGCGAGCGGCAGGTCGCCGTGACGACCCCCGACGGGGAGGAGCGGATCCTCACCGCCCGGCACGCGGTCGCCGTCAGCACCGGATCCGACGCCGCGATCCCGCCGATCCCGGGCCTGCGCGAGGCGAAGCCGTGGACCAGCCGAGAGGCGACCAGCGCGGAGGAGATCCCGGCCTCGCTCGCCATCATCGGCGGCGGCGTGGTCGCGGTCGAGATGGCGACCGCCTACGCCGCGCTCGGGTCGACCGTCACGGTGCTCGCGCGCAGCGGACTGCTCGGATCCGTCGAGCCCTTCGCCGGCGAACTCGTCGCGGATCGGCTGCGCGAGCTCGGCGTCGACGTGCGCACCGGCGTGGAGACCCTGTCGGTCGTGCGCGGCGCGGACGGGGTGACCATCACGACCGACGGAGGCGAAGTGCGCGCTGCGGAGGTGCTCGCCGCGACCGGGCGGACCCCGCGCAGCGAGGACATCGGCCTCGAGACCGTGGGGCTGCAGCCGGGGCGCTCGATCGCGACGGACGACACCCTGCGGGTGCCCGGCGTCGACTGGCTGTACGCGGTGGGCGACGTGAACGGCCGCGTGCTGCTCACGCACCAGGGCAAGTACCAGGCCCGCGCCGCCGGCGACGTGGTCGCGGCGCGCGCCCGCGGCGCAGCGGTCGACGACGAGGCCTGGGGCCGGCACGCGGCGACCGCCGACCATGCCGCGGTGCCGCAGGTCGTGTTCTCCGAGCCCGAGGTCGCGGCCGTGGGCGTCACCGAGGCCGCGGCGCGGAAGGCGGGACGCCGGGTCCGCGCGGTCGACGTGGAGTTCTCCTCGGTCGCCGGCGCCTCGCTGCACGCCGACGACTACCGCGGGCGCGCCCGCATGGTCGTCGACGAGGACCGGCAGGTGATCCTCGGCGTGACCCTGGTGGGCGACGACGTGGCCGAGCTGATCCACGCGGCGACCGTCGCGGTGGCCGGCGAGGTGCCGCTCGCCCGTCTCTGGCACGCCGTGCCGTCGTATCCGACCATGAGCGAGGTCTGGCTGCGCCTGCTCGAGGCCTACGGACGTCCGTCGGCCTGACGCCCCGCGCGCCCGGCCGGTTTCGAGGAGCGATGTCTGCGCGCTTCCGGCCAGGGACAGGACGAACATCGCTCCTCGAACGAGGACCGGATCCGGCACGGGGGAATCCGGAGGACGGCCTGCCTGTTTCTGATGTCGGAGGCCCCGCGTACTGTCGGTAGGGCGGTGTCGCGCCGCACGCGGAGAAGAACGTGTCGCATCGATTCCCCGGAGGGACGAGCATGCAAGCAGTATTCGAAGGAACCGTCATCGCGAACGCCGACGACGCCGACGTGGTGGTCATCGAGGGCAATCGCTACTTCCCGCCGACCTCGGTCGCGGAGGGCGTGCTCCAGGACAGCCCGACGCCGTACACGTGCCCGTGGAAGGGCGAGTGCCAGTACTACTCGATCCGGCTGGGCGAGCAGGACCACAAGGATCTGGCCTGGGCGTACCCGCACCCCTATCCCACGGCGATCGAGCGCGTCGGCGTCGACTTCTCCGGCTACGTCGCCTTCGACCGCGCCGTCACCATCCGCGAAGGCGACGTCCCCGAGGAGGGCGCGCTCCCCTGAGCGCGGGCCCGACATGATCGAGTTCCGCTCCGTCACGAAGACGTTCCCCGACGACACACGCGCGGTCGACGACTTCAGCCTGGTCATCCCGGCGCGGCAGACGACCGTGCTGGTGGGCTCGTCCGGATCCGGCAAGACCACGCTGCTGCGCATGATCAACCGCATGGTCGAGCCGACCTCGGGCGCCGTCGAGATCGACGGCGAGAGCGTGCTGCAGGGGGATCCGGTCGCGCTGCGTCGTCGCATCGGCTACGTGATGCAGAACTCCGGCCTCATGCCGCACTTCAGCGTGATCGACAACGTCGCCACGGTGCTGCGGCTGAACGGCGTCGCCCGGCGCGAGGCGCACGGGCGCGCCCGCGAGCTGCTCGACACGGTCGGCCTCGCACAGAACCTCGCCGACCGCTATCCGAGCCAGCTCTCCGGCGGCCAGCAGCAGCGCGTCGGCGTCGCTCGCGGTCTCGCGGCGGATCCGAACATCCTGCTCATGGACGAGCCGTTCGGCGCCGTCGACCCGATCGTGCGCACGGAGCTGCAGCAGGAGCTGCTGCGCCTGCAGCGCGAGCTGGGCAAGACCGTGGTGTTCGTCACCCACGACATCGACGAGGCCCTGCTGCTCGGAGACCGGATCGTCATCCTCGACAAGGCCGCCCGCATCGTGCAGCAGGGCACGCCGGAGGAGATCCTCGCCGCTCCGGCCGACGACTTCGTGGCCGCCTTCATCGGATCCGACCGCGGGCGCAGGGCGCTGCGCCTGAAGGAGACGCCGCACGGCACCGTGATCGTCGACGCCGACGGGCGCGCACAGGGGACCCTCGTGCAGTCCCCGGGTTCGCTGCAGGACGCGCATCCGCCGCGGGCCGCCGATGCGGTCGGCGCCGGCGAGGCATCGACGAGTGCTTCCGTGCCGCAGCCGGCCGACGAGGTGGCGGGCGGCTGACGTGACCTGGATCATCGACAACCTCGGGCTCATCCTCGATCGCGCGGGCCTGCATCTGCAGCAGAGCATGCTCGCCCTCGTGCTCGGGGTCGTCGTGTCGGTCCCCCTCGGATGGGTGGCCTGGCGGTATCGCCTGGTGCGCGCCCCTCTCATCGTCCTCACGGGCCTGCTCTACACGATCCCCTCGCTCGCGCTGCTGATCCTGCTGCCGGCTTTCCTCGGATACTCCGCGACCGAGCCGCCGAACCTCGTGGTGGCGCTCACGATCTACAACGTCGCGATCCTCGTGCGGGCCGTCGCCGACGGCCTCGACTCGGTCGACGACGACGTCCGCCGTGCGGCGACCGCGATGGGCTACGGCGCCGGCCGGCGGTTCTGGACGGTCGATCTTCCGCTGGCAGGTCCCGTGATCCTCGCCGGAGTCCGCGTCGCGGCCGTCTCCACGATCGCGCTGGCCACCGTCGGCATCCTGGTCGGGGTGGAGAACCTCGGCTACCTGTTCACGAACGGCTTGGACCGTCGGCTCATCGAGGAGGTCTTCGCGGGCGTGCTGGCCGTGATCGTGCTGGCGGTCGTGATCGACCTGCTGCTGGTGCTGCTCGGGCGGCTGCTGATGCCGTGGCAGCGCAGCGGCACCGCGAGGGCCCGGCGCTCCCGGCCGGCCGTGGCGGCGGGGGTCGCGGCATGAACCTCTTCGCCGACGCGATCCGCTGGCTGCTCGACCCCGAGCAGTGGACCGGATCCTATGCGCTGCCGGTCCTCTTCGGGCAGCACCTGCTCTACACCGTGGTCTCGGTGCTGGTCGCCGCCCTGATCGCCGTGCCCGCGGGGTGGCTGATCGGACACTCCGGCCGAGGGCGCGAGGTCGCGGTCGCGATCTCGGGCGCCGCGCGCGCGATCCCGTCGTTCGGGCTGCTGATCCTGCTCGTGCTGCTGTTCGGCGTGCTGCAGGTGCCTGCCGCCGCCCTCGTCACCTTCGTGCTGCTCGCGATCCCGTCGCTGCTCGCCGGCGCGTACACCGGCATCGAGGCGATCGACCCGCGGGTGATCGATGCGGCGAAGGCCATGGGGATGACGCCGTGGCAGGTGTTCTGGAAGGTGGAGTTCCGGCTCGGTCTGCCGCTGCTCATCGGTGGACTGCGCGCCGCGACCCTTCAGGTGATCGCGACCGTGACGATCGCCGGCTATGTGAATCTCGGCGGCTTCGGCTACCCGATCATCCAGGGCATCCCGCTCGGCCGCTTCGACGAGGTGCTCGCCGGAGCGCTCCTCGTCGCGGCGCTCGCCCTCGTCGCCGATCTCCTCTTCGCGATCGCCCAGCGCGCCGCCGTCCCCGCCGGGGTGCGCGCGGGCGGCGGACGCGCCGCCGGCGAGCCCCGCTCGCGGACGGGTCGCGCCCTGCGCGCGGCCCGCACCTGACCTGCACCGACTCCCCCACCGAAGAGAGGCACACCATGTTCACCGCTCGCATCACCCGCATCGCCGCCGCAGCAGCGGCCGCGGTAGCCGTCGCTCTCGCGCTCAGTGCGTGCAGCTCCAGCAACCCGCTCGACAAGCCCACCGCGTCGAGCGGATCCGGATCCGCCGGCACGATCGTGATCGGATCCCAGGCGTACTACTCGAACGAGATCATCGCCGAGATCTACGCGCAGGCGCTGGAGAAGGACGGCCTCAAGGTCGACCGCAAGTTCAACATCGGCCAGCGCGACGCCTACATGCCCGACGTGAAGTCGGGCGCGATCAACCTGTTCCCGGAGTACACCGGCAACCTGCTGGAGTACCTGGGCGGCAAGGCCGACACCAACAGCTCCGACGACGTGTACGCGGCGCTGAAGAAGGCGCTGCCGTCCGGCCTCGCGGCCCTCGACTACGCCAAGGCCGCCGATCAGGACACCTACACGGTGACCAAGGCCAACGCCGACAAGTACGGCCTCGACTCGATCGCCGATCTGAAGAAGCTCCCGGGCACGGTCACCGTGGGCGGAGCACCCGAGTTCGAGAAGCGCCCGTACGGCCCCGCCGCCGCGAAGACCGACTACGGCGTCGACCTGGCCTTCTCGGCCACGGGCCAGACCACGCTCGAGGCGCTGCGAGCCGGGACCGTGCAGGTCGCGGACATCTACTCGGCCGACCCGGCGTTCGCCAAGGGCGACCTGGTCGCGCTCAAGGATCCGAAGAACCTCATCCTGCCGTCGAACATCGTGCCGATCGTGAGCGCGAACGTCGCCGACAAGGTCTCCAAGGCGATCAACGCCGTGAGCGCCAAGCTCACCACGGAGGAGCTCGTCAAGCTCAACGTGCAGAGCACGGCGGACAAGAAGCAACCCGAGGACATCGCGAAGGCCTGGCTCAAGGATCAGGGCCTGAGCTGACGCAGGGACTCCGGCCAGGACGGCCCCGGGATCGGATCCCGGGGCCGCCCTGATGCGTCAGCGCGGCGGCGTCAGCGATGTGACGTCAGCGATGTGACGTCAGCGACGTGGCGTCAGGTGCCGCGCGAAGAACCGCCCGGCATCCTCGCCGGCGTGCGCGGGGACGCCGGTGTGGCCGCCGAGGTTCGCCTGCAGCGTTTTCTCCGCGGAACCGAACGCGTCGAACACGTCGAGGGCGCGCTGGCGGTCGTTGCCCTCGTCGTCCCACTGCAGCAGGACGTGGAGCGGGATCGTGACGCGGCGGGCCTCGTCGAACATGCTCAGCGGCACGTAGCTGCCCGCGAACAGCCCGGCAGCGACGATGCGCTCGTCGACGGCGGCGAGCCGGATGCCGATGGCGAGCACGCCTCCCGAGTAGGCGACGGGGCCGCCGATCTCGGGGAGGGCGAGCAGCTCGTCGAGGGCGGCCCGCCACTCCGGCACCGCCTTGTCGACGAGCGGGAGCACGAGGCGGTCGATGACCTCCTCGCTCGGCCGCTCGCCGGCGTCGAGCGCCTGCCTCAGTTCGGCCCTGGCGCTCTCGAGGTCGGGCAGGGCCGGTCGGTCGCCGTTGCCGGGCAGCTCGATCGCCACAGAGGCGAAGCCGAGCTCGGCCGCTGCGCGGGCGCGGCCGTCCAGGCGCGGGCGCATGCGGGCCAGTCCGGGTCCGCTGGGATGGCCCAGCAGGATCAACGGGACGGGCGCGGATGCGGAAGCGGATCCGGGCGTCCACAGGATGCCGGGAATGCCGTTGACGACGAGGTCGCGTTCGACGATGCCGTCGTCGCGCGGTCGTTCGGAGGTGAAGCGCAGTTCAGTGATGGTGTTCATGGTCGTGCCTTTCGGGAGTGCTCGTGATCGGCGCTCCCGGACGACCTATCGCCCGACCGTGACCTCGGAGAGGAGCACCCACGTCGATTCGTTCATGGGATCACCTCCTCTTCTCGTGCCAGCACGGCATCCGCGACGGTAGCACCTCCGGAGCCGCCGGTCGAGCCCGCCGGCTCCTCACTCGGCCGCATGGACACGGAGCGAGCCGGTGTCGGGCGACGAAATCAGTGAGAATCGGGGACGCATTCTGCGATATCTGTTGAAGTGCGCTCTCTCCGATGTCAGGATCGTGGCGTGAGTGACAAGCCGAAGCTGCCCGTGCTGGACGACGTCTCGAAGCGGATCATCGAGTTGCTGCAGGAGGACGGACGCCGGCCGTACGCGGAGATCGGGCGGTCGGTGGGCCTGAGCGAGGCGGCGGTGCGCCAGCGCGTGCAGCGCCTCACCGACAGCGGCATCGTGCAGATCGTCGCCGTGACGGACCCCCGTCAGCTCGGGTTCTCCCGCATGGCCATGCTCGGGATCCGCGTCGACGGCGATCCGCGGGTCGCGGCGGAGGCGATCGCGAACATTCCGGAGATCGCATACGTCAACGTGACCCTCGGATCCTTCGACATCCTCGCCGAGGCCGTCTGCGAGAGCGATGAGGATCTGGTCGAGCTGATCGCCGCAGGAATCCGCACCGTCGCGGGCGTCACGCACACCGAATGCCTTCTCTACGCGGGCCGGTACAAGGATCTGTACAACTGGGGAACCCGCTGACCTGCACTGACCCTCCCCCGCCGATCGGCGCGGTCAGCGCCCGTGCGCGAGCAGTGCCAGGTGCAACGCCGACAGTGTCTCTCCGTCGTCGAGGTCCGCACCGAGCAGCTCCGCGATGAGCGTGAGGCGCTGGTAGAACACGGACCGCGACAGATGCGACGCGCTCGCGGCCGCGGTGCGGTTGCCGGGGTGCGTGACCACCGCGCGCAGCACTCGGAGCAGGTCGCCGCCGGTCGCGTCGTCGTGACGGATGAGCGGGGTGAGCAGGCGCGCGCTGTGCTCCTGCAGGCGGTGGTCGCCGCTGAGCTCGGCGGCGAGCCGGGCGAGCGGTCGATCCGCGACGCGCAGCAGTTCCCCGCGTGCGGCCTGCCGGGCGAGGCGCTGCGCGACGGGCAGGGCGGCGAGCAGGCCGGCGGCGCCCGTGACCGGCTCGCTGACGGCCCCTGAGCTGAGCCGGGTGAGGATCCGCTCGGGAAGGTCCGATCCTGCGGGCAGCGACACGAGCAGGATCCGCTCGCCGCCGAGATCGGCGGAGAGGACCCGGTGGTCCTCCGATCCGCCGGGCCCTCCCGGTGCTGGATTCGGCGCAGGGCGCAGAGGATCATGCAGGGAACCGGCCGATTCGTGTGCAGCGCGACGGGGTGCGTGCAGGACGTCGCCGGAGTTCGCGCCGACGCCGCCCGCTGTCGCCTCCGACGGGGATCCCATCGCCAGGAACAGCGTCCGGCCGCGGACCGGGAACCCTGACGCCTCCAGTCTCGCCTCGACATCGGCGATGGTCACATACCGCTCCCCGAGCAGCGCCGCGATCAGCCCCTCCGCGCGCAACCGGGTCCAGGCGTCGTCGCCGTCGGCCAGTCGCGACAGCGCGAGTGCGGTGGCGGCCTGCTCCAGCACCGTCGCCGGACCTGCGGGGTGCGTCGGCCCGGGCAGTGCGACGAGCTCGCCCCACTGCGTCCCGCGGGCGGCGACGGGAACCCGCGTCCAGTCCGGCGGCAGGCGGCGCGACCGCCCTGCCCAGCCGGCGAGCACCTCGGCGTCGGTGAGGTCGAACGCGTCGGCGACCACGACCTCGTGCGCCAGATCCTCCAGCACGACCGGCGCGCGCAGCGCCCGCGCCGTCTCCCGCACCACGACCTCGATCGGAGCCCCGCGCAGACTCAGCCCGGTGAACAGCTCGTGCAGCCGCTGACGCTCCTGCAGTGCTTCGACCTGGCCCGCGATGATGCGGCGGTGCACCTCCTCGGTGACCGTGACGAACTTCACCTCGCGGTCGAGCGTCACGAGTGCGAGGTCTCGCGCGCGGCAGGCCGCGACGAGCGCGGGCGGCGCGACTGTGAACCGCGTGCCCAGCTCCAGCACGATGCCGGCGAGGCCCGCGCCGGCCAGTTCTTCGACGAACGTCTCCAAGGCCGCCGTCGCGCCCGGCCAGCCCGCGCCGGTGGTGAGCAGCAGCTCCCCGCCGTCGAGGAGGGCGGCGACGCGGTCGCTGTCCGAGACGTGCACCCAGCGCACCGGCACGTCGACGGATCCGGCCAGCACCTCGGGGATCCCCGCCTGCAGCGACGCGACCCGGAGGGCGTCCGCGACCGTCGGCAGGGCCCTCTCGACGCCCGCCGCGCGGCCCACCCGGCCGGCGGAGGTGCTCATCCCGGCGTTCCGATGCGCGTGGGACGGCGGCGGAAAGGGCAGGGATGGCGGTCCGTCGACACGGGTGCGGGGACCGGCGAGAAGGCGTCCGGACGATCTGTCCGGTTTGCGGCGAAGTCCAGACGATCTGCGGGCACGGATCCATCCTCCACCTTGCCAGCATGGGAGAGCAAGCCCGGGGCGCATCCGACCAGAGTGTCCGGCTGCGACCGCGAGAAACCAGATCCAGCATGAGACCCCACGTCTGCAGTGGTGTCTCATGCCAGAAGTGGTTTCTCGCAGACGAGCTACTCCCGAATCCCGTCGGCACGCACCGCATGCCGCCCGACCCACCCCGCACTCGAGGAGCACACCGTGACCCTGATTCCGCATTTCGTGAACGGCGCCGAGACGGCCGAAGCCGAGCGCACCGGCCCGGTGTACAACCCCGCCACGGGCGAGGCGCACCGTCAGGTCGCATTCGCGAGCACCGCCGAGGTCGAGCAGGCGATCGCCGCGGCCACGGCGGCCGGTCGTGCCTGGCGCGCGACCAGCCTGATCAAGCGCGCCGACGTCTTCTTCCGGCTGCGCCAGATCCTGGCCGAGCGCTCGCAGGAGATCGCCGCGATCGTCACGAGCGAGCACGGCAAGGTGCTCTCCGACGCGGCCGGCGAGGTCTCCCGCGGCATCGAGAACGTCGAGTTCGCCGCCGGTCTCGTGCACCTGCTCAAGGGCGAGCGCGCCGAGCAGGTCGCGCGCGGCGTCGACGTGCACTCGGTCAAGCAGCCGGTCGGCGTCGTCGCCTGCATTACGCCGTTCAACTTCCCGGTCATGGTGCCGCTGTGGATGGTCGCCTCGGCCATCGCGTGCGGCAACACGGTCGTCCTGAAGCCGAGCGAGAAGGATCCGTCCGCGTCGGTCTGGCTCGCGAAGGCGTTCCAGGAGGCGGGGCTGCCGGACGGCGTGCTGAACGTCGTCCAGGGCGACAAGGTCGCCGTCGACGCGCTGCTCGACTCGCCCGACGTGAAGGCCGTCAGCTTCGTCGGATCGACCCCCATCGCGAAGGCGATCTACGAGCGCGCCTCCGCGAACGGCAAGCGCGTGCAGGCTCTCGGCGGCGCCAAGAACCACATGGTCGTCATGCCCGACGCCGACATCGACGGCGCTGCGGCCGCCGCGGTGTCCGCCGCCTACGGGTCGGCCGGGGAGCGCTGCATGGCCGTTTCGGTGCTGGTCGCCGTGGGCGATGTCGCCGAGCCGCTGATCGCCTCGATCACCGAGAAGGTGCAGAACCTGCGGATCGGCGACGGCACGGACGCGGCGAGCGAGATGGGACCGCTGATCACCCGCGAGCACCGCGACCGTGTCGAGTCGTACGTGACGGGAGCTGCGGCCGAGGGCGCCACCGTCGTGTTGGACGGCACGAAGCGCGTCGCCGCCGGCGAGCGCCTCGACGAGAACGGCTTCTTCACCGGCATCAGCCTGATCGACGGTGTGAAGCCCGGCATGAAGCTCTACGAGGACGAGATCTTCGGCCCGGTGCTCTCGGTCGTCCGCGTGGACAGCTACGCCGACGCCGTCGAGCTCATCAACGCGCACCAGTTCGGCAACGGCACCGCGATCTTCACCCGCGACGGCGGCACGGCTCGGCAGTTCGAGTTCGACATCGAGGTCGGCATGGTCGGTGTCAACGTGCCGATCCCGGTGCCGATCGGCGCGTTCTCGTTCGGCGGCTGGAAGGCCTCCCTGTTCGGCGACTCGCACATCTACGGCCCCGAGTCGATCCACTTCTACACGCGGTCGAAGGTCGTCACCACCCGCTGGCCCGACCACACCCCGGCCCCGGTCGACCTCGGCTTCCCGAGCAACCACTGATCGAGCAACCACTGATCGAGCAAGCATTGACGCGGAGAGGATCCGGATCATGACCGTCACCACCGAAGCAGTCGCGCTCACCGACCGACACGGCGTGCGGCACCCGCTGCCGGCCCCCGAGGCCGAGGCGCAGGTGCGCGCGGACGACCGTGCGCACGTGTTCCACTCCTGGAGCGCGCAGGCCGCGATCGACCCGCTGCCGGTCGCGGCGGGCGAGGGGTCGACCTTCTGGGACTACCAGGGCAACGCGTATCTCGACTTCTCCAGTCAGCTGGTGAACCTCAACCTCGGGCACCAGCAGCCGGATCTGGTCGCGGCGATCCAGCAGCAGGCCGGTCGTCTCGCGACGATCCAGCCGTCGGTCGCGAACGACGTGCGCGGCGAGCTCGCCCGACTCATCGCCGAGGTCGCGCCCGATGGCCTGGAGAAGGTGTTCTTCACCAACGGCGGCGCCGACGCGAACGAGTACGCCGTGCGCATGGCGCGGACCGTGACCGGGCGGCGCAAGGTGCTCTCGATGTACCGCAGTTACCACGGCTCGACGGCGACCGCGATCTCGCTGACCGGCGACCCACGGCGCTGGGCGAACGACGGCGTCGACAGTGGCACCGTGCGGTTCTTCGGCCCGTACTTGTACCGTTCGGCGTTCCACTCCACGACGCTCGCCGAGGAGTCGCAGCGCGCGCTCGAGCATCTCGAGCAGACGATCCTGCTCGAGGGACCGCAGACGATCGCCGCGATCATCATCGAGACGGTCGTCGGCACCAACGGGGTGCTGATCCCGCCGCCCGGCTATCTGCAGGGCGTGCGCGAGCTGTGCGACCGCTTCGGCATCGTCTACATCGCGGACGAGGTCATGGTCGGCTTCGGCCGGCTCGGCGAGTGGTTCGGCATCGACGCCTTCGACGCCAAGCCCGACCTGATCACCTTCGCCAAGGGCGTGAACTCCGGCTACGTCCCGCTCGGCGGCGTCGTGATCTCCGACCGGATCGCCTCGGCGTTCGACACCGTGCCGTTCGCGGGCGGCCTCACCTACTCGGGCCACCCGCTCGCCTGCGCGGCCGGCGTCGCGACGTTCGACGTGTTCCGCCGGGACGGCATCCTGGAGCGCGTGCGCGATCTCGGATCCCGGATCGTCGAGCCGACCCTGCGCTCGTGGGCGGAGCGGCACCCGAGCGTGGGCGAGGTGCGCGGCCGGGGCCTGTTCTGGGCCGTCGAGCTGGTGCGCTCGCAGGAGACCCGGGAGCCGCTCGTGCCGTTCAACGCCGCCGGTGCCGACGCCGCCCCGATGGGCGCGTTCGCCGCTGCGGCGAAGCAGGGCGGCGTCTGGCCGTTCACGCACTTCAACCGCACGCACATCGCCCCGCCGCTCGTCATCACCGAGGACGAGCTCGTCCACGGGCTCGCCGTGCTCGACGAGGCCCTCGACGTCGCGGACGGCTACACCGTCTGAGGCGTGACCGTTCTCAGGACGGATGCGCTCGAGGCTGACGGGGAGCCGCGGAAAACCGCGGCTCCCCGTCAGCGCGGCACCATCCATCCTGAGAACGGTGCACTCGACGGGGGTCCCATCTCCAAGTCAGGGGAGGGACGCGCTGTGCCCGGGGCTTCTCAGCCGGCGACGGGATCCGTGCTGGCGATGCGGTCCACGAGCCAGGCGGCGTCGGTGCGGCTGATCTCGGTCACGGAGAGGTTCGCCGGCCCGACGGCCACGCGGCTCAGGTCTGTGCCGATGCCCCGCAGCAGTTCCATGATCGTGATCCCGCTCGTCACGACGAGGACCTCGGATCCGCTGTTCGCGGCATCCTCCAGGGCTGCGGTGGCGCGCTCGGCGACCGTGGCCGGGGTCTCCGCGAGCGGATCGGAGGAGGCCAGCGTCTCCAGCGCGGCGGTGAACGGATCCGGTGCGGTCGCGTGCGCCTGGACCAGGTGGAACAGCTCGCTGCCGAGCGCGCCCTCCATCGAGCCGAAGCTGATCTCGCGCCAGCGCCAGTCGGGTTGCGGCTGCAGGGGGGAGCCCGCGGCGGCCAGGATCCCCGCTGCCGTCTCGCGGTGCCGCATGCCGTCGCCGCAGTGCACCGCGTCGAACACGATGCCCGCGGCGGCGAAGTCGCGGCCGCGCTCCGTCGCCTGCTCCCGGCCCAGCGGCGTGAGCGGGGAGTCCGACCACCCCTGCACCCGGTCCACCGCGTTCAGCATGGTCTGCCCGTGTCGCACCACCCAGATCCGCGTCATGACCCCAGCCTAAGCACGGGTCCCACGGCCGTCGTCGGGGTGGTGCCGGCCCGGATCACCCGAGCCGTCAGACCCTGGCGTCCTGCCGCGGGATCCAGACCTGGTTGATGATGATCAGGACCGACGCGGTGACCGGGACGGCGATCAGCGCGCCGAGCAGGCCGAGCAGTGTGCCGCCGACGAGCGCTCCGATGACCACGAGGGAGCCGGGGATCGAGATCGCCCGGTTCATCACCCGCGGCGTGATCACATACGCCTCGATCTGGATGTAGACGAGGTAGATGATCGCGAACAGGAGCGCCGACAGCGGATTGACGAACAGCGCCACGACGGATCCGAGCACGAGGAACAGGAGCGGGCCGACCAGCGGGATCAGCGTGATGAGGAACGCGAGCGTGGCCATCAGCGGCGGGAACGGCAGCCCGAACACGAGGTACAGGATCAACACGATCACGGCGTTGATGAAGGCCAGGATCACCATGCCCATCACGTAACCGCCGACGGCCTCGATGATCTGCGTGCTGATGTCGTTGACGCCCTTGCGGTTGCGCGCCGGCGCCAGCCGGAGCAGCCCCTTCTGCATCCCCGGCAGCGTGGCGAGGAAGTACAGCGTCAGGACGAGCACGATCAGCGCCCCGGACAGGCCGGACGCGATCGCTCCGCCGACCTTGAGCGCGCCGCCGCCGAGCTGGGAGAGCTGCTGCGGATCGCTGAGGAACTTCTGCGCCTGCGACTGCAGCTGCGTGACCAGGTCGTGCAGGCTCGGCCCGAACTGCTTCTCGAGCAGGTGGTACAGGTCGGTGTGCTGGAAGGCGGCGATCGTCTGCGGGAACGACGTGGCGAACTGCGCGATCTGCGTCACGACGATCGGGACGATCGACATCACCACCAGCGCGAGCACGATCGCGAATCCGAGGATCACGATCACGACCGAGAGCGCCCGCTTCACCCGATGCCGCTCGAGCCAGCGCACGATCGGATCGAGGCCGAGCGCCGCGAACAGGGCGAACGCGATGTAGATGAGCACCTCGGAGAGGCTGCGCAGTGCGAAGCCGAGCAGCACTGCCGCGAGCCCGCCGAGCGTGACGAGGAAGCCGAAGACGAACGGCCGGTCGATCCGGGCCCAGATCGATCTCGTGGGCGGGTCGGCCTCGACGACCGGGGACGGGTGATCCACCGGCCGGGCGCGGCCGAGCCGTCTCCTGCGTCCTCGCCTCCTGCCGATCTTGCCGTCGTCGGGGGCGCCATGCATGCGTCGCGGGTCTTCGGCCGTCATGCCTTCACTGTATGCGAACCGTTCCCGAGGGGATCCCTGTGGGCGGTCGTCGTCTTCTCGCACCCTTCTCCCCGGCGATGGTGTTCGTGACCCGCTCCCGAGCGGCGATGCCTCATCGGCCGGCCGGCTGCTCGATGCCGCGCTTGACTTCGAGCGCGCTCGAACTTCTAGCCTGAGAACATGACAGAGGACGGGACCGCGCTCACGGTGGCGCAGATGAGCGCGGCGACCGGGCTGTCGGCGCACACGCTGCGCTACTACGAGCGCGCCGAGCTGATCCGTCCGGTGGCGCGCACCGCCGGCAACCAGCGCCGGTACTCCGCCGCGGACGTGACCTGGCTCGCCTTCCTCATCAGGCTCCGGGAGACCGGGATGCCGATCGTGCAGATGCGCGAGTACGCGCGACTGCGCGCGCAGGGTGCCGTGAGCACCGAGCAGCGACTCGCGATGCTCGAGGAGCACCGGGAAGCGCTGCAGGAGCGGATCGCCCTGCTCCGCGCCCACGAACGGGCGCTCGCCGAGAAGATCACCATCTATCGGAGCGACCTGGCGTCGCCCCGGGAACACTGACGAAAGGGATGCTTAGATGACCGGAACACAGGAGCGGCAGCAGCGGTTCGCGCACGGCAAGGCGGTGCTCGACGCGATCGACGGCGACGCAGGGGCGAACGTCATGGACGCGCTCGCCGACATCTCTCCCGAGCTCGGGCACCATATCGTGGCGTGGGGATTCGGGGACATCTATTCGCGCCCCGGGCTCGCACCCCGCGACCGTCAGCTCGTGACGCTCGGGATGCTGACCGCGCTCGGCGGCTGCGAGCCGCAGCTCGAGGTGCACGTCAACGCGTCGCTCAACGTCGGCCTGACACCGGAGCAGATCGTCGAGGCGCTCCTGCACTCGTCCGTCTACTGCGGCTTCCCGCGCGCGCTGAACGCCACGTTCGTCGCGAAGAAGGTGTTCGCCGAACGCGGCCTCGTGCCCGCCTCGTCGTCAGGGGGCGTCGCGCCGATCGACTGATGCAGGCCAGCCGGAGCGCGGAGCTTCCGCAGCGGCTCGGCGCGGCAGGCGTGAGCGGGGCGCCGCGGTCGGCGCCGCCCGTCACGGGCCCGCCGTCACGGATCGGGGCGGCCGCACTCGGGGTTGCTATCGTCGGAGTGACCCGGGATCATGCACGATCCCGGTCCGCGAGACGAGGAGCATCATGGGCGGCGAGACGGATCCCCAGGCCGAGCTGCTGCGGCTGCGCGCGAGCATCGATAACATCGACGCCGCCCTCATCTTCATGCTCGCCGAGCGCTTCCGCTGCACGCAGCAGGTCGGCGTGCTGAAGGCCGAGCACGCGATGCCCCCCTCCGATCCGCGCCGCGAGGAGCAGCAGGTCGCCCGGCTGCGCGCGCTCGCCGAGGACGCGCACCTCGACCCGGAGTTCGCCGAGAAGTGGTTCAACTTCGTCGTCGCTGAGGTCATCCGCCACCACACCGAGGCCGCCGAGTCCCGCTGACCCTCCTCGCGGCCCGAGCCGTCCCGGTCCCTGAGCCTGACGCCTCCCGGTCCCTGAGCCGTCTCCCGGCCCCTGAGCCTGTCGAAGGGACGCGGGGTTGCACGCGCTCCGCGATCAGCCCCTCCCCCGCGCCGTCCCTCCTCGCGGCTCGCCGCGGTTCGTCTCGCTGTGCTCGCGCGATCCGAGGAGGATGAACGTGCCCGTTGCGCTGTCAGGGGTGACGGAAAGTGATTGTTATGCGTAAGATCATGCATGTTCACGCACTAGCACGGCACCCAGCCGCTCTCCGAGGAGGACGAAGCAAATGACGGATTCTACGGAGGCGCTCGCGCCGGGAGCGCACATGCGGGCCGAGCTCGAGTCGCAGCCTGAGACGTGGGAGCGGGCGGCGGGCATGCGCGCCGAACAGGGCCTGCTGCCCGCGAAGGGTCAGCGCGTGGCCGTCATCGGCTGCGGCACGTCCTGGTTCATGGCCCAGTCCTACGCGGCTCTCCGGGAGAGCGCGGGCTTCGGGATCACCGACGCCTACGCCGCGAGCGAGGCGTTCCTGGACCGCGACTACGACGCGGTCGTCGCGCTCACCCGCTCCGGCACCACCACCGAGGTGCTCGAGCTCGTCGCCGGGCTCAAGGCCGCCGGATCCTCGATGCGCGTGATCGGCGTGATCGGCGACGAGACGTCGCCGCTCGTGAGCATGGTCGACGACGCGATCCTGCTGCCGTTCGCCGACGAGAAGTCAGTCGTGCAGACCCGCTTCGCGACCACCGCGCTCGCACTGTTCCGGGCCTCGCTCGGCGAGGACCTGACCGGCGCCATCGCCGACGCCCGCACGGCGATCGCCGACGTGGACACGACGCTCGCGGAAGCGGAGCAGTACACCTTCCTCGGCCGGGGCTGGACGATCGGCCTGGCCCACGAGGCTGCGCTGAAGATGCGCGAGTCCTCGCAGTCGTGGACCGAGTCGTACCCTGCGATGGACTATCGGCACGGCCCGATCGCGATCGCCGCGCCCGGCCGCATCACCTGGCAGTTCGGAGTGGCGCCGGAGGGCCTGGACGCCCAGGTCGCCGCGACCGGAGGCCGCTTCGTGCAGCACGCGATCGATCCGATGGCCGACCTCGCGCGCCTGCATCGGGTCGCGCTGGACCGCGCCCTCGCGAAGGGCCTGAACCCGGACGAGCCGCGCAACCTCACCCGATCCGTCATCCTCGACGCCTGAGCGGATCCGCGATGACCCTTCCCGCCGACGGCGCCGGCCG
Organism: Microbacterium sp. 22242; assembly: GCF_052045495.1. NCBI lineage: Bacteria > Bacillati > Actinomycetota > Actinomycetes > Micrococcales > Microbacteriaceae > Microbacterium > Microbacterium sp. 22242. The sequence goes on along the minus strand of NZ_JBQEOZ010000006.1, from coordinate 97,536 downwards.
CGAGACCCCGGATCCCGCGAGAGAGATCGCCGCAGACGTGACGTCTCGGGCGGAGTCCGGTGTCCCGCAGGATCCCCACGCCGACGTCGGCGCCGGACGCGCCGCGGAACTCGGCGCGGGAGTCCCGGTTCTCGCGTTCGACGTGGGCGGAACCGACATCAAGTCGGCGCTGTTCGACGCCGACGGCACCGCGCTCGGGCTGCGCCGCACGCCGACGCCCCCGCCCGGAGCCGACCTCCCCGAGCGGCTGATCGCCCGGCTGGTCGAGCTCGGCGCGCAGCTGCGGGCGGAGCATCCGGGCGTGGATCCGGCCGCGGTCGGGCTCGTCGTGCCGGGGATCGTCGACGAGGCCGCCGGGACCGGCGTCTTCGCGAGCAACATGGGGTGGCGGGACGCGCCGATCCGCGCCCTCGCCGAGGACGCGTTCGGACTGCCCGTCGCCTTCGACCACGACGTGCGCACGGGCGGCTGGGCCGAGCACGTGCTCGGCGGCGCACGTCCGTACCCCGACTCGATCGTGCTGATCATCGGAACCGGGATCGCTGGCGCCCTGCTCATCGGCGGAGCGCCGTTCACCTCGGGCGGCTACGCCGGCGAGATCGGGCACTCGCCCGTCGCCGACGCTCCGGTGTGCGCGTGCGGTGCGCGCGGCTGCCTGGAGGCCATCGCCTCCGCCGGCGCCATCGCCCGGCGCTACACCGAGCGCAGCGGGGTGGCGGTCGACGGCGCCAAGGAGGTCATCGCCCGGGCCGCGGCCGGCGACGAGGCGGCCGCGCGGGTGTGGGACGAGGCGCTGGACGCGCTCGCCCTCTCGATCGCGCAGCTCACCGCCGTCATCGCGCCGCAGGCGGTGGTGATCGGCGGGGGCCTCTCCCGCGCGGGCGGCGCCCTGTTCGACGAGCTGCGCAGCCGCCTGAAGGCGCGGCTGAGCTTCCACCGGATCCCCGAGCTCGTGCCGGCGCAACTGGGCGGCAACGCCGGGATCCTCGGCGCGGCGCTGCGGGCGAGGAGCCTCGCATGATCGTCACCGTGACGCCGAACCCCGCGCTGGATCTCACCTGGCACGTCGACCGGATCCTGCCCGGCGGCACGCACCGGGCCGACACCGGCGTCGCCCGCGCGGGCGGGAAGGGGCTGAACGTCGCCCGGGTCGCGCATGCCGAGGGCGCCGCGGTCCTCGCGATCGCCACCGGGGGCGGGGCGACCGGTGCCGAGTTCGCGGAGGAACTCGCCACCTCGGGCACGCCGCATGCGCTGGTGCCGGTGCAGGGAGCGACCCGCCGCAGCGTCGCGCTGGTCGATGCGCACCTCGGCGACACCACCGTCGTGAACGAGCGCGGCGTCAACCCGACCGACGCCGAATGGCAGGCGCTGCTCGATGCCGTGCGGCGAGCGTTCGCACATCCGATCCCTGAGCCTGCCGGAGCGACTCGCCCGACCGCCCGGGCGGGGTCTCAGCCCGTGCTCGTCGTCTCCGGCAGCCTCCCTCCCGGCGCACCCGATGAGCTGCTTCCCTCCCTGATCGGGATCGGGCGGGACGCCGGGGCGGCCGTCGTCGTGGACACCTCAGGGCCCGCACTGCTCGCAGCTGCCGACGCGGGCGCCACCGTGCTGAAGCCGAACGCGGCGGAGCTGGCCGAGGCCACCGGGATCGCGGATCCGCTGTCCGGCGCCTGCATGCTGCTGAACCGGGGCGCACGGCTGGTGCTGCTCTCCCGGGGTGCGGACGGCATGCTCGCGATCACGGCCGACGAGATCGTGCGCGCCCGGCTCGCGGTACCGCTCGCGGGGAACCCCACCGGCGCGGGCGACGCAGCGGTCGCCGCGTGCGCGGTGCTCCTCGCGCAGGGGGAGACGGACCCCGAGATCCTGCTGCGCCGGGCGACCGCGTGGTCGGCCGCCGCCGTGCTCATGCCTCTCGCCGGCGAGATCCACGACTCCTGGCCTGCGCTCGAGGCCGCGCTGATCGTGGACCGACCGGCCGTGACCGAACTCCGGCCACCCGCCCAGGCCGCCCCGCGAAAGGACCCCCGATGACCCTCGTCTCCGCCCGCGATCTGGTGCAGGACGCCGCCCGTCGCGGCGTCGGCATCGGCGCCTTCAACGTGATCCATCTCGAATCCGCAGAGGCCCTCGTCGCCGCCGCCGCGCAGGCGCAGCTGCCGGTGATCCTGCAGATCTCGCAGAACTGCGCCGACTACCACGGTGGGCTCGAGCCGATCGCGCTGGCCACGCTCGCCGTCGCCCGTCGCGCGGCGATGCCCGTCGCGGTGCACCTCGACCACGCCGAGCGCCCCGAGCTCGTGGATGAGGCGATCGCGCTCGGCCTCGGATCGGTGATGTTCGACGGCGGCAAGCTCGAGTACGACGACAACGTCGCGCTCACGGCGTACGTGGCGACGCGCGCGCACGCCGCGGGCGTCTACGTCGAGGGCGAGCTCGGCGAGGTCGGCGGGAAGGACGGGGCGCACGCGCCGGGCGTGCGCACCGACCCGAAGGAGGCGCGCGCGTTCGTCGCGGAGACCGGGGTCGACGCCCTCGCCGTCGCCGTCGGATCCTCGCACGCGATGACGGATCGCACGGCCGCCCTCGATCTCGACCTCATCGCACGGCTGCGTGCGGCCCTCCGCGGCGCGGGCGCAGACGGCGCCGATGTGCCGCTCGTGCTGCACGGGTCCAGCGGAGTCCCGGACGACACGATCACCGCGGCGGTCGCCGTGGGGATGACCAAGATCAACGTCTCGACGCATCTGAACGGCTTCTTCACCCGGGCGATCCGGGCGCGCCTGGAGGAGGATCAGCGCCTCGTGGACTCGCGCAAGTACCTCACCCCGGCGCGCGACGCGGTCGCCGGCGAGGCCGCGCGGCTGCTGCGCCTGTTCGCGCTGCAGGATGTCGTGGCCGGATCGGATACCGTCGAGGCATGAACCGCGCCAACCGGCTGACCGCGATCCTCGATCTGATCGCCGCCCAGGGCGACGTGTCGGTGGAGGAGCTCGTCGACCGCTTCGACGCCTCGGCCGCGACGATCCGCCGCGACCTGGACAGCCTGTCCGAACGCCGCCTGCTGACCCGCACGCACGGTGGCGCGGTCGCGCAGTCCGTGGCCTACGAGCTGCCGATCCGGTACAAGAGCCACCATCGCACCTCCGAGAAGGAGCGGATCGCGCGCGCCGCCTCGGAGCTCGTCGCCCCGGGGTCCGTCGTCGGGCTCTCCGGCGGCACCACCACCACGGCCATCGCCGCCGCGCTCGCCGCCCGCGAGGATCTCGCCGAGCACGGACTCACCGTCGTCACGAACGCCGTGAACATCGCGGCGCAGCTCGCCACCCGCCCCGACATCAAGGTCGTCGTGACCGGCGGCGTGATCCACTCGCGCAGCTACGAGCTGGTCGGGCCTTTCGTCGAGCAGCTGCTGCAGGGGATCCGTCTCGACATCGCCTTCATCGGCGTGAACGCGCTGGATCCGGTCTCGGGCGCCGCCACGCACGACGAGCGCGAGGCGGCGGTGAACCGGATGATGGCGACCCGTGCCCGCCGTGCCGTGATCGTCGCGGACTCGTCGAAGATCGGGGCCACGGCCTTCGCAACGGTCGGCGGATCGGACCTTTTCCCGACCGTCCTGACCGACGACGGCCTCGACGAGGACGACCGGATCGCGCTCCGCGACGCCGGATACGACGTGGTCCTGGCGGACTGAGCGCGCGCTTCGCCTCCGCCCTCCGTCAGCCGGGGAACATCCCGAGCCCCGGACCCGCGATCACGGCGAAGGCGGCCAGGATCGCGATCAGTCCACCCGCGGCCCACACCCGCCGACGCCGCCTGGCCGTCGCGACCGAGGTGCGAAGAGAGGCGAAGGCGGTGAGGTCGGGAACGGGGGGCCGGACCGCGGACCACGTGGCGGGGTCGACGGCGACGTGCACGAGGGCAGCGATCTCCGCGGCGTCCAGAGTCCGTGGTGCTCGCTCGAGCCTGCGCGCGAGAGCGTCGGCGCGCACGACCTCGACGCGCTCCGGCCGCTCCCTGATCTGGATGCCCCTCGCCGACACGATCGCCAGGATCGGCGTCACGCTCACGGGCCGCCGTGCTGCGCCGCCGAGGATCTTCGCCGCTCGTGACGCCTCGAACTCCGCGTTGCGCAGATATTCGGTGCGCTGCCCGTTCACGAGGATGCGGCGCGAACCGACCCACACCCTGCCCCCTTCGTGGAACTTCGTGTTGACAGTGAAGACGCCGCCGGGGCCGATCACGACGTGATCGATGTCGCTGCCGCGATGGCCGACCGGCACCGAGTGGATCGTGTGCCATTCGTCGCCGAGGCCGTCCAGGATCTCGCCGACCTCGAGCTCGCCGAGAGCACCGAGGTACCACGCCTGCGCATCGGTGGAGAGCGGGCTTCTGCCGAACAGCCGCTGGATCGCCGACAGCGGAGGGTCTTGGGCGTGCACGCGCAGCGTCTCGGCGATCACGGCAGAGCCGGGGGCGCGGAACCGGAGCGCGTCGGGGATCACGGCGCCGGGACCGTCCACGGGGGCGCCCGGCTGGGCCGGTATCGGCTGCTCGGTCTGATCGCTCCGGCCGGCGGAAGGGTCTGTCTCAGCCGCACGAGGCAGGGGGTCGGTGCGCGACCCGGATTCGGATCCGTCCGGTCTCTCCTCCGCGGTCGGGCACGCGATGCAGCGCACCGTCTTCGATGAGGGCTCGTACACGGCGGTGGTCCTCGCGGCGAGCGCGACCCCGCACCTCCGGCACCGGCCGGGATATCTGAGCCGCATCTGCCTGCCGGGAGGATCCGCCGTGGTCATTTCTGGAGCGTAGCGACCGCGGTCGGTCGGCGCACCACTCCGCTGTCGGCGGCTGCCTGTTCTCGGGCCCCTCGCGCCGGCACGGATCACCACCGCTATGCGATCCGCCCGGGCTGACCCGGCCGACGAACGTCCGGCGCGGGTCAGGCGTTGCCGTGCGGATCCAGCCGGTTCAGGGTCGCGACGGTCTGGTCGTAGTCGCCGCGCACCTCGCCGAAGCGCAGCAGCTTGACGTTCTCGACGAGGATCTCATGCGCGTCCGGCCGGGCGTCGATGAGAGCCATGGTCTCGTCCACGAAGTCGTCGAGGGGCATCGCGAACGGGCTCCGGCTCTGGCCGGGCAGCAGCTCGGTGGCGACGGCGGGCGGGACCAGCTCCAGGACCTGGACGCTCGTGTCGGCGAGCTGCAGGCGGATCGACTCGGAGAGCATGTGGATCGCGGCCTTGGTCGCGTTGTAGCTCGGCGTGACGCGCAGCGGCGTGTGAGCGAGCCCGCTGGACACGGTGACGATGGTCGCGGCGGGGCGGCTGCGCAGGTGCTCGATGAAAGCCGCGATGAGGCGGATCGGGCCCAGCAGGTTGGTGGTGACGATCGCCTCGGCATCCGCGAGGAAGCCGCCGTCGTGCCAGTCCTCGACGCGCATGATGCCCGCCATGGCGATGAGCACGTCGAGATCGGGGTGCCGCGAGACGACCTCGGCGGCGGCCGCGCGGATGCTCGGGGCGTCGGCCGTGTCGATGCGCACGGTGTCGAAGCCGTGCTCGGCCTGCAGCTGCGCGAGGAGCTCGGCGCGGCGGCCGCCGATGACGACGGTGTTGCCCGCGGCCTGCAGGCGAAGGGCGAGCGCGAGACCGATGCCGCTGGTCGCGCCGGGGATGAAGACGGTGTTGCCGGAGATTTTCATGACCTCAGGATCGGCAGGATCCGTCCACGGCAGAAGAGACCGGTCGATCGGGGGATCCGCAGTCCCTGGTTCGCCGGCCGCCGTGCGCCGCACAATGGACCTCATGGACCGCACCGCTCTCGCCGACTTCCTGCGCCGCCGCCGCGAGGCGCTGCGCCCGGGCGATGTCGGACTGCCTGAGGGCGCCCGGCGCCGGGCACCCGGTCTGCGCCGCGAGGAGGTCGCCCAGCTCAGCGGCATGTCCGTGGACTACTACACGCGCCTCGAGCAGAGCCGCGGACCGCAGCCGAGCGAGCAGATGCTCGCGGCGCTCGCGCGCGCCCTGCGGCTCACGAGCGACGAGCGCGACTATCTCTTCCGCACGGCCGGGCATTCGGCGCCGGATCGGTTCAGCCCGCTGCCGCACGTGGCGCCCGCGCTGCTGCGCGTCCTCGACCGGCTCGAGGACACCCCGGCGCTGGTGCTGTCCGACCTCGGCGAGACGCTCGTGTCCAACCGCCTGGCGCAGTCCCTCCTCGGCGATCCGTCGGTCCGCACCGGGCTCGCCCGCAGCGACGTCTACCGCTGGTTCACCGATCCGGGCTCGCGGCGGGTCTACCCCGAGGCCGACTGGCCGCGTCATGCCCGCGCTCAGGTCGCCGGACTCCGCGCGGCTTACGGAGCGCAGGGATCCCGCTCCCGGGCGGGGGAGCTGGTGCGCGCCCTGCTCTCGGCGAGCACCGAGTTCGCCGGGCTCTGGGAGCGGCACGAGGTCGCGGTCCGGTTCGAGGATCACAAGACCCTGGTCCACCCCGAGCTCGGCGAGATCGAGCTGGACTGTCAGGCGCTGTTCACCGAGGACAGATCCCAGGCGCTGCTGGTGCTCACGGCACCGCCGCAATCGGAGGGCTGGCAGAAGCTGCAGCTGCTCTCGGTGATCGGGTCGCAGCGTTTCGACGAGGCCGCCGAGCGCGGCTGAGGTCCGGGTCGGGAGCGCGTCGGCCCCCGGATGCCGGTCTCCGTGGACGGCCCTGTGCGTTGTCGGCCCTGGCTCATGCGGCCGCGTCTCCCCGCCTCTCGTCCGGCCGGCGCAGGAACACGTACCAGGAGGCCAGCCCGACGACGATCAGGACCATGGTGGCGCCGAACACCCTCGATCCCCAGACCGCCCAGACCACGGTGCTGTCGCCGGTGAGGGCCAGGAGGATGACGTCGTAGACGCCGGCGTAGGGAGGCCAACCGCCGGCCGCACCGGTCAGCGCGGCGATCGAACACACGATCCATCCGACCCAGGCGCCGAGGAGGCACCACAGCGCGATCTCCAGGCCGGTCCCCTTCGTCCGGGCGGTGCCAGGCGTTTCGCTCATGAACCGGATCGTATCCCGAATCAAGCCGATCGACTTAGTATGGTGTCGGATCCGTCGGGAGGCCTGTTCCGGCTCCGCGATCGGATCGCGCCGGCCCGCGCGCATGGCGCCGCGGTCGAGTCGTACGACCTGAAGATCGGAGAGGCACGTGTCCGCAATCCCACCCCGGCCAGAGGAACATTCCGATCCACCCGGAGCGGCCCCGGCGCCGCTGCCCGATCCTGGGGCTCAGTCCTCGCTTGCAGCGCAGGCCTATTCCGGCCCTCAGTCCTATCTCGGCCCGGCATACCCCGCGGGCCTGCCCCATCCCGGTAGCACCGGGCAGCCCCGGCAGCATTCGGCGGCCAACGTCGCTGTGACGATCACCCTCGACGTCATGCTCGCGTTCTTCGCGGGCATCGTGTGGCTCATGAGCCAGTTCGCGGCGGGCCTCGCGCACGACGTCTGCGCGCCCGGAGAGTGCGGAATGGTGCCCCTCGGCAGGGTGCTCTTCAGCTACGGGCCGCTCCTCTGCCTGCTCGCCGCGGTCGCCGGTTCGATCGTGCTGCTGGTCCGGCGCCAGATGGCCTGGTGGGTCCCGGCTATCGGCTTCGGCGCCGTGTTCGTCGTGTGGACGGCCGGAGCGACGCTCATCCAGCCGTGACGGGCGGCGGCTTCGGCAGCTGAATCAAGCCGGTCGGCTTATTATGGATCGAGCGGGGGAAAGACCGGAGGGGGCAAGGGCGCCCGCCCTGANAGGGCGGGCGCCCTTCGACGACCGGAGGAGCCGCGGTCGTTCGGCCGGGGGCGGTGCCGTCCGCCTTCGTGAGAGGACGCCGCCGAGCGGGCTCAGGTGAGAGGGAAGCTCGCCTCGACGCGCAGACCGCCGCCGCGGCGAGCGGTCAGCGTGAGGGAGCCGTCCAGCGCCGCGACGATCGACCCGGCGATGGCCAGGCCCAGACCGGATCCGCTGTGCGCACCCTCGCGAGTCCGGGCGCCGCGCTGGAACGGCTCTCCGAGCGTCGCGACCGCAGCGGGGTCCAGCACCGCGCCGCTGTTCTCGACGATCAGCACCCCGCGGCCGTCCCGGCTCGTCGTGCGCACGGTCGCCTCGCCGCCGGACGGCAGGTTGTGCACGAGCGCGTTCTGCACGAGGTTGAGCGCGAGCTGATCCAGCAGCGCGGCGTCCCCGGCGATGACGACCGGATCGCCCTCGGCCTCCAGCCGCACGTCATGCACGGCGGCGACGTCGTGCAGCAGCTCGACGGCGCCCTCGGCCGCGAGGGACAGGTCGACCGGACTGCGCTGCGGTGGCCGAGCATCCAGCCGGGCGAGCAGCAGCAGCGCCTCGGTGAGGTCGATCGCCCGCGTGTTCGCGGCCCGCAGCCGGGTGAGCAGCTGCGGGACGTCGGGATCCGGATCCGCCTCCGCGACGTCGAGCAGCGCGCGCGTGATCGTGAGCGGGGTGCGCAGCTCGTGGGAGGCGTTCGCGGCGAACCGGCGCTCGCGCTCGACGTCGCCCTGGATCCGGTCGAGCATGCCGTCGAACACGTCGGCGAGCTGACGGAACTCGTCGTCGCGACCCGGCAGCGCGATGCGCGCGTCGAGCGCACCGCGGCCGACCGCGCCCGCCGTTTCGGCGATCGCTCCGAGCGGCCGCAGCACGCGACCGGCGAGGAACCAGCCGCCGAGCACGCCGACCGCGAGCAGCGCGAGCATCGCCCAGCCGGCCGCGGGGACGAAGGCGCGGATCAGATCGGTGCGGTTCGGCGCCCAGCTGGTGCCGGCCATGGGGTCGCTGCTGTAGACGCTGCCCTCGGGGATGTAGCGCAGCAGCCACACGGCCACCACGCCCAGCAGCAGCGCTCCCGCGACGACGACGAGCGTGACGTAGCTGAGCGTGAGTCTGATCCGCACCGAGACGCCCGGCGCGCGGTGCCGAGGCACGGGCTGCACGGGCGTCCCCGGCGTGGACGGGCGCGCACCGCCGTCACGCATGGGCGGCCTTGGAGGCCACGTCGGCGCTCTCGGACTGGCCCGCATCGGCCGCCGCGATCCGGTACCCCGCCCCGGGGACGGTGCGGATCAGCCACGGCTCGCCGAGCCGTTTGCGCAGCGCCGAGACGGTGATCCGCACCGCGTTGGTGAACGGGTCGGCGTTCTCGTCCCAGGCGCGTTCGAGCAGTTCCTCGGCGCTGATGACTCCGCCGCCGGCCTCCACGAGCACCTGCAGCACGGCGAACTGCTTGCGTGTCAGCGGGACGTAGCGACCGTCGCGGTACACCTCGCGGCGGAACGCGTCGAGCCGGATCCCGGCCAGCTCGTGCACGGGCGGCGTCGACCGCGGCGCGCGGCGGGCGAGGGCGCGGATCCGCAGGATCAGCTCCCGCATCTCGAACGGCTTGGTGAGGTAGTCGTCGGCGCCGAGCTCGAACCCGGTGGCCTTGTCGTCGAGACGGTCGGCCGCGGTCAGCATGAGGATCGGCGTGCCGGATCCCGAGGCGATGATCGCCTGCGCGATGTCGTCGCCGGACGGCCCGGGGATGTCGCGGTCGAGCACCGCGACGTCGTAGGGGTTGAGGTCCAGCAGCTCGAGCGCGGTGTTCCCGTCGCCGGCGATGTCGGCGGCGATCGCCGCGAGTCGCAGGCCGTCGCGGACGGCTCCCGCCAGCGAGGGCTCGTCCTCGACGATCAGTACGCGCATGCCAGAAGCCTATGCAGGCGGGCATATCGCGGGCGTATCGAGAAGCGCATACGGCCTCGCAACGCGCCGCGCGATGGGGTGGAGCGCATGGATACGAAGACCGTCCCTCTCCGCACGCCACGCCCCGCCCGGCCGACCGCCGCGCGCCGGATCAGGCCGCTGCGCCTCACGCTGGTCATGGCCGCGGTCGGGCTCCTCCTCGGCGGCGCCATGACCGCGGTTACCGCGGCCGCGAGCGCGGAGCGGAGCGGGGCGGTCGTCGCCGAGCCGATCACCGGCGACGGCGCAGGATCCGCCTCGGCGCGCAACGGCGGCATGCCCACGGCCGAGGACGGATACATCCCCGACGGCGATTCGGTGTCGTCGGCCGATGGATCCGCGCCGGCCGTGACCCGCCTGGATCCCGCCCTGCGGGACGCCCTGGGCGACGCCTCGGCGGCGGCAGCGGAGGACGGCATCACGCTCCGGATCGCGAGCGGGTGGCGATCCCGCGCGTATCAGGCGTGGCTGCTCCGCGAGGCCGTGCAGAAGTACGGATCCGAGCAGGAGGCGGGGCGCTGGGTCGGCACCCCTGCCACCTCGGCGCACGTGAAGGGCGAGGCGGTCGACATCGCACCGTACGCGGCGGCGGACTGGCTCGACCGCAAGGGAGCGCGGTTCGGGCTGTGCCGCACCTACGACAACGAGGCCTGGCACTTCGAGCTCAGCCCGTCCGCGAAGGATGGCGGCTGCCCGCCCAGGTATCGCGATCCGTCCGAGGACCCGAGGATGCAGGGCTGACTGCCTGTTCTCGATGCCGCGGAGATCGCGGCGGCGCCCGGCGACTCAGTCCCCGGGGCTCATCTCGAAGTCGTACCGGGCCGGGACGGGGCGGTCGGGGAACGTCTCCCGCCACAGTGCGGACAGGCTCAGCTCGCCCTCCCGCAGATTCGGCACCTCGAAGCCCTCCTCGAGGATCCGTCCTGCCGTCTCCCGATCGCCTGTGGCGAGGGCGGCGCGGACCGCGACGACCGTGAACCGGCCGAGCGCGCGCAGCTCCGCCACCAGGCCGTCGACGAGCGTCATGGCCTCCTGCGCCCTGCCGTCCGCGAGCAGGGCGTCGGCGAGTTCGAGGGCGAGCGGCGCCAGCTCGGGGGCGAGCTCGCGCGCCTCGACGAGCCGCGCCACGCCGGCCGCCTGCGCGGCGCTGCCTCCGTGCGACTGCCGCAGAGCGAGACCGAGCCCGCGCAGCGCCCACGGCGTGCGCCGCTGCCGCAGCGAGGATTCGTAATGCGACACCGCCGTGCCGTGCTCGCCCCGCGCATGCGCGATGACCGCGCGGTGATAGTGGGTCAACCAGGAGGCCGGTGCCTCGGCGAGCAGGCGATCCCACTCCTCGCCCATGGTGTAGGAGGCGGGCGGGATCCTGGCGTCCGCCCGATCGAACGCCTCCGTGGCCGTGCCGTCGAGCAGTGCGGCCCAGTACGCGCCGTCGGTGCCCTCCCGGGAGAACCGCACCCCTGGCAGCCCCGACCAGGGCGACCCGGTGCGCGCCGCGAGCTCCTGCTCGAGCGCGCCCCAGGGGGATCCGACCGACAGCAGAGCGCCCGGGGCGACGTCCGCCGCGGTCTCGAGTCGGGCGATCGTCGCGGATCCGAGCCCGTCCGCCGCCCGCGCGACCTGTTCGCCGACGAACCCGGAGGCCTCCGCCCATCCGCCGGGGAGAGGATCCTGAACGGTCAGCGGCAGGAACGTCTCGATCCATTCCCAGGTCGCGCCGGCGGGCATCCGCAGATGCTCGTACTGCGTGGCCGCGAGGCCCGCCTGGATCTCGAAGTACGCGCCGGTGTCTCCGCCGAGCCATTCGCACCAGCGCCGTCCGCCGACCGTGTCGCCCCACACGAAGAGCTTGCGTCCCGTGAGCGGAGCGGTGGAGACGTGCGCGAGGCCGGATCCGTCTCCGTCGAGCGCCGCGATCCATGGCCGGGCCGACGGGTCCGCCGCCAGCCCGGGGGCCAGGTCGAAGAAGAAGTCGGCAGCGGCAGGGGCCGTGGCCGGACGGCGCGGGTCGGCCTCCGCCAGATCGACCGTGCGGAGAAGCCCGTCGTAACCGGTCACATAGGCGTTGGTCGCGGGGGCGAACACTCGGCTGCCCTCCGCCTGCGCGACGGCGATGTTCGTCCACCAGTACATCCCGGTCTCGCGATCGCGCGGATTGCGGACGCGCACCCGCACGTGCAGCGCGGCGGCGCCGGCGTCGAGCGTCGCATCGAGCTGGAGGATCAGCCCGCGCACCCGCTCGTACTCCCACATCCGCAGGATCGGCTCGCCGTCGGCGCCGGTGATCTCGGCCGCATACAGCGGCGCGGCGGTGAGCGGCCAATGCCCGCGCATGCCGAGGTTCCACTCCACACCGCCGGAGAACCAGGCGTCGCGCAGAGCCAGGTTGGCAGGCTGCAGGATCGCGTTGCGGTACACGAGGTCGCGGCCCGTCGCCTTGTCGAGCAGCCGCACCAGCCTGCCGCCGAGGTCGAGCGCGAATTCCGCGCGCAGCCGGTCGTTCTCGAGCACGGCGACCCGCATCGGCGCTGGTGTGCGCTCGCGGCCGTAGCCGTCCTGCAGCAGGTACGGGTGGATCGAGGAGACCTGTCCGTACCGGATGTTCGCCGCGATCTCCGCGGGCAGTCCCTCGGTCGAGGCACGGTACGGCGCCTGCGGCATGGCGGCGACGGCCGGGAGCGGGTTCACCGGTCCGAGGGCGGCCGTGGGGAGAACCACCTCGGTGACGGTCAGCGTTGCACTCATCCGCTCCAGTATCCCCCCGGGCCGCACCGGCCGGCCCTGCCCGTACGCTGATCGGGTGCCCGACTTCCCCTACCCGCGCCTGCGCCGGTTCCCCGACGTCGAGGCGCCCAGCCTGCAGGCGTGGGACGCGACCGACGAGCTGCTCGTCGCCCGGGCGCTGTCCGCCGCTGCCGACCGAGGACTATCCGGATCCGCGATCACGGTGATCGGCGACGGGTACGGCGCGCTCACACTGCCGCTCCTCGCCGCGGGCCTGGCCGGGATCCGCGTGCACCAGGACCTGGTGACGGGCCGGCGCGCGCTGGAGCGGAACGCGGCCGAGCTCGGGATCACCGGATGCGCGGCGCATGAGCTGGACGAGGAGCTGCTGCACGACGCGCGACTGGTCCTGCTGCAGCTGCCGAAGGGCCTGGCCGAGCTCGAGGAGATCGCCGACGCGGTCGCCCGCTGGGCCGCACCCGACGTCGTGCTCCTCGCCGGCGGGCGCGTCAAGCACATGACGCCGGCGCAGAACGAGGTGCTCGCCCGTTTCTTCGGGCTCGTGCAGCCGCAGCGCGCCGAGCGGAAGTCGCGCCTGATCGTCGTCGCCGATCCGCTGCCACTGCCGGAGCGCCCGCCGTTCCCGGTGTCGGCGGCCCACCCCGAGTTCGGGCTCACGCTGTGCGCGCACGGCGGGGCCTTCGCCGGTGAGCGGATCGACATCGGCACCCGCGTCCTGCTCGAGGCGATGCGTGAGCGCTCCGCAGAACTCGCCGCCCTCTCTCGACGCGACGGCTTCACCGCCGTCGACCTGGGCTGCGGGACGGGGGCTCTCGCCGCGTCCCTCGCTCTCGCCGTGCCTGAGGCGCGCGTGATCGCGACCGACCGCTCGGCGGCGGCTGTGCGCTCGGCCCGCGACACGATGTCGGTGAACGGCGTGGCCGATCGGGTGACCGTGGCTCTCGGTGATGCCGGGTCCGCGATCCCGAGCGGATCCGTCGACCTGATCCTGCTGAACCCGCCGTTCCATCTCGGCGCCAGTGTGCACGAGGGCGCAGGGCGCCGGCTGATCGATGCGGCCGCCCGCCTGTTGCGGCCGGGCGGTGAGGTGTGGACTGTGTTCAATTCGCACCTCGATCACCGCCGCGCGCTCTCTGCCGCCGTCGGCAGGACCGAGCAGCTCACTCGCACCCCGAAATTCACGGTCACCCGGTCGGTCCGGCGCTGACCGTGCCGCGCCTCGAACGGCGCGGGTGCGGGAGGGACCGCGCGGCGCGGCTGACCGTGCTGCGCCTCGATCAGTGCGGGTGCGGGCCCGGCGTGCGGCGCTGCTGACCATGCTGCGTCCCGATCGGCGCGGGCGCGAGCCCGGCGGGCCGCCGTGCCGGCGCGAGCCCGGCGGGCCGTCGCTGTGCCGACGCCGTCGCGGCTCACGGGAGCGACGGATCAGGCGCTGAGTTCGGTGCGGGAGCGTGCGCCGAGGCGGGGTGGTGCTCCGGAGCCGGGTGGTGGCAGGAACCAGACCTTCGCCCGGACGCCGATCCCGTCGACCCGGATGTCCCAGCCGTTGTCGTGGATGAGGTGGTGACAGGTCTCGCAGAGCAGGACCCCGTTGTCGAGATCGGTGCTGCCGTGGTCGCGTTTCCACCAGTCGACGTGGTGGGCTTTCGTCATTCCGGGCGGGAGGCCGCAGAACGCGCAGCCGCCGTCGCGTTCGACGAGGGCGAGGCGTTGAGCCCGGCTGAACAGACGGCGGCGACGTCCCCAGTTCAGGATTTCTCCGTCGTTCCCGCACACCCAGGGGATGACGCCGCCACCGGCAGCCATCCGTCGCACGGTGTCGATGCCGACGGGCTGCTCGATGCCGTCGATGAGCCCGTGCCCGACGCCGGTCTCTAGGTCTTTCGCGTCCACGCGGACGACCACGGTCGCGCCGTTGAGCGTTCCCCTGCTCTCGCAGGTCAGGGCATGCTCGGCGATGTGGAGGAGGCCGTCGGCCTGGAGCTGTCCCACGGTCCTGTGGTCGGCGTCGGGTGCGTCCGGGTCGCGGCCGTCGCGCTTCGCGGCGAACTCCGCCGACACGTAGCCGCGGATCGCGGCCTGCACGGGCGCGCCTCGCGCCGGATCGAGCACGGCGTTCAGGTGCAGCATCCCGTCGCGCTCGAACATCGTCAGCGATGCCCGCGCCCGCAGCTCGTCCTCGCGGGGTGCGACACCGTCAGGATCCAGGTGCGCCTCCATCCGGGTGATCATGCGCCGCACCTCGTCCAGCGACAACCCGGGCGCCTTCTCCACCAGCAGCTCCTCCGCCCGGCCGACAGCCCCACGGCCCGCCTTCACGATCATCCGATCCAAGAACGTCACGAGCATGCTCGCCGCGACCGCGCCGATCCGCCCCGACGACAGCGCCTCCCGCACGGCGGGGAACTTCGCCGGCAGCCTCTCACCGATCAGATTCGTCCGCGGCGCGATCGCCTCCCCGACCTTCACCAGCCGGGCCGCATCCCCAGTCGACGCGCCCGTGGTCGTCGCGATCAACTGCGCCGGCGACCGGAAGCCCTGCTGCCTCGCCAACGACGCCGGCCCCAGCTCCCGACGCGACTCCCGCGCGATCCCCGCCGCGACCTCCACAAGCACCGCGTCCGAAGACCGCTTCACGAGCCCCAACGCATCATTCACGGCCACCAGCTGCGCCCGCGACAGATCCGCCCCCGAAGCCGCATCACCCCACACCCGCGCCAGAAGCCGAATGGCCTCCAAAAGCGGATCCAGGGTGCTGGTCATGCCCCCAGTCTACCAAACAATCGAAGATTTGTTCGATAAAGTCCAATTCTGGAGCTGTGAATTCGCCGCGCATGGCGCTCGGAGGGCCGTAGGCGGGCCAGGCCGGCCGCGGACGCCACGTCGACGACCCCATCAGGCCTGCGCGGGATCACCGCCCCGCCGACCGCGCACATGCTGAGCACTGGCTCCCGGATTTGCCTCCGGATCAGCATCTCGTTACGTTGGAACGCGGGCCTCACGGCCCAAGACCAGTCCGCGGTCGCGTCCTTCTTTCGATTCTGCTGTGCACGAAGAGGCGTGGGCGTACGGTCGATGATCTCTGTCGAGGATCCGAAATCCTCCTCCTGCGCCGCCAGCACGGCTTTTTCGAAGCGGCCCTGTGATCGTCACCCGGGCGTGACCGATGCACGCCTCCCGATTCGGTGAGGCCGCGGGGGAAACGTGTCCGAAACCGCTCTTGAAGCGCGCCATCTGTTCAAAGTGTTCGGTCGTCATCCGAACCAGGCCGTCCGCCGGCTGAAGTCCGGCGAGACCCGATCCGAGGTACTCGATGCGGGCACCGCCGCCGTCATCGACGCGAGCTTCACCGTGAACCGCGGTGAGATCTTCGTGATCATGGGCCTGTCCGGATCCGGCAAGTCGACGATCATCCGCATGCTCAACGGCTTGCACGAGGCCACGGACGGATCCGTCCTCGTCACTGGGGATCCGATCACCGGGATCCCGGCCTCGCGGCTGCGCGAGATCCGTCGCGACCGGGTGTCGATGGTGTTCCAGCACTTCGCGCTGCTGCCGCACCGCACCGTGGCCGCGAACGTCGCGTATCCGCTCGAGCTGAAGGGCATCGGCAAGGCCGAGCGCCTGGCCAAGGCGGAGGAGATCCTCACGCTCGTCGGCCTGGACGGGCAGGGCGAGAAGCTGCCGTCCGAGCTCTCCGGCGGCATGCAGCAGCGGGTCGGCATCGCCCGTGCGCTCGCCGCCGACACCGACATCCTGCTGATGGACGAGGCGTTCAGCGCGCTGGATCCGCTGATCCGCCGTGAGATGCAGGAGCAGCTGCTCGAGCTGCAGCAGAAGCTGCAGAAGACCATCGTCTTCATCACGCACGACCTGAACGAGGCCATGTTCCTCGGGGACCGCATCGCCGTGATGCGCGACGGCCGCATCGTGCAGATCGGCACGCCGGAGGACATCCTCACGGACCCGGCCAACAGCTACGTCGAGCAGTTCGTGCAGGACGTCGATCGCGCCCGCGTGCTCACCGCCGCGAACGTGATGGAGCGCCCGCGCCCCGTCGTCTCCGAGAGCGCCGGTCCGCGCACCGCGCTCAAGCAGATGCGCGACGCGTTCATGTCCGCGACGTACGTCGTCGGCCGCGACCGGAAGCTGATCGGCATCGTCACCGACCGCGACGTCGTCAAGCTGATCCGTCGCGGCGAGAGCAGGATCACCTCGGTGCTCAAGCCCGCCTCGCAGGTCGTCGACGAGAACGAGGTCCTGATGAACCTCTTCATCCCGGCCATCGAGTCGCCGCTGCCTCTCGCGGTCGCCGATGCGGAGGGCCGCCTTGTCGGCGTCATCCCGCGCATCACCCTGCTCGCCGCCCTCGGCCCCGGCCCTGGCGCGACGGGCGAGATCAACCTGCCGGTGCTGCCGCTGCCGCAGGCGGAGGTCGACGCCATCCTCGACGACGGGTGGACCGCGCCCACGACCGGAACGACAACGACCACGTCGTCCACCCCGGACGCGCCGAACGAGGAGGTCACCCGATGAACGTCCTGCCCATCGGATCCTGGGTCGCTGTCGCGGTCGACTGGATCAAGGCCAACCTCGACGGTCTGCTGCACGTCATCTCGACCGTGGTGTCGTTCCTCGTCGACGGTCTGAGCTTCGTGCTGCTGATGCCGTGGTTCTACGTCGTGATCATCATCGCGGCGCTCGTCGCCTGGCTCGTGCGTTCCTGGCGCCTGGCGATCGGCACCGTGATCTCCTTCGGGCTGATCGTCGCGATGGGCTTGTGGGTCGCCGCGATGCAGACGCTCGCGCTGGTGCTCGTCGCGGGAGCGGTCGCGGTGGCGATCGCGATCCCGCTCGGCATCTGGTCGGCCCGCAACGCCACCGTGCGCGCGGTGCTCAAGCCCGTGCTCGACTTCATGCAGACGATGCCCGCCTTCGTCTACCTGATCCCCGCGATCGTGTTCTTCAGCATCGGCGTCGTGCCCGGCCTCGTGGCCACGGTCATCTTCGCCCTGCCCCCGGGGGTCCGCTTCACCGAGCTCGGCATCCGCGGCGTCGACTCTGAGACGGTCGAGGCCGGGCAGTCGTTCGGCGCCACGCCGGGGCAGATCCTGCGCGGGATCCAGCTGCCGCTCGCGATGCCGACGATCCTCGCCGGCGTCAACCAGGTGATCATGCTCGCGCTGTCGATGGCGGTGATCGCCGGCATGGCCGGTGCGGACGGGCTCGGCAAGCTGGTGGTCGAGGCGATCTCCACCGTCAACATCGCCAAGGGTGTCGAGGCCGGACTGGGCGTCGTGCTGATCGCGGTCTTCCTCGACCGCGTGACGGCGTCTCTGGGCTCGCTGGGGGAGCACCCCGCGTCTCTGCTCGGGATCCTGAGACGCCGCCGTGCCGCCCGGCGCCTGGCCGCGGTGGCCGCGCTCGCCGGACAGGCCCCGGAACTGTCCGCCGAAGAGAAGGAGCTGCAGCATGCGTAAGAGCAGGATCGCAACCCTCGCGGCGCTCGGCGTCGCGGCCGCCCTGGCCCTGGCCGGCTGCGCGAGCGACGGTGCCGGCGGTACGCTCGAGCTGGCGGGCAAGGCGCCCTCGCACGGCTCAGGCTCCGGCAGCAAGGGCACGATCACGATCGGGTTCCTGCCCAGCTGGACCGACGGTCTGAGTACCGCGTACCTGCTGCAGGATCAGCTCGGCAAGCTCGGCTACGACGTGAAGATGCAGACGCTCTCCGACGCCGGCCCGCTCTACGCGGGGCTGTCGCAGGGCGACGTGGACATCTTCCCGTCGGCGTGGCCGGAGGTCACCCAGAAGGCGTACATGGACAAGTACAAGGGCTCGATCGACGACCTCGACACGTACTACGGCAACGCCCGGCTCACCATCGCGGTCCCGACCTACACGAAGATCGATTCGATCGACCAGCTCAAGGGCAAGGGTGCGGACTTCGGCGGCAAGATCATCGGCATCGAGCCGGGCGCGGGTCTCACCGCCCAGACCCAGAAGATGATGCCCGAGTACGGCCTCGACGGCGAGTACCAGCTGGTCACATCCTCGACCGCCGCGATGCTCACCGAGCTGAAGTCGGCGACCGAGAAGAAGCAGGACATCGCGGTGACGCTGTGGCGTCCGTTCTGGGCCAACAGCGCCTTCCCGGTGAAGGACCTCAAGGATCCGAAGGGCGCGATGGGCAAGCCCGAGGGCCTGCACTTCCTCGGATCGAAGGGCTTCGCCGAGAAGCACCCGGATGCGGCGAAGCTGATCTCGAAGATCAAGCTCGACGACGCCCAGTACGGCTCACTCGAGGACACGGTCGTGAACGAGTTCGGCGAGGGCAAGGAGCCGCAGGCGATCGACGCGTGGATCAAGAAGTACGGCGACGAGTTCGCCTGGCTGAAGAAGTAGGCCCGCTTCCCACCCACGCAGCGGCGACGCCTGCACGACCCCGACACGGATGCACGACCGGATCCGCGATCGGATCGTGCAGGCGTCGCGTCGTCGTGCAGGCGTCGCGCTCCCGCGGTGTGGAGGCAGGACTCACCTGCCTGCCGCCGGCTCAGACCTCGGCGGTGACCAGGGGATCGGGCGTGCGGCGCGTGACGACCCCGCCCGCCTGCCGCCGGCTCAGACCTCGGCGGTGACCAGGGGATCGGGCGTGCGGCGCGTGACGACCCCGCCCGCCTCGGTCGCGTAGCCGTTGCGCGCCCAGTACTCGTACCCGCCGAGCAGCTCGCGGGTGTCCAGACCGGCGGCGAGCAGGATGCGGGCGGTCGCCGTCGCGCCGTTGCAGCCCGGACCCCAGCCGTAGACGATCAGCGTGCGCTCGCGGGGGAGCTCGTCGATCCGCGCAGCCAGGCCCTGCGTGGGCAGGTGCAGCGCGCCGGCGACGTGGCCGTGATCCCACGACTCCCGGCGGCGCGTGTCGACGAGCACGGCGCGGCCGGCCTCGACGGCCTGTGCCGCCGCGACCACGTCGATCTCGTACGCGAGGCGCGCGTCGACGTGCGCGAGCCGCGCGGCGATGGATCCGCCGTCTGCTGCGGCGAGATCTTCTGCGCTCATCTGCATCATCCTCCTCCGGCTCAGCCGCGGGTGCGGGCCTCGTCGAGATAGGCGTACGCGGTCACCCGCGAGATGCTCAGCCGTTTCGCGATCGTCTCGATCGACTTGCGCATCTGGGTGGCTCCGCGCTGGTCGAGACGCTCGAGCACCGTGATCTTGTCGTCGCGCGACATCTGCTCGACGGGACGGCCGATCTCGGCGATCGCCTCGGTGATCATCGAGTCCATCACCGACACCAGGTCGCTGCCGAAGTGCTCGCGGGGGCCGTTGTCAGCCGTGCCCGCCAGGGGGAGCAGGGCCTCGAGCATGTTCCTGGCCTGCTGGATCGGGCTGAGGTCGACGTTGATGCAGAACGAGGCGATGATGTCGCCGGCCGCGTTGCGGAAGTACACCGACGAGCAGCGCAGCTCGCGGCCGTCGCTCGTGAAGCCGCGGTACCCGAAGGCGTCGTGGTCCTTCTGCCTGTCCTTCATGACATCGAGGCCCAGCGACGTCGATGGCCCGCCGACGGCGCGACCGGTGACGTGGCCGTTCTCGATGGCCATGATGGTGTGCCCGAGATCGACGTCGGCGCCGTCGAGGTTGTGCAGCACGACCTCGACCGAGGGCCCGGCGGCCGTGGCCAGCGCCCGCATCACCGGGCGGTACAGCCACAGCACCTCTTCGGCGCTCTCGTACGTCTGGCGGGCGGCATCGCCCGCCAGCGCGGTCGCAGCGGCTTCCATCGTCGCCGGAGTCGCCATCATCCACCTCCACTTTACAAAAAGTCCAACCAGTAGACATACTGTCTACATCGCGGCTATCTTAGCGACGACAGCCTGTCACGTCGAGGGTTGACCCCGATCTCTCCCGCAGTTCCCGAGCAAGGAGGCTCCCATGGCTAGAGGCGCATCACGCGGCCTGACGCCCCACCAGCGCAAGACCGTCGCCGGTGGCGCGATCGGCACACTCATCGAGTACTACGACTACTACCTCTACGGTCTCGCGTCGGCCGCGGTCTTCCCCGCGGTGTTCTTCTCCTCCGACGACCCGGTGGTCGCTCAGCTCTCGTCGTTCGCGACATTCGCGGTCGGATTCTTCCTGCGTCCCGTCGGCGGCGTCATCTGGGGCTTCATCGGCGACCGCGTCGGCCGCAAGGTCGTGCTGATGAGCACCGTGATCGGCATGGGGCTCGCGACGACCGCCATCGGCCTCATCCCGCCGGACCACGCGATCGGCATCGCCGCGCCGATCCTGCTCCTGGTGTGCCGCTTGTTCCAGGGCTTCTTCGTCGGCGGTGAGATGGGCGGTGCGGCGACGATGGTCGTCGAGGCCGCGCCGATCGGCAAGAAGGGGCTGTACGGCGCCTTCCTGATCAGCGGCGCCGGCATCGCCAACGTCGTCTCCGGCGGTCTCATGGCCGGGCTCGGGCTGACGCCCGGCTCGTGGTTCATCGAGTGGGGGTGGCGGATCCCGTTCGTGTTCTCGATCGTGCTCGCGATCGCCGCCGTGATCCTGCGCCGCCACCTCGAGGACTCCGATGAGTTCACCGAGACCCAGGCCCTGCATCTGAACGCCACCGGCAAGAAGCCGAACCCCCTCGTCGAGACGTTCCGTCACCCGAAGAACGCGATCATGGGCATCCTCATCGGACTGCCGCAGTCGATCGCCGGCTACGTCGTGCTCACCTACGGCCTCGCCTTCATGGTGAGCAACAAGCACCTGCCGGCGTGGATGGGCTTCGCGGGAACCATGCTGGTGGGTCTGCTGCAGATCGTCGTCGCCCCGCTCTGGGGCGCGATCTCGGACCGGATCGGTCGTCGCACGGTGTACATCATCGGTTGCCTCGGATTCGCCGCGATGGTCTACCCCGCCTTCATGCTCTTCAGCACCGGCAACATGTGGCTGATCTGGCTGGGCCAGATCCTCGGCTTCGTCGTGTTCGGCGTCGCGATGCAGGCGACCCTCGCGACGATGCTGGCGGAGATGTTCGACCCGGAGGCGCGCACCACCGGCGTCAACATCGGCTACCAGATCTCGAACACCCTCGGCGGTGGTCTTGCCCCCTTCATCTGCACGGCGCTGGTCGCCGCCGCCGGAGGAGCGATCTGGCCCGTCGTGATCTACGCCGCGGTGATCGCGATCGTCGGCGTCATCGCGACGATGCTCGCGTCCATCCGGCCTGACGTCGAGGGCGCGGGCCGGCTGCACGAGCTGGTCATCGCCCCGCGGGTCGGGGCCGACGCCTGATCGTCATGACCCCGGTGCGCGCCCTGCCGACGGGCGCACGACCCCTCCTGCCNGGACGGGCCGTGCGTGCGGCGGCAGGGCGCGCTGTCGTCCCCGGCTGCGCGGCGACGCTCGGTGTGCCGTCCCGCGCAGAAGATACCGCCCCCGACGCGGAACGCCGGGAGCGGGATCGGATCCGGGCGCGCTCAGCCGAGCAGTTCGGCCAGCGCAGGAAGCTGCGCCTCGTCCTCCAGTGCGGAGCCGACGGCGACGACCCGCACGCCCGCGTCGAGGTACGCCCGGGCGTTGCCGGAGTCCATGCCACCCGTGGCGACGAACTTCGCCTGCGGGAAGGGGCCGCGCATCGCGGGGAACCAGCCGGTGCCCAGCAGCGACGCCGGGAACGCCTTCAGCCAGGTGAGCCCGCCGCCCAGCGCGCGCTGCACTTCGGAGGCGGTCGAGACGCCGGGCAGCGACGGCAGGCCCGCCTCGTGCGAGGCCCGCACCACGTCGAGGTCGAGGCCCGGGCTCACGGTGAACGCGGCGCCCGCCTCGGCGGCCTGGCGCACGTGCTCGAGCGACACGACGGTGCCCGCTCCCACGGTCAGACCGCGTTCGCGGGCGGCTTCGGCGAGCACGCGCAGGGCCTCGACGTCGGTCGGCGTCTGCACGGGCACCTCGACGGCCGTGATGCCGAGGTCCCAGGCGCGGGTCGCGGTGGCGAGGGTGCGCTCGACTCCCATTCCGCGCAGGATCGCCATCAAGGGCACATCGCGGAAGATCTCGTCGAATGCGGAGTTGTCGGTCATGGTCGGGGGCCTTTCGCTTCGTCTCGCTGCGCCCGCTCGGCGCGGCGCGGTCTTCTCAGTCGGGCAGCAGGTCGCCGGTGGACTGCAGCACGAGGTGCGCCCGGCGGTGACCGGCGGCGAGGCGCTCTGCGGCCTCGGCGCCCTGCAGATGGGCGGCCAGGTAGCCGGCGGCGAACGCGTCGCCCGCGCCGACGGCCTCGACGACCTCGGTCTTGATCGCGGGTGCGAAGGTCCGCACATCCGCGCCGTCCGTGCGGTGGAACTCGGTGGCTCCCACATCGCCGTCCTTGACGACGAGCAGCTGCGGGGAGGGGATCAGCGCGCGCACCGCATCGGCGTCGACCGTGCCCCACAGGCCCTCCGCCTCGTCGAGGCCGACGAACACGAGATCGGCGCGGCGTGCGAGCGCGAGCAGGGTCGGCGCCGCCGGACCGGCCGCCTCGGGCGCCCAGAGGGCCGCGCGGTGGTTGACGTCGAAGCTCACGACGCCGGATCCGGCGCCGACGCGGTCGAAGACGGTGTCGATGAGCGCGGCGCAGGAGGGCGAGAGCGCGGGGGTGATGCCGGAGACGTGCACGAGATCGGCCTGCTCGAGCGGCACGTCGGCGACGATGGCGGGGCCCATCGCGGAGGCGGCCGAGCCGCGGCGGTAGTAGAGCACGCCGTGACCCGGGTCCTTGAAGTACACGCCGGTCGGCGCGGTGGGGTCGTCGACGACCCAGCCGACGTCGACGCCGTGGCGGGCGACCTCGTCGCGCACTCGCACCCCGAGCGCGTCGTCGCCGACGGCGCTGACCCAGGCGGTCGGGATGCCGAGGTGCGCGGCGTGGATCGCCACGTTCGACTCGGCGCCGCCGATGAGCAGCCGCACGTCCCGGGCGGTGGCGAGCGCCTCCGCGTGGGCAGGGGTAATCAGGGCCATCGTCTCGCCGATGGCGATCAGGCGTGGTGCGGAGGTCTCGAACACGGTTACCATGATGAGGCGGCGTGTGCGCAGAGTGCAACTGATGTTGCGGCATGTGCACAACAAGGATGGAAGGCGTGAGATGAACCATCGGGACGACGAACTGCTGACGGCGCGGGACAAGGGGATCCCGGCGCGCGCGATCGGAATGACCGCATCCGCCTTCCTCGCGACGAAGCCGCGTCTGGACGAGTTCTGGACGCCGCTGATCGTGCTCGACGACGCCGGCATGCGGGCGAACGTCGCGACCATGGCCGCATGGTGCGCCGAGCGCGGCCTGGAGATCATGCCGCACGGCAAGACCACGATGGCCCCCGAGCTGTGGAAGCGCCAGACCGATGCCGGCGCGCTCGGCATCACCCTCGCGACCATGGGGCAGGTGCGCACCGGACGCGACCTCGGCCTCGACTCGATCATGCTCGCCAACGCCGCGGTCGACGCCCGAGCGCTGACCTGGCTCGCCGGCGAGCTCGCCGACCCCGGCTTCCGGTTCGTCTGCTGGGCCGACTCGCTCGTCACCGTCGACGCGATGGAGAGCGCGTTGAACGGTGTCGAGCTGCCACGCCCGATCGATGTGTGCGTCGAGCTGGGCGCCGCAGGCGGGCGCACGGGTGCGCGCTCGGTCGAGGAGGCCGTCGCGATCGCGCAGCGCATCGCCGCGTCGGACGTGCTGCGGCTGGCCGGCGTGGCCGGCTACGAGGGCAGTCTCGCGCACGACCGCTCGCCCGAGGGCCTCGCCGCCGTGCGCACCTACCTCGAGACGCAGCTCGCCCTGCATCGTGCGATCACGCCGCTCTACGACGACGGCGAGGTGTACGTCACCGCCGGCGGCAGCGCCTACTTCGAGATCGTCGCCGACGTCTGGGCCGCCGCCGAGCGCGACGGACGGACCCGCTTCACCCTGCGCTCCGGCGCCTACATCGTGCACGACGACGGGTTCTACCGCGGCATCTCGCCGTTCGACGAAGGGGGACCAGGTGAGGGGCCCCGCTTCGTGAGCGCGATGCACGGCATCGCCCGCGTCGTCTCCAGCCCCGAGCCCGGCCTCTCCCTGGTGGACGCGGGCAAGCGCGACCTGCCCTATGACGAAGGGCTGCCGATCCCGCGTGCCGTCGCCGCCGACCTCGCCGGGCCCTGGCAGCCGGTCGAGGCCGGCGTCTCGGCCATGAACGACCAGCACTCGTACGTGCGGTCGAACGACCCGCTGGCCGTCGGGTCGGTCGTGCGCTTCGGCCTCTCCCACCCCTGCACCGCCTTCGACAAGTGGCGCGTGCTGCCCGTCGTCGACTCCCTCGAGTCCGGTGTGGTCACCAGCCTCGTCCGCACCTACTTCTGAGGCCTCCGAGGAGCGTCATGTCCGGTCGTACAGTCCTGCGCGGTGGTTCCGTGGTCACGCCGTCCGGCACCGCGCGCGCCGACGTCGCCGTCGACGGCCCGGCGATCACCGGGGTCGGCGAGATCGAGGCGCGCGACGGCGACCTGGTGATCGACGCATCCGGGCGGCTCGTGCTGCCCGGCTTCGTCGATGCGCACTCGCACGCCGACGGTCTGCTGCGCGACCCCGAGGTCACCAGGGCGCTGCTGCGCCAGGGCGTGACCACGATCATCGGCGGACAGGACGGCGTCTCGTACGCCCCCGGCGACGGCGCGTACGCGAGCAGCTATTTCGCCGCGATCAACGGACCGCACCCGGTCTACCGCGGCGGCGGCGTCGCCGAGCTGCTGGCGGCGGTCGACGGCGCGTCCGCCCTCAACGCCGGGTATCTGGTGCCCGCCGGCACCGTGCGCTTCGAGGTGTGCGGCCGGCGCAGCGGCCCCGCCTCCGACGCGGAGCGCGCCCGCATGATCGAGCTCGTGGCGCAGGGCATGGCCGACGGTGCGCTGGGCCTGTCGACGGGGCTGGACTACGTGCCGGGCATCTTCCAGGACGCCGACGAGATCGCCGCGCTGTGCAGGCCGGTGGCCGCGGCCGGCGGCGTGTACGTCAGCCACATGCGCGGCGGATACGAGGCGAACACGGCGGCCGGGATCACCGAGATGGCCGAGATCTCGCGTCTCGCCGCCCGGCTCGCCGGCGCCCCGCTGCCCGTGCACGTCTCGCACCTGCATGCCGACGCCGACATCGTGCTGTCTCAGCTCGACGCGCTCGCCGAGGCCGGCGTCGACGCGACCTTCGACGCGTACCCGTACATCCGCGGTTGCACGCTGTTGGGCATGCCCCTGCTGCCGCCGGAGGTCTCAGCCCTCACCGCCGACGAGGCCGTCGCCCGCATCCGCGACGCCGGCGGGCGGCAGGCCCTGCACGCGGCGTGCGTCCGGCGCGCCTCGAACAGCCCGAGCCTGGGGCCGGACTGGCCGGACATGATCACGCTCGCGCACATCGCGGCATCCGAGTACGCCTGGGCGCACGGACTGACCCTGCGTGCGGCATCCGCCCGCGCGGTCCAGGATCCGATGGACTTCGCGCTCGACGTGCTCGCCGCTTCGCGCATGGAGAGCAGCGCGGTCATGGCCGTGCGCAACCCGCGGCCCGCGACGGAGCTGGCGCGCATCTTCGCGCATCCCGGACACGTGGGCGGATCCGACGGCATCTTCATCGGCGCCCACCCGCATCCGCGCGCCGCGGGATCGTTCGCGCGCTACCTGCGCGAGTTCGTCCGCGAGCTCGGCACGTGGTCGTGGGCGGATGCCGTGCACCACCTCTCCGCGCAGCCGGCGCGGCGCTTCCGCCTCGGCCGCCGTGGCGTCGTCGAGGCGGAGGCGATCGCCGACCTGCTGCTCGTCGATCCCGAGAACGTGGCCGACGGATCCACCTATGAGAACCCGGGCGAGCTCGCCGTCGGCATCGACGACGTCTTCGTCGCCGGTGTCCGCGTGCTCGCCGGGGGCGAGCTGACCGGGGCGCTCCCCGGCCGGGGCCTGCGCCGGGGAGGTGCCTGACCCATGTCGCAGAGCGTCACTCGGGCCGCCGGCATCCTGGCGTCGCTCGCCGGCGAGCCCTCGTCGGTGGTCGAGCTCGCCGCCGAGTTCGGCCTCCACCGCACCACCATGTTCCGCGAGCTGCAGAGCCTGGAGCACGTCGGCTTCGTGCGGAAGCAGGCAGACGGACGCTACGCGCTCGGCATGAAGCTCGCCGTGCTCGGCGGGGCGGCCCTCGAACGGCTCGACCTGCGCGGCGCCGCATTCGCGCACGTGCGGCGCCTGCACCGCATCGTGGGCAACACCGTGCACGTGGGCGCGCTGATCGGCGACGAGATCGTCTACGCCGACAAGGTCGAAGACGCCGCCGGCGTGCGGATGTACTCCCGCGTCGGCGCCGCGGTGCTGCCGTACTGCAGCGGCATCGGCAAGGCCGTGCTCGCCGAGCTGCCGGCCGACCGCCGCGACGCCGTGCTCGCCGACTGCGACTGGCATCCGCACACCGCCCGCACCTTGACCACCCGCGCCGCCCTCGACGCCGATCTCGCCCGCACCGCACGTCGCGGCTGGGCGTTCGACGACGCCGAGTTCGAGGACTTCGTCGGCTGCGTCGCGGTGCCGATCGTGACGTCCGCCGGCGTCGTCGGCGCACTGTCGCTCACGGCCCTGCGCGCCGCCCAGAGCCGCGAGCAGCTCGAGCAGCGTGTGCCCCTCCTGCGCGAGACCGCCGCAGAGATCTCCCACCAGCTGGGATGAACCGAACCGAACCGAGAAGAAGGAGAAGAAGATGCCCAAGACCGGGTTCTACGCCGAAGGCGCCCCCACCCCCGCCGGGCCCTACAGCCACGGCGTCGTCGCGAACGGATTCCTGTACACGGCCGGCTTCGGCCCGCAGGACGCCGCGAACGACCACGCGATCGCGGACAACGTGGGAGACCAGACCCGCCAGGTGCTGCGCAACATCCAGAAGGTGCTCGCCGTGCACGGTCTGACCATGGACGACGTGGTCAAGTCGACAGTGCACCTGCAGGATCTCGCCGACTTCGCCGAGTTCAACGAGGCGTACCAGGAGTTCTTCACGGCCCCGTACCCCGTGCGCACCACGGTGGGCTCGCAGCTGGCGAACATCCTCGTCGAGATCGACGTGGTCGCCGCCCTGCCCCAGTCCTGAGGCGGACTGAAGAAGCAGGCTGTCTCTCGCGGGGTCGTCGAGCGAGGACGCCGCAGGCGACCGGGACGAGACGCGGCACCCCGCAGGATCCGCGTTTCGTCTCGTTTCGCCCGCTCAACGACCCCGGATGAGGCGCTGAAGCGGTCTGTCAACCCGCCTGTCCCGATCCGGGCGTCGCGCGTAGCCTTCCGCTATGGACGGCTTCGCGGCGGTCGATTTCGGATTCGCGCGGGAGGTGCTGCAGAGGGGCATCGCCGCGTTGTACCTCGTCGCCTTCGTCAGCACGCTGAACCAGTTCCGCGCGCTGCTCGGCGAACGCGGGCTGCTGCCCGCCCCCGAGCTGCTCGCCTGGGCCGGCAACTCCGCCCGCGCCCGCCGGATGCTGCGGCCGACGCTGTTCCTCCGCGTCCGCTACACCGACCGCCGCCTCGTCGCCCTCTGCGTCGCGGGCATCGCGGTCTCCCTGGCTCTCGTGGCGGGGCTGCCCCAGCTCACGGCACCGTGGGTGCCGATGGCCTGCTTCCTGCTGCTGTGGCTCGGTTACATGTCGATCTCCTCGATCGGGCAGACCTTCTACGGCTTCGGCTGGGAGATGCTCCTGCTCGAAGCGGGATTCCTCGCCGCGTTCCTCGGATCCGCGACCCAGCCGCCGCCCACCGTGATCATCGTGCTGTTCTGGTGGCTCGTGATCCGGCTCGAGTTCGGCGCCGGCATGATCAAGATCCGCGGCGGACGCGAGTGGCGCGACCTCACCGCCCTGATGTACCACCACGAGACGCAGCCCATGCCGGGCCCGCTCAGCCGGCAGGCCCATCTGCTGCCTGCCTGGTTCCACCGCCTCGAGGTAATCGGCAACCATGTCGCGCAGCTCGGCGCTCCCTGGCTGCTGCTCGCCCCGATCCTGGGCCTGTGGATCCCCGGGCCCGTGCCGGCGATCGTCGGAGCGGCGGGGGCGGTCGTGGTGCTCTCGACCCAGCTCTGGCTGGTGATCACGGGCAACTTCGCCTGGCTGAACTGGGCCACGATCGTGCTCGCGTTCTCCGCGATCGGGCTGCCCCTCGGCCCGCCTCACCACCTGGCGACCGCGCTGCCGTGGACGATCGACGGCTTGTCGCTGCCCTGGCTCGTCGTCACCACCGCGGTCGGCCTGCTCTATGTGTGGCTTTCGGTACCGGCCGTGCGCAACCTGTTCTCCCGCACCCAGGCCATGAACGCCTCGTTCAACCGCTGGCAGCTCGCGAACGCCTACGGGGCGTTCGGCACGGTCACGAAGGAGCGGATCGAGATCGTCATCGAGGGCACGATGGACGCGGATCCGGCGACCGCGGAGTGGCGGGAATACGGCTTCAAGGGCAAGCCCGGCGACCTGCGCCGCACCCCCCGTCAGTTCGCGCCGTACCACCTGCGGCTGGACTGGCTGATGTGGTTCCTGCCCCTGGGCCGGATGTACGAGGACTGGTTCGCGATGCTCCTGGTGCGGCTGCTCGAGGCGGATCCGCGCACGCTGCGGCTGCTCGGACACGATCCGTTCGGCGGCGAGCGCCCGCGTCAGGTGCGCGCCGTGGCGTACCGCTACCGCTTCTCCACGCGCGCCGAGAAACGCGAGACCGGGGCGGTGTGGGTGCGAGACCGTCGTCGGCTGGTCGTGCGGCCGCTCTCGCTGGGCACCGGGGAGGACGAGGGCGGACCCGGTTAGCCCCGCCGGATCCGCTCAGCTCCGCCGGACCCGGCTGGCCCGGGCCGGGATCCGCTCAGCCCTGCTGCGCCCGCTCGACGAGCGCGACCATCTCCTCCCGCGGGAGCGGGAACCCGTCCAGACGGCCGACCGGGAAGTTGCCGAGCATCTTCAGCATCTGGTTCTCGCCGGATCCGAAGCGCTCCTCGATCATCGCGCGCAGCTCGCCGCCGACCACGGGATCCTGCAGCAGCTCGTCGAAGGACGAGTCCAGCGACACCGGCAGCGCGACCTCGTCGCCCTCCACCCCGATCGTGGTCGAGATGCGCAGATCCCGGCTGGAGGCGCCGACGTCGACGATGTACTCGCCGCCCTCGACGATCCAGCGGTCCACCCGGACATCCCAGTAGGCGAGCTCGGAGCGGCGGATCCGCAGCGAGACGGAGGTGGTCTCCCCGGGCGCCAGCAGCACCGACGCGAAGGCCTTCAGCTCCCGCGGCGGGCGCTGCACCGCCGATCCGGGCAGGGACGTGTACACCTGCACGACCTCGCGGCCCGCGACCGTCCCCGTGTTGGTGACGGGCACCATGACCACGATGTCGCCGTCCTCGCGGACCGCGGCGGCCGCGTCGCCGTACGCGAACGTCGTGTACGAGAGGCCGTGCCCGAACGGGTAGCGCACGGCGAGCTGCTTCTCGTCGTACCAGCGATAGCCGACCAGCAGGCCCTCGCCGTAGCGGGCGTGTCCGTGCTCGCCGGGGAAGCTGCCGTAGGCCGGGGTGTCCTCCAGCCGCTGCGGGATCGTCTCCGCCAGCCGGCCGGACGGGTTCACGTCGCCGAACAGCACGTCGGCGGTCGCGCTGCCCCCGGCCTGACCGAGCAGCCACGCCTCCAGCAGGGCGGGCACCTTGCGGGCGAACGGGAGCGCCACCACTCCGCCGTTCGACAGCACCACCACGACGTTCGGGTTGACCTCGAGCACGGCGTCGACGAGCGCGAGCTGCGCGGAGGGCAGGTCGATGTGCTCCCGGTCGTACCCCTCCGACTCCTCCTGCGAGGGCACGCCGAGGAACAGCAGCACGATGTCGGCGTCGCGGGCCGCGGCCACGGCCTCGTCACGCAGGCTGTCGGTCTCGGCGTCCGAGACGCCTTCGGGGGTGATGTCGAAGCCGGCCGCGAACGGCACGTCCCCGGCGACGGCGCGGATCGCGTCGAGTGCGGTGTCGAGTCTGGTCGGGTTGATCTGCGAGGATCCGGCGCCCTGGTATCGCGGGGTGCGCGCGAACTCGCCGAGCACGGCGATCCTGGCGTCGCGGGCGAGCGGGAGGAGCGGGCCGCGGGCCTCGCCCTCGGCGGATCGCACGGGGTCGTTCTTCAACAGCACGATCGCGCGGCCCGCCACCTCGCGGGCGAGGGCGTGGTGCGCGTCGACGTCGAGCGGTCCGGTCGCGGCCGGACGGGCCTGCGCCTTGCCGACGAGGTCGAGCAGCCGGTCCACGACCACGTCCAGGCACACCTCGTCGAGGCGTTCGCTCCGCACGGCGGCGACGAGCTCGGCGTCCGTGCGCCCGCCGCTCGACGGCATCTCCAGATCCATGCCGGCGAGGATCCCGGCGACCCGGTGGTTCACGGCGCCCCAGTCCGAGACCACGATCCCCTCGAACCCCCACTCGTCGCGCAGCACCTGGGTGAGCAGCCAGGGGTCCTCCGACGCGTAGACGCCGTTGATCCGGTTGTACGAGCACATCACCGTCCACGGCTGCGCGTCCTGCACCACCCGCTGGAAGCCGCGCAGGTAGATCTCGCGCAGCGGACGCGGATCGACGTCGCTCGAGACGCGCAGGCGATCGGTCTCCTGGTTGTTCACGGCGAAGTGCTTGAGAGACGCGCCCACGCCCTGCGACTGGATCCCTGTGACGAGGCCCGCGCCCATCGCCCCCGACACGATCGGATCCTCCGACATGTACTCGAAGTTGCGTCCGCAGAGGGGGGAGCGCTTGATGTTGATGCCGGGGCCGAGGATGACCGCGACGTCCTCGATCGCCGACTCGACGCCGAGAGCGACGCCGACGCGCTCGGCGAGCTCGGGGTCGAAGGTCGCGCTGAGGCCCACCGCGGGCGGGAAGCACGTCGCCGGCACGCTCGCGCTGAGCCCGAGGTGGTCGTTGCCGGCGGCCTGCTTGCGCAGGCCGTGCGGACCGTCGGTCAGCATGATCGAGGGCACGCCCGCCCGATCGATCGCCTTCGTGGTCCAGAAGTCCGCGCCGCTGGTGAGCGCCGCCTTCTCCTCGAGCGTGAGATCGGCGGCCCTCGGGCTCGTCGCTTCGGTCATCGGAGGCTCCAGTCGTCATCGGCGGATCGTCTGGGGGAAACCATAGCCGTGCAGGTTTTCGCGGACAAGGCTTCCGCGGAGTCGCGTGACCCCGTCCGGCAACACTCCCGGGAATGCCTTGCGGCGGAAACCTGATCGCTATAGGTTTTCACGCACGAGGACGGAGCTTCCGGCGGCGCAGTGTGGCGTCCGCTCTCCTCCCCGGGCACCGGCCAAAGGAGGCAGGTATGAGTTCTGTCAGCGGATCCGCCGCAGGCACCCCCTCGGGGATGACTGTCGCGAGCGCAACGGTCAGCCATGAACATCACTGGCTGCAGGAGCCGACCGAGCCCGCGAAGAAGGGGTACGTCACCTGGCTGATCATCGCCCAGTTCGTCTTCTTCGTCGCACTGCTCGGACCCGCGATCGTCGGCATCGGTCTGAAGATCATCGATCTGCAGAATCAGGGCGCTATCCCGGCGACCGGTGGCAATGCCGCGGCAGCCGTCCTCGGCGGATGGGGTGCCCTGTTCGCGACGATCGCGAACGTCGTATTCGGTCGGCTCTCCGACCGGACGACTTCTCGCTGGGGTCGGAGGCGCATCTGGATCGTGCTCGGCACGATCATCATGACCATCGCGTTCGTCGTGATGGCCGCCGCGCCCAGCCTGACAATGGCGACGGTCGGCTGGTCGCTTGCGCAGCTGGGTGCCAACATGACCCTCGCGCCCTTCATCGCGACGATCGCCGACCAGGTCCCCAAGTTCCAGCGCGGCAAGATCACGGCCGCGGTCGGTATTGCGCAGAACGTCGGAATCCTCGGCGGTACCTTCGTCGCCCAGATCTTCCAGACGAACATGTACTTGATGTTCATCGCGCCCTCGATCCTCGCGATCGCAGCGATGACGATCTTCGCCTTCGTGCTTCCGGACCGCGCCCTGCCGATGAAGCCGCCGCGCGCGACCTTCTACGAGTGGTGGAACACCTTCTGGGTGAGCCCGATCAAGTTCCCTGATTACGCTCTGGCCTGGTGGTCCCGCTTCCTGATCACGTTCGCGAGCTTCGGGTTCACAGCGTTCCGGGTCTTCTACCTGATCAACCACGTGCATGTCGCCAAGACGGACGTTGCGGGCGTGATCACGCTCAGCGTGCTGATCAATACGGTGTGCCTGGTCGGCGCGAGCTTCCTCGCGGGGTGGCTCTCCGACAAGCTCGGCCGACGAAAGGTGTTCGTCTGGGTCTCCACCGCGCTGTTCGCGATCGGCACCTACGCGCTGATCCATATCCACGACGTGCCCTCGTTCTACATTCTCGAGGCGCTCATGGGAATCGCCTACGGCATCTACGTCGGGGTGGATCTGGCACTCGTCGTGGACGTGCTGCCGAACCCGGACGACTCCGGCAAGGATCTCGGGGTGTTCAACATCGCCAACGCCCTGCCGCAGACCTTCGCCCCGCTCATCGGCGGGATCCTGGTGTACGTCGGGGACAAGGGCGGCAACAACTATCAGCTGTGGTTCACCGTGTGCGGTGTGCTGGCGCTCATCGGTGCCGTCGTGATCTTCCCGATCAAGAAGGTCAGATAGGGCGCGTCCTCGTTCCCCGGTTCGCCGTTCGCGGACCGGGGAACGACCCGACGGTTAGGCTGGACGGATGAGGCGGCGGGGGCCGTACGCCAAGGGGGCGGCGAAGCGCGAGGAGATCCTCTCCGTCGCGCTCGAGGTCGTCGCGGCGAGGGGGTGCCGCAAGGCGTCGAACCGCGAGATCGCGGATCGGGTCGGGCTCAGCCAGGCCGGCCTCATGCACTACTTCGAATCGCGCGAGGAGCTCTACCAGGAGGTGCTGCGCACCCGGGATCTGCGCGACCACGCGCGATTCTTCGTGCCGGATCCGACCTTCGAGGGCTTCCTGAAGATCATCGGGCACAACGCCTCCGTGCCGGGGCTGGTGCGGCTGTACGTCGAGTTCTCGGCGGAGGCCAGCATGCCCGAGCATCCGGCGCACGCCTTCTTCCTGCAGCGCTACGACTGGGTGCGCGCGCAGCTCGCCGGCGTGATCGAGCGCGCACAGGGCGCCGGGGAGATGGGGCCGGACGTCGACGTCCCGCTCGCGGTCGACCTGGTGCTCGCCGCCGCCGACGGCCTGCAGCTGCAGTGGCTGAACGACCACGGCCTCGACATGGTCGAGCATCTGCGCCGGCTCTGGTCGGGGCTGGTCGCGAGCTCCGGGCCCGTCGCCCACTGATCCGGCACCTCGGTCCCTGGATCCTGACCCCCTGTCGGCCCCTGATCCTGACCCCCTGTCGGTCCCTGAGTCTGTCGAAGGGACGAAGCGCCGCCCTTCGGCCAGCTCAGAACCCGTCGGCCGAGACGCCGACCGGCTCTCCCGCCGCGATCGAGGCGTACGCGGCGTCGACGACGGCGACCGCCGCCACTCCGTCCGCGGGGCTCACGCGCGCGGGCAGGCCCGTGCGGATCGCCTCGGCGAAGTCCGCGAGCTGTGCCCGATACGGCTGCTCCCCGGTGGACGGGGGAAGATCGCCGACGTCGCCGGGCCTCGCCGATCCCGCGGCGCTGTCGTGCTCCCGCGTGCCGTTCGTGCCCACGACCTCGATCGTGGTGCGGAACGGAGTGCCCTCGCGCAGCCAGCCGCCGTCGACCCGGGTGGTGGCCCCGCCGGCATGCGCGAGCTCGACCGTCGCCGTGACGGGCGCCGCGAGGCGGCCCTCGGCGCTCGGCGGATCCTGCGTCGCGGAGACCGTCGTGACCGGGCCTGCGAGCCACAGCGCCTGGTCGATGTCGTGGATGAGCAGGTCGCGGATCAGCCCGCCGCCGGCACGCTCGTCGAAGAACCACGCCGGGGTCGGCGCGGCGCCGGAGCGGCTCAGCCGCAGGGTGCGGATGGGTCCGATCGCTCGCGCGTCGACGTCGTGCTTGATCCGCCGGTAGGCGTCGAAGTAGCGCACGACGTGGGCGGGGAACAGCCGCACGCCGGCCGCCTCTGCGGCGTCGGCGATCCGCCGCGCCTCGGCCGCCGACGCGGCGAGCGGCTTCTCGCACACGATGTGACGGCCGCGAGCGATCGCGCGCAGGGCGAGGTCGGGATGCGTCGGGGTGGGCGCGAGGATCCCGACGACGTCGACCCGGTCGATCAGGGCGTCCACGTCGTCCACGATCTCGACGCCGAACCGCTCGGCGAGCGCGACGGGGCGGGTCCGCGACGCGATCAGGCACTCGGCGCCGAGCGCCTGCCAGGCGTCGAGATGGGCGGCCGCGATGCCGCCGGCGCCGATCAGCCCGACGCGCATCAGCGTTCGGGGCGCGGGAGAGGCTCGGGGCGTGGCTGCGGAGCGGGAGCGGGCGCGCCATCCGGCGCGGTGGGCGTGGCCGGCTCCGGCGAGGACGTGGCGGATGGCTCCAGCTGCAGCGCGACCTTCTTCTCCAGGTTCTCGACTGCCGCGTCGGACAGGCCGATCAAGCCGTTCAGCTCCTCGCGCACACGGCGATAGGCGCTCTGGCGCTCGGCGGCGGTGGCCG
Source organism: Microbacterium sp. 22242 (assembly GCF_052045495.1). Classification (NCBI taxonomy): domain Bacteria; kingdom Bacillati; phylum Actinomycetota; class Actinomycetes; order Micrococcales; family Microbacteriaceae; genus Microbacterium; species Microbacterium sp. 22242. Next base: position 62,361 of record NZ_JBQEOZ010000006.1, on the reverse strand, counting down.
ACTCGTCCACCGCGAGCTTCAGCATGTGCTGTGCTCGCTCGAGGCGTCGGCGCTCGTCGGGCGCGAACGACGAATCGCGCAGGCGCCGGGCATCCCGTTCTGCGACCTCGAAGGCCACGGCGTAGTTGGCGACCGACTCGCGGTACTCGGTGAGGTGCTGTTCGGTGAGCTGCGCATCGGCCGAGCCGGGGCGCTGCGCGTCTGCCGACTTCTTGGCTCGCAGGAAGGCGGCGGTCAACGGCTGGCGCCCGTCGCTCATCGCGGGGAAGGCGATCACCTTGGCGACATCCAGCTCGTAGTCCAGCCAGCGTGCGGTGATCTCGTCGTGCTCCGCGAACAGCCGCTGCAGCTGCTCTTTCCTCGCTGCTGCCTGCGCGGCGGGATCCGCGCGGGGCGGCACCGGAGGGGTCATGACGGGCGGCGCCATGGCCCGGGGAGCCGAGTAGTAGCCGGCGGCAGGGGCCTCCTCCTGCCGCGACTCCAGGCGGCGCCGCCGTCGGCGACCGGAGAGGCCGTATCGGCCCGCGTACCCGAGCCCGGGCAGGAAGAACACGAGCCACCAGTAGTGGCCCAGCCACTGGAGGATCTCCTGGAGAGGGTCCATGATGCCCCTCAGCCTATTCCGCCCCCGCGCGACGGGTGTTGATGAGTCTGCTCAGTTCAGCCGGCGAAGCATCCGGGCTGCGGAGTTGACGAACGTCACGTCCGGCGGATGCCGGGCAGCGGCGGTCCGTCGCGCTCACTCGTGCGTCGGGATCCCGTCCACCATCGTCAGCAGCACGCGTGCGCCGAGCAGCTCCCGCGGGCTCGCCGTGAGCGGATCCGTGTCCACCACGACGAGGTCGGCGACAGCGCCCGCGACGAGCGTGCCGCCGTCGGAGCCGACCGCGCGGTGCGCGTGCGTCGTATAGCCTTCGAGCGCCTCGATCGCGGTGAGCGCCTGGTCCGCTCCGACCGCGCCCGAGCCGGGGTGCGCGGTGGAGCGGCGGGTCTGCGCGTCGGCCATGATCTCCCACGGATCGAAGGCGGCGACCGGCCAGTCCGAGCCCAGCGCCAGCACGGCGCCGCTGCGCCGCACGTCGCCGGTGCGCCACGCACGGTCCGCCCGCTCGGGGCCGAGCCGCCGCGACCAGTCGTCGCTGGCGTCCGGCCGCACGTGGTGCGTGCAGTGCGTGGGCTGCATGCTCGCGACGATGCCGCTCGCGCCGATGAGCGCGATCACGTCGTCCTCGGCCGACTCGATGTGCTCGATCCGATGCGGCACCCCGCCGGCCGGCAGCGCCGCGAGGGTCTCGGCGACGAATCGGATCCCGCGCTCGCCGATCGCGTGCGTCGCGGTCGGGATCCCCTGCTCGTCGAAGAGCCGGATCCGCTCCGCGTAGTCATCGGCTTCTGGCCAGGTCGAGGCGAGCCCCTCGCCTTCCGCGTCGGGGGAGGCGAGCCAGGCCGTGCCGCCCTCGACCGTGCCGTCGATGAAGAGCTTCACGCCCTCGATCCGGTAACGCCGTCCGCCGCGGCCCTGCAGCGCGATGAGCTCGGCCGCCTCGGGGTCGGTCGTGCTCGGCTCGCACCACGGCGAGATGCGCAGCCGGACCGGCAGCTCGCCGTCCGCCTCGATCGCGTCGAGCAGCGCCAGCCCGTCCGCATCCTTCAGGTCCATCACGTGCGCGGTCGTGATCCCGGCCGCCGCCATGTCCTCGAGCAGCCCGCGCAGCAGGCGCACCCGGTCGTCGAACGTGAGCGGCGGCAGGATCCGCTCCACGAGCTCCATCGTGGGGAACTCGACGAGGTGCCCGGTGAGACGCCCCTCGGTGTCGCCGACCGCACCGGATCCGTCAGGGTTGGCGAACGGCGCCGCGATGCCGGCGCGATCCAGCGCGGCGGCGGAGGCCACGCCGGAGTGCGCGTCGAACATCTTGATGTACGCCGGGCGGTCGGGTCCGAGCACGGCGTGCAGTTCGGCGTTGCCGATCGGACGTCCCTCGAACGCGCTGGGGTCGAGGCCCCACGCGAAGAACCACTCGGAGCCGTCCTGCGCCGCACGCCCCCGTTCGAGCGCGTCGAGCAGCTCGGCGCGCGTGTGCACCCCGGTGAGCGAGAGCCCGCGCACGATGCCGAGGCTGTAGATCGGGTGGCTGTGCGCGTCCACGAGACCCGGCACGATCGTCGCGGACGGATGCTCGATCACGCGAGTGCCCTCGACCGCGAGCGGCATGATCTCGGTCCGTGGCCCGACCGCGAGGATCCGGCCGCCGGCGATCGCGATGGCGTCCGGGGATCCGGATCCGGCCGTCTCGACGCCGGGGGATCCCGCCATCGTCCGCACGCGTGCGGCCAGGACGATCGTGTCTGCGACGGTCATCCCGCGCTCACTCCTTCAGGTCGAGGGTCGGGGTGGGGCGGCGGAAGAACCGCGTGATGACGAGCAGCAGGATGAAGCCGATCGCGAGCCAGGACAGGCCCACGGCGAACGTCATGCCGGTGAGGTTCGTCCACAGCCACACGGTGAGGCCGAAGCCGATGCCGGGCAGCACCAGGTTGTTCACGGCGTGCCGGCCGCCGCGCTCGGCCCGGTCGGCGAAGTAATGCTTGATGACCGCGAGATTCACGCAAGAGAACGCGATGAGGGCGCCGAAGCTGATCATGTTCGAGACCGTGAGCAGGTCGGCGAACAGGGCGTACAGCGAGACCAGCGAGACGAGCAGGATCGGGATGACCGGCGTGCCGAACCGCTTGCTGAGGCGCCCGAACACGGCGCGGGGCAGCACGCCGTCACGGCCCATCGCGAACAGGATCCGTGCCACCGAGGCCTGCGAGGTGAGGGCGGATCCGATGCTCCCGGCGACGAACCCGGCGATGAACAGCGTCGACAGCCACTGCTGGCCGAGCGACGCGACGACCTCGATGCTCGCCGTGTCGGCCGAGCTGAACTTGTTCGACGGATACGCCCACTGCGCGAGGTAGGTGAGCAGGATGAACAGCAGACCGGCGCCGATCGTGACGATCATGATCGCGCGGGGGACGGTGCGGCGGGAGTCCTTCGCCTCCTCGGAGAGCGTCGAGACCGAGTCGAACCCGAGGAACGACAGGCACAGGATCGCGGCGCCCTGGAACAGCGGGCCGATCCCGGCGACCGTGCCGTCGCCGGTGAACGGCAGCAGCGGGTTCACGTGGTGGCCGGTCGCCGATCCGAACGTCAGCGCGACGAACGCGACGATGAAGATCGCCTGCACGGCGATCACGACGAAGTTCGCGCGGGCGACGGACACGATGCCGATGACGTTCAGGATCGTCACGATCACGACCGCGGCGATGATCCACACGGCGTTCGGGATCGCGGGGAAGGTCTGGTTCAGGTAGAGCCCGACGATCAGGTAGTTGATCATCGGCAGGAACAGGTAGTCGAGCAGCAGCGCCCACCCCGCCAGGAAGCCGAGAGCGCCGCCGAAGCTCTGCTGCGTGTAGACGTAGGCGGATCCGGAGTACGGGTAGGCGACCGACATCCGCGCGTACGAGCGGGCCGTGAACACCATCGCGACGAGGGTGATGACGTAGGTCATCGGCACGCGTCCGCCGGTGAGCTGGGTGACGATGCCGTAGGTCGTGAAGGCGGTGAGCGGCACCATGTAGACGAGGCCGAACAGCACCAGCGACGGCACGCCGAGCACGCGCTTGAAGCGGCCTTCGGTGACCTGGGCGGTCAACTCGGTGGCGGCGGCGAGCGGCTCGCCGGGGGCGGGGAAGGTCATCGGGGCTCCTGTTCCGCGGACGGTGCGGGTGGGCGGATCGACGTCATCGTCGGGTGGTCGGTCGGGTGTCGACGACTCGGGACAGAGTAGCAATATCGATAAAGCAGGTGCAAGCGCTCTGCGGAAGCTCTCAGGAAGCCGTCCGCTACGCGTGCTCGCCGGAGAGGGGCGGGGCGCCGGCGGGCTGGCCCGTGATCCGCTGGCCCGGGACGGGCTGGCCGGGGCCCGTGATGGGCCGGCCCGGGACGGGCGGGCCGACCGTGACCGGGCCGCGCGTGGACGCCCGGCGCTGCACGGTGACCGGGACGAGCTCGCGCAGGAGGCCGCCGCCCTGACCGTTCGCGTCGATCGCCGCGAGCGCGGCCTGAACGCAGCGGCGGCCGAACTCCCGCGGATGCAGGTCGATCGCGGTGATCGACGGGTGCGCGAGGGCGAGCACCTCGGAGTCGACGAAGGCGGCCACCAGCAGGTCCTCGCCGACGCGGCGGCCGAGGCGCTGGGCGCTCGTGACGACGCTGAGCACCGTCCCGTCGGAGACGGCGAGGATCGCGTCGACCGGGTGATCCTGCTCATGCACGAGGTCGGAGACGGCGTCGTGGATCAATGCGTTCTCGGCCGGGTGCGGCAGCGTGACGAGCGTCGGCTGCTGGTCGTGCTCGGCGCACCACGCCACGAAAGTGTCGCGGACGGTGAAGGCCCAGTGGCTCTGCAGATCCGGCAGCACCATCGCGGGGCGGCGCATCCCGCGCTCGAGCAGGTGGTCCATGAGCTCGCGGACCGCGGCCTCGTGATCGCTGGTGACCTCGCCGCGCGGTGCGGGCAGGCCGTCGGGCACCGGCTCGCCGGTGATGACCGGCACGCGGCCGGCCAGGAGGCTGCGCACGACCGGGTCGTCGAGTGCGGGGTCGAGGGCGATCACGGCGTCGGCGGGGAGCTGGTCGAACCCCTCGGGGCGCTGCTCCGTCGGCAGCATGAAGACGATCATCCCTGCCCGGTCCGCCTCCTCGACGATCCCGAACGTCGCCTCCATGTAGTACGACATCGACGTGCTGTCCGGCGGCAGGCGCAGCGCGATCATGCCGGTTCGGGCTCCGCGCAGGTTGCGCGCGGTCGCATTGGGCCGGTAGCCGAGCTCGGAAGCGATGGCGTGCACGCGCCGGCGCATGTCCTCGGACACGCGGCCGCGGCCGGTGATCGCGAACGACACGGTGGACCGGGACACGCCGAGGCGGTCGGCGATGTCCTGGAGGGTCACCGCACGGTCGGGTCGCATGCTCCGAACCTATCGCGCGACGACGGCCGCCGCCGGTCGGCTCCGCGCTCGCGGATCAGTTGAACAGGACCGCGAGCAGCGTGGATCCGCCGCCGACGATGATCAGCGCCACGATCACGACCCAGGCGGTGATGCGGATCCGGCGCTGCCGGCGCTCCGTGTAGAGCGAAAGGTCCTCGGTGGTCTCCGAGCCGGGTCCGCGCGCGCCGGAGGCGCCGGACGGCGCGGAGCGCTGGCTGGAGCGGGGCGTCGGGAGCGAAGGGTCGGGCGTGCTGTTCATGCGTTCTCCTTGGCTGGCCCCGGACGGCGTGCCTCAGACCGTGGCCGGCTCCGCGACGGTGGGACCGAACACGGCGGGGAGGGTGCGCTGCGACGTCTCACGCAGTTCGTCGACCGAGATCGTGAAGACGTCCTGCACCTCGAGCTGCGCGGCTCCGCCGTTTTCCGCGCTGCCGCTGTCGGTGACGCCGATGCGCAGCACCGGGTAGCCGCGCCCCTCGCAGAGCCCAAAGAACTTCACGTCGTCCTCGCGCGGCACGGTCACGATCACGCGGCCGGTCGACTCCGAGAACAGGGCCGTCGCGGCGTCCACGCCGTCGCGCTCCATGAGCTCGGTCAGCCACACGCGGGCGCCGACGCCGAAGCGCATGACGCCCTCGGCGAGGGCCTGGCCGAGGCCGCCCTCGCTGAGGTCGTGCGCGGAGGAGATCAGCCACTCGTCGCGCGCGGCGGCGATGAGGCCGGCGAGGCGCTTCTCCGCGGCGAGGTCGACCTTGGGCGGCAGGCCGCCGAGGTGGTCGTGGATCACGTCGGCCCAGGCGGATCCGGAAAGCTCCGTCGCCGTGGTGCCGAGCAGGTAGATGTTCTGGCCCTCGTCCTGCCAGCCGGACGGGATCCGGCGGGAGACGTCGTCGATGATGCCGAGCACGCCCACCAGCGGGGTCGGGTGGATCGGCACGTCGCCGGTCTGGTTGTAGAACGAGACGTTGCCGCCGGTGACCGGCGTGCCGAGCTCGAAGCAGCCGTCCGCGAGCCCGTCGACGGTCTGGCCGAACTGCCACATGACCTCGGGGTTCTCGGGGGATCCGAAGTTCAGGCAGTCGGTGATCGCGGTGGGCTCGGCGCCGGTGACGGCGACGTTGCGGTACGCCTCGGCCAGCGCGAGCTGCGCGCCCGCGTAGGGGTCGAGCTGGCTGTAGCGGCCGTTCGCGTCGGTCGCGATGGAGAAGCCGAGGCCCGACTCCTCGTCGACGCGGATCATGCCGGCGTCGTCGGGGAAGCTCAGGGCGGTGTTGCCCAGCACGTAGTAGTCGTACTGGTTGGTGATCCAGCGGGTGTCGGCGAGGTTCGGGCTCTCCAGCAGCGCGAGGAACTGCTGCGTGAGCGCCTCCGGGTCGTTGTCGCGGGGGAGCAGCTCCGCGGCGTCGGCCTGCAGCGCGTCGATCCAGGTCGGGTAGGCGACCGGGCGGTCGTAGACCGGGCCGTCGACGGCGACGGTGGAGGGATCCACGTCGACGATCCGCTCGCCCTGCCAGTCGATGATGAGCCGGCCGTCGCCGGTGACCTCGCCGAGGACCGAGGTCTCCACGTCCCACTTCTTCACGACGGCGAGGAACGCGTCGAGCTTCTCGGGGGCGACGATCGCCATCATCCGCTCCTGCGACTCCGACATGAGGATCTCCTCAGCGGTCAGCGACGGGTCGCGCAGCAGCACGTTGTCGAGCGACACGTGCATGCCGGAGTCGCCGTTGGCGGCCAGCTCGCTCGTCGCGCAGGAGATGCCCGCGGCGCCGAGGTCCTGGATAGCCTCGACGAGCTCCTCGCGGTACAGCTCGAGGCAGCACTCGATGAGCACCTTCTCCGCGAACGGGTCGCCGACCTGCACCGCGGGGCGCTTGGTCGGACCGGTCGAGTCGAACGAGTCGGAGGCGAGGATCGACGCGCCGCCGATGCCGTCGCCGCCGGTCCGGGCGCCGAACAGCACCACCTTGTTGCCGACGCCGGTGGCGTTCGCGAGCTTGAGGTCTTCGTGGCGGAGCACGCCGACCGCGAGCGCGTTCACGAGGGGGTTCGCCTGGTAGACCGCGTCGAACACGGTCTCGCCGCCGATGTTCGGCAGTCCCAGGCAGTTGCCGTAGAAGCTGATGCCGGCCGTGACGCCGTGCAGGACGCGGGCCGTGTCGGGGTCGTCGATCGCGCCGAAGCGGAGGGCGTCCATGACGGCGACCGGGCGGGCGCCCATCGAGATGATGTCGCGGACGATGCCGCCGACGCCGGTCGCGGCACCCTGGAACGGCTCGATGAACGACGGGTGGTTGTGCGACTCGGCCTTGAAGGTGACGGCCCAGCCCTCACCCACGTCGATGACGCCCGCGTTCTGCCCCATGCCGACCATGAGCCGCTTCTTCATCTCGTCCGAGACCTTCTGCCCGAACCGGCGCAGGTAGTTCTTGGAGGACTTGTAGGAGCAGTGCTCGCTCCACATCACCGAGTACATGGCCAGCTCGCCCGACGTGGGACGGCGGCCGAGGATCTCGCGGATCCGCGCGTACTCGTCGTCCTTGAGGCCGAGCGCCGCGTACGGCTGCTCCTTCTCCGGCGTCGCGAGGGCGTTCTCGACGGAGTCGGGGACGTGCGTGTGGACAGGGGTGTTGGCGGTCACGCGGGCTCCTGGAGCGAGGGGAGGCGGGGCGGATCCAGTCTACTGGCGGTCGAGGCGCCGGATCCCCCGGGGCTTGAGCTAGCACGCCGGCGTCTCGGTGACAAGGGTGCGGACGGCGACGGGCGCGCGGCATAGCGTGTGCCGTGCGCCCGGTCGCGGCGTCCTGGGCGGACGCCCATGCAGACCGGAAGCCCGATGCGAAGGAGCATGTCATGACGAACAACCCTCCGATGCCGCTGGTCCCGGAAGATCCTGAGGACGAGCTCTCCGATCCGCCGCTCGTGGAGGATGCCGATGGCGAGGAGAAGCTCGACCCGGACCAGAACGAGGACCGCGTCGACAGCGCCGACGCCGACCGGCTCGCCGCCGAGACCGGCACCGAGACGGACGCCGAGCCCGACACCGGGACCCGGGAAGCCTGATCCGGATCCGCGCACGCCCGTGACAGGGCGCGAGCCGCACTCCGCGCCCGTGCCGACGACCCCTGCCAGGAGCTCACCATGAACGCGACGCCGATCGCCGCACCGACCACGATCCCTGCACCGACGCCTACTGCGACGCCGACGCCGAAGGCCGCACCGACTGCGGCCTTCGCCGCGCGCGGCCCCCTGAGCGCTGCTCTGCTCGACGCCCTCACCGGGGCGGAGGCCGGAGGCGACCTCGTCGCGCTCGCCGAACGGGCGGTCGCGGAGGCTGTGGACATCCTGCGCGACGACGACGTCCAGATCTCCCTCTACGCGCTGTACGCCTCCGCGTACGGGTCCGTCCCCGCGTTCGATGCGCATCGCGAGTGGGATCCGCAGCTGATCCAGGTGCGGATGCTTCTCGAGGAGCCCTTCGAGAGGGCGCTGCGCGACCTCGTGCCGGCGGATCCGCTCCCCGCGTGCGCGCAGGGCGCGGTGGCTTCGGCCCTGTTCGCCCTGACGTCGGCCGATTCCGGGCCGAGTCTCTCCCGGTATGTGGCGAAGAAAGCCACGCGCGAGCAGGCGCTGGAGTTCCTGGTCCAGCGGTCGATCTACACGCTCCGCGAGGCGGATCCGCACTCGTGGGCGATCCCGCGGCTGCATGGCAGGGCGAAGGCCGCGCTCGTCGAGATCCAGGCCGACGAGTACGGCGGAGGCCGACTCGACCGGGTGCACGCCGAGATCTTCGCGAAGGCGATGCGCGGTGCAGGCCTCGACGACCGCTATGGCGGCTACGTCGACGATGTGCCCGCGGTCACCCTCTGCTCGCTCAACACGATGTCGCTGTTCGGGCTGAACCGGCGGCTGCTGGGCGCGATCGTGGGGCATCTCGCGGCGTTCGAGATGACCTCGTCCATCCCGAACCGCCTCTACGGCGACGGGCTGCGTCGTCTGGGCTTCGGCGACGACGTCACAGACTACTTCGACGAGCACGTCGAAGCGGACGCGGTGCATGAGCAGATCGCCGGACGCGACCTGGCCGGCGCCCTCGCCGAGGATCAGCCAGAGCTGCTTCCCGACATCATGTTCGGCGCGGCCGCATGCCTCGTTGTGGACGGCCGGGTCGGCGCGCACATGCTGGAGCGCTGGCAGAACGGCGAGTCCTCCCTGCGGATCCCGGAGGCCGTCGCATGAGGCGCGTTCCGGCGACCATCACTCCCTATCCCGATGGTCCGCTGATCGCGCGCGGCGACATCGAACTCGTGGACGCGGGCGGGGCGCCGATCGCGACGCGACGACGCACGGTCGCCCTCTGCCGGTGCGGACTGTCCACCATCAAGCCCTTCTGCGACGGCACGCACAAGGCTGCGGGGTTCAGGACAGAGTGAATGGCGAGCACCTTCGGCATCGAAGAGGAGTTCCTGCTCCTCGACCCCGCGACCCTGAGGCCCGTCGAGCGGGCCGATGAGGCGGTCGCGGCACTCGACGGTGCCCGGCTCGACGGCACCGTCGCCAGGGAGTTCCTCTGCTCCCAGGTCGAATATGCGACTCCCGTGTGCGCGAGCCTCTCCGAGGCGCGCGAAGCGCTGCTCGGCTTCCGTCGGAGCCTCGGCGCGTGGGCCGCCGACGCGGGCGTCGTGGCGGCGGGAACGGGGACCCCTCTGGCCGGCAGCGCGTCCGCGATGATCAGCCCCGGTGACCGGTACTCCCACATCTCCTCCGAGGTCACGGCGCTCGCAGACGACCATCAGATCAGCGGGCTGCACGTGCACGTCGGGGTGGACCGCGACGCCGGCGTCCGTGCGTCCAACACGCTGCGCCGCTGGCTGCCCGTCCTGCTCGCGCTCTCCGGCAACTCGCCGTTCTGGAACGCACAGGACACCGGTTACGTCAGCTGGCGGGCCATCCATTCGCGCCGGTGGACGACGTTCGGGATCCCGCCGGTCTTCCACGACGTCGACGAGTACGATCAGGCGGTCGCCGCCCTGGTGGGCATCGGCGCCACCTCGGATGTGCGCGCGCTGAACTGGAACGTGCGCCTGTCCACCGAGTTCCCGACCCTCGAGATCCGGGTCTGCGACGCGCAGTTGGACGCCGGGTCGTCTGTCGCCCTCGCGGTCGTCATCCGCGCGCTCGTCGACGCGGCGGACGCGTTCCGCACACCCTCGTCGGAGGACCGCGCGCCGTGGGACGCGGCGCTCTGGCATGCGGCGAGGCACGGGCTGCGCGGCACCCTGGTCCATCCCGGCACGGGGCGTCTCGCGCCCGCGTCCGACGTGCTCGCGACGCTGCGCGAGCGCATCGCACCCCACCTGAACGGCAGCGACGAGGTGCGCGCGGTGGACGACCTCTTCGCACGACCGCGGACCGGCGCAGACCTCCAGCGCGATGCGCAGCGGTCGGGGCTCCCCGCGCTCGCCGAGCTGTACCGCGAGCTCCTCATCCGCTGAATCCTGGAGAATCCTCTCTTCGACCAGTAGGTTCTCCGGATCCGGTGTCTCCGCACCGTGTACGCACGCCTCTGTCGGAGAAGGGAACGCTCATGCGCTCGCTCATCGTGTCCAACGCCATCACGCTCGATGGCTTCTTCGCCGGGGTCGGAGGCGACCCGCTCGTGCTGAACCTCGATGCCGGGTTCGACGCCCACAACCTCGAACTCATGCGCGGGGCGTCGACCGTGCTGCTCGGCCGCGCATCGTTCGAGCTGTTCAGCTCGTTCTGGCCGATGATCGCGGATGTCCCCGAGGATCCGTCGAATCCCGCGCTCAGCGCAGTGAACCGAGAGTTCAGCCGGCTGTACCGCGACGTGCCGAAGATCGTCGTGAGCGACGGGTACGTCGTTCCCGAGGACAACCCGTGGCACGGCACCACGCGGGTCGTGCGCGGCAAGGATCTGGTTCCCGTGCTGACCGCGGAAAAGGCAGGGGACGGCGGCGACATCGTGGTGTTCGCGAGCGCGGCGCTGTGGAACAGACTGCTGGCCGAGGGGCTCGTCGACCGCCTCGACCTGGTGGTCGGCCCGGTCGCGATCGGCGAGGGCGTGCCGGCGTTCCGCAGTGCGGCCCGACTGCGACCGGTCGGTGCAGCGCTCATACCCGACTCCACCAACACGCTGCTGCAGTATGCGCCGGTGCGCGGGGAGTGAGCCGGGCGCGCGCCGAGGTCGGTATGCGACAATCTAAGCTCGTGCCGCGTCAGGCGCGGCTTGGAGGCGTCATGGGTATCACCGCCGGAGCGCTCGTCGCGGTCTTCGTCGCAATATTCATCGTGCTCGTGGTGCGGCGCCGGAAGTAGGGCTTGGCGCGTCGACCGCCTGTGGTCGTGAGGGCGTTGAGCGAGCACGCCGAAGGTCGACGGAGATGAGACGCAGTGCCTTCGGGAAGCTGCACCTGTGGACAACTCCTGCGCCGCCGCGACCGATCTGGTTACGGTGAGAGGGTGACTCTTCGGCAGGCTTCCCCCGGCGCGTCGTCGCTCTCCGCCCGGCGTGCAGCGCGGCCGTCCGCCGCGCTTCGCACGGCGATCGCGGCCACGCTGGTTGCCGCCGCGGTAGGGCTTGCCGGCTGCACTCCCGGCCCCGCCCCGAAACCCACCCCGACCCCGCTCTTCACGAGCGAGGCCGATGCGTTCAAGGCCGCCGAACAGGTTTTCCGCGAATTCGTCGACGCAAAGAATGCCGCGCAGGCGGGCGATGAGAGCACGGACCCTCAGCAATTTCTTGCAGGACCCGCGCTCGAGGATGACATCCAGTCTGTCCGTGATCAGCAGTCTGATGGCACGCACATCAAGGGGTCAACTACGGTGCTGTCGTTTAGCGCTAAGGAGTTTGATCCAAAATCGCACTCTGTTAAGAGCGCCGCCTGCGTAGATGTCTCGAAGAGTCGAGTGATCAATGCGGAGGGCCAGGACGTGACTCCAACCGATCGTTCATCAAACGTGGCGCTGAATATCGAAACGTTGCCCGTTAAGGCTGCGATGAAGATCGTACGAATTTCTGGAAGTGCTGCGTCGTGCGAATGAGTCGTCGGGAGCGCGGGGTTGAAGCGACTGGCCGTTTGGTGCTGACCATCTTCTTGGCCGCTTCTATGGTCGCGGCGGCCGCGCCAGTGGCGGCCGCGGTTGTGGTGCACGCAGGAAGATGTGATTGGGCAAAGGTTCAGGCAGGCAAATGTCCTCCTGACGGCGGTGCCGTGGAGATCGGCGATACCGAGACAAGCCAGAGCCCCGGCAGCAACGGGACAGAAAACAATGACGATTCTGGGCTGCCTGCAGAGCCAGGCGCTTCTGACGTTTCCGAACCGCCGAAACCGCGCCCCATCACGGACACCTGCCGCGACGACGTCCACGAGTACCAAAGCTGTCTCGGCGGCGTTCGGGTCGATGAGCCCGCGACGCCGATCCCTCCGGCACCGGAGGCACCCGGAACTCCCGGCCGCAGTATCACCATCACCGACGTCGCCCGTTTCGTCCCTACGAACGCGACAGTCGCGGGCGAGCCCGACAACATCGCCGTCGTCGGCCTTCCCGCGAACTTCCTCAGCAGCGCCAGGACCGAGACGATCCCCGGCACGATCCTCGGCCGCACGCTGACGATCCGCTTCACGCCCGTGAACTACTCGTTCGACTACGGCGACGGGGAGCGCCGAGACAGCGCCACGCCAGGAACGGCATGGGACGCGAGCGGCCAGGCGCAGTTCACACCTACTGACACGAGCCACGTCTACAAGGAACCTGGCACGTACACGGTGACGGCGACGGTCACCTACACCGCCGACATCGATATCGGTACCGGATGGATCCCCGTCAACGGCACTCTGAACGGCCCGTCCGCGAGCCAACAGATCCGCGTCGTAAAGGCGCACACCGCTCTCGTTCAGAACACGTGCCCGGAGCGCCCCACCGCTCCCGGTTGCTGACATCACACCTCAAGTGGCCCGCACAACAGTTACAGGGCGCCGGACAGCTCAGACTGTGGCGCGCCGGGCCGTCATCCGCGGGCCGCTGGTCGAAGGGGGCGGCGTCGACGGGACCACACGCGCACCGCGGGGTGGGACGCGCAGGGTGAGCGCGACGGGGCTGACGAATTCGGAGGCGAACCGGCCCGTGCCGTGGAGATCCGCGCCGAGTTCGCGGACGGTGTCCACCAACTGTGTCAGTTGATGCGAGGAGGGCGCGGCGGACCCGGCCGACTGCGCATCGAGGAGAACCTTCTGGATCGTGCGCGCCGAGGCGATGCGCGTCGCGCGGCCGCGTTCGCCCTCGTCCAGACCGTCCGTCCACACGCGCGCATCCGGATGAGAGTAGAAGACGCACGTCTGCAGGTACGGCGCTGATCCGTGCCGCGCGGCGAGATGACCGTGGAACCGCCTGGCTTGACGTCGAACCTGGAACGCCGGGGACTCCGCACCGAACTTCGAACGCACCGAGACGGATCCGGCGCCATCGCGTCGCAGCGAAATAGCGAACGAAGTGGGCAGCGCCGCCTCGTCGAAAAGGACCGACAGTGCTCCCGCCATCGACGACGGCTTCCTGCCGTCGAAGATCAGACCCTTCCAGTTCTTGCTGTCCACGACCGTGATGGCCTTCTCCGTGATCACGAGATGGTCCAACTGGACGCAGTACGGAGCAGCCGCCTCGTCGTCATGCGGAGAGAACACGATGTTGGTCGCGACGATCGCATCGAGCCCCGCCGCCGTGCATGCATCGACCAGGAGCTCCCGCGAGGCGAGTTCCCACCGCATGCCCTGCCCGGCGAGCCGCTGAGCCTCCGCGCTCATTCGCACGGCTGCGTCGCGCTCGGTCTGCAGGCGGGACTGTTGCGCCTCGTACTCAGTGCTGAGCTGCTGAGACTGCGCGGTGCTCCGCGCCGTCAGCTCCGCGAGCGCTGCATCATGCTGTTGCTGGAGCTGCCGCGTCTCACTGGCGTGCCGCTCCGAGAGCGCGCTCGCCTGCGAAGAGTGGTCGCGTTGCGCCGCCTCGAGCGCTTCCCTCGCCCTCCGGGTGCGCCGCGTCATCCCCCAGGCCGTGAGAGCGAGCGCGATGAGCAGCACCGCGACGACGATGATCAGGACCAGCGTGGAATTCTCCATCCGTCCAGCCAATCAGCGGCCGCCGACTTTCCCGGCGCGTCGCCCGCGCGTGGCGCAGACCGGATGTCCGATGTCGGCGCGGACCCCGCAACGAAGAGGGACGCAGGGGTCCGGAGTGTCCCGTGGCTCAGTTGCCGAACACCTGCCGTAGACGCTCTCGCAACGCGGGATCGCACACGTACACATACGTCCCGCGCATGCCACGGGTCAGGAGCACGCCGTAGATGTTGCGGATGAAGGTGAGGAGGTCCTCATCGGTGAACGCGCCCTTGAGGTGGCCGGTGTTCTCTTTGCCCTTCTTGTCGCGATAGTTCGCGCGATCGGCGACGATCCGTCCGGTCGCCGGATCCATCCGCAGATCAGGGCCGATGATCACGCCGGCGTAGTTGAGGTCGTAGCCCTGCACGGTGTGGATCGAGCCGACCTCCTCGAGCGCGCCGGGCGAGTTGATCCAGTCCTTCTCGGCCTTGTTCCAGCGCATCCGCTCGCCGTCGAGCTCGATGTCGAAGGCATCCGGATCCTTCTTCGACACCCAGTCCCAGGCATATCCCGCGACGAGACGCGACAGCCCGGCGGACTGATCGGCGTCCCGGATCGCAGTCCGCATGGCGCCGAGGTCATCGAAGAAGCGCAGGTCGTAGTCGCCGAAGTCCGGACGGGGCGGATCCTCGCCGCGCAGCGCGGATCTCACGAACCCGACGTAATCGGCACCGGCCTTGACGCGCATCTGCGTCATGAGGTGGAAGTGGTGGTCACCCTCCTGCGCCGCGCGGACCTCTTCCCGAAGCGTTGCCGGTGACAGATCGTGCGGACGTACGCTCTGCTCCTCATCGATCAGCAGGATCTGATGGCGGCTGCGTGCCCGGATCCAGTCGAGCTGCGTGTACCTCGCGTCATCGTCGCCGAAGAGCGCGACGTTGATGTCGCGGAACTTGCCGTTCTGCACGCCTGAGGCCTGATTCGCCCGCTGGCCCAGCCGATGCGCCTCGTCGACGAAGACGAGGTCGAAGTCAGCGTCCGCTTCCGCGAGCTGGAACGGTGTCATGACCTGCGTCGGATCCAGTCGCGGGGTCTTGGCGAACACGCGCTTCACCGATTCGCGCAGCGACTGCTGCGGTATGACGAGTGCCATGCGCAGCCCGGACAAGGGGCCGCGGTTCCCCTCGAGGAAGTAGTCGGTGAAGATCGAGTCGAGTTCGAGGTCGTCGTTCGGCCTGTGTGCGTCGATGTCGGCGAGCAGCTTCATGAGGAAGATCGCGACGATGGTCTTCCCCGTGCCCGGTCCGCCCTGGACCACGAGCGTCGACTCCGCTTCGGGCGGCGTGAGATCCTCCACCAGCGCCTTGAGGATCCCGTCCACGGCGATGTTCTGATCGTCCGACAGCGCCTTGAACGGCGACAGCTTGAACATGTCGCTGTTCTCGATGTCGGCGATGCCCCGCGTGAACAGACCCTCGGCGCGCAGCTCGTCGAACACATCACGGAACGACTGCCGGTACAGCTCGCGATCGAAGTACTGCGCGTTCGCGGTGAGGCCGGCGTTGCTGTTCAGCACCTCGTACTGCGCGTCGCCGGAGAACCACCGGATCAGGTGCGACTCCAGATCGAGACACACCGACTTGTTGAAGCGCTCGTCGATGATGACGCGGACCGTGTCGAGCCGCGCATCCTTCTTGGGTCCGCCGAGGTGCTGCACCATCCGCTGGTGTGCGTTAACGGTCTCGCCGACGTAGAGCCCCGGCTTCGCGCGCCGCCGGGCGCCGTCGATGACATAGACGACGGGCCAGTTGGAGAGGTGTCCGTCGGTTCGGGCGTGCCTGTCGAGTGGGATGCGCCGGAACGGGACGCGTTCGATGCGGAAGCCGGTCATGCGGGGTCCGGACCCGCGGGGAGATCTGGCTCGTGGGTGGGCACGGCGCTCGTCGATGAGCCGGACTCAGTATGGGTGTCGGCCCGCTTCGAGCTGGCCTCGCGTTCAGCCGCGAGTTCCGTGTACTTCACCATCCGACCCCGCGCCTGCTCCGCCGGGTACTTCGCCCGCGTCGATTCGAGCTTGCGCAGCACGATTTCGTCCAGATCGACTCCGATCCGGTTCGCCAGGTGGATGCAGTACGTGACGACGTCGGCCAGTTCCTCCTCGACGCGCGTCTGGTCGAAGTCGGCTCCCCACTGGAAGCACTCCAGTAGCTCGCCCGACTCGATCGCGATGCTCTTGGCGAGGTTCTCCGGGGTATGGAACTGATCCCAGTCCCGCTCCTCGACGAAGACACGGAGAGCAGTGAGAGTCGCGGGGGACGGCATGGAAGCGACCGTAGCAAAGGCGCATCATCCAGAGAATACAATCGGCGGATCGACCTCGTTGTCACGGGTCTTCGCATGACCGTGCCACCGAACAGTCCAGTCGTGACACCGCTCGATTGGCTTCGTACCGACGGTTCGCTGCGGGTCGAGTCGACGGTTCAGCTACTGAAGGCTCGTATCTGCGCGCCGTACGCGACGTGTTGGAGAGACGAAGGAGCCGCTGGCTATTGTCAGCCCACCACAACATGTTCGATCTGCTGAGCCACCGCGTCTGGTGCTTCGTGCTCCCAAAATCGCAGGACGATCCATCCAGCATCCTGAAGCTGCGCATCAGTGTCTCGGTCGCGTTCGATGTTGCGCTGCAGCTTAGGCAACCAGTACTCGCTGTTGCGCTTCGGGAAGGTCGCGTGGATCGGGCACCCGTGCCAGAAGCATCCGTCAATGAAAACCGCCACCTTGCGCTTCGTGAACACGATGTCGGCTCGTCTCCGACCGCCAATTGGCGGGAAGTCGACACGGTACCGCAACCCTGCAGCATGGATGCGTTGTCGTACGGCGAGTTCGGGTGAAGTGTCGCGCCTGCGGTTCGCGAGCATCGACCGCCTCGACTCTTCGATGCTCGCCCAGGACATGGAGGCACCTTAGTCGAACAGCGGCGGAAAGTCCCCGGGTGCCGCTACTTTGGGTTCCGGAGGGAGAACGCGAGCGATTGGGTGCAGGGGGAATGTTGGATATGACGGAGACTTGGGCTCCTGATGTGGCGCTGGTGCGCGAGATCGATACGCAGTTCGAGAGTGCGATCGCCGCGTACGTCGCCAAGCCCACACTGATCACCGAGCATGCGAATCACGAGGAGTCCATCCGCACGGGCGGATATGCGAACCGTACGCTTCTGGAGCTTGTTCAGAACGCCGCCGACGCGATGGCCGGCAGCGCAATGGAGGGCGGCCTGGGGCGAGTAGAGATCGTGCTGGACCCGGCTGCGAACGTTCTGTACTGCGCGAACTCTGGCCGGCCGTTCTCCAAGAACGGCCTCGTCGCGATCACGCATGCCCATCTCAGCGGCAAGCGAGGAGACGAGATCGGTAGGTTCGGACTTGGATTCAAGTCTGTGCTGGCAGTCACCGAGTCGCCGCAGGTTCTGAGCCGTTCTGTGTCGTTCGAGTTCAACTCCGCCAAAGCACAGTCAGCGATCAAGGGGATCGGTTCCGCCGACCGGCGGCTCCCAGCACTCCGCACAGCCACCCTGCTCGACGCGGATCGGCTCTTCGAGGAGGATCCGATCGCAAAGAACCTCGCTGAATGGGCGACCACCATAGTCCGTCTGCCGGGTGTGGTCGATACCGCGAGAATCCGTCGAGAGATGGAGACCTTCACATCCGAGTTCCTCCTGTTCGTCAGCGCAGTACGGGAGGTCAGGCTCACCGTCCTCGGAGATCGAGGGTTCGCGACAAGTCACGTGTCGAAGAACCTTGGAGACGGCCGGTTCAAGATCGAGCGCCCGGACTCGACGGGTGACGAATGGCTCATCAATGAGCGGATGCATGCGCCCAGCCCGGCCGCTCGACGAGAGGTCGGCGAAGCGGTCTCCCGCAACGAGATCAAGGTCAGCATCGCGATGCCCGTCAGACCCCGCCGAGCCAATCCGGAGGCGGGGGATGCCGGCACTCAGGTAGGCCAGTTCTGGAGCTACTTCCCGCTGCAGGACCGTACGTCTGCCACCGCCTTCTTCAATGCACCGTGGAGCGTCAATGACGACCGCACCACGCTGTTGCGAAACGGGTACAACCGTGAGATTCTCGCGACCCTTGCCGACATGTTCGTCGAGCTGCTCCCACGAATGAGCAGCGAACAGGATCCCGCCGCCCACCTCGACTACCTTCCGGCGCGAGGTCGGGAAGCCATCTATTTCGGCGACGAGGTCCTGTGCGCACTCGTTCCGCCGCTGGCCGTCGCAGCGGCGCTGATACCCGACGGCAGTGGTGTGTTGCGAAGTCCGGAGGAGCTCAGGCCCCTCGATCTGACATGCGAATGGAAGATTCCCGAGATCGCCCACGAAGCATGGATCGCGTCACCGAACACCAAGAATGATGTGCCGCACTGGCGTTGCTACAGCTCCAGCCAACGGGTCGCCCGACTTCGCCAGTTGTTCGCGGTGAGCGTGAGCCCGGACCGCTTCGACGAGGACAGCCGCGATATGAAGCGTGCGCTCGAGCTCGTACCGAAGCGCGGCATCCAGTCCTGGCTTCGCGAATGGGCCGCGGGAGACGACGTCGAATCAGCGGCCAACGCAGTCAAGGTAGTCATGGCGAATCGTGGGGCTGAGGAAGCGGACAAGGCTCGTGTCATCCCCACGAGCGACGGTCTGCGCGCGCTCGCAGACAGGTCGCTCGTCTTCCTCTCGAAAGCCGATGACCTGGAGATCGAGGGTGCGGTGTTTGTCGCTCCCGAGTTCCTCGACTATCCGGACATGGAGCGAATCCTTCGCTCCGCCGGATTCCGCGATCTCGATCCCATCGCTATCCTCAACGCCCGCATCGCGAAACTGACGACCGACCACGGTGCCGCGCAGCAGGCGAAGTTCTGGGATGCCGCACTCGGCGTCAGCACTCGCGACGCTGTGAGCGCTGTTCGCGCAACGCCAACTGCGCAGGTGTTGGTGCCGACGCGGGACGGAGGCTGGCACTGGCCCCAGCAGGTTCTCGATCTGGACGGTGAGTTGCCCGGCGCCGACGGAGGAGTCCTCCTCGATCGGCACAGGTGCGTTCCCGCGCTCGCCCACGAAATCGGAGTCGTGAACTCCCCGCGGCGCGACTATGACTTCGAGGATGAGGCAGCCGCTGACGAGTATCGGGATTGGATCATCGCGGACCTGAACAGCAAACTCACGCCCGGCGAACGCCCGATCGAGCAGATATCGCTCTACCCCAGCCAAGGCAGTTCTGCCGGCCCATTCTCGGTGCTGATGATCCTCCAGGCCTCAGACGCAACGGACCAGATCCGCGAGAGCTGGACGCGCGGTCTACTGGAGTTCGGCGACGCTCCCTGGGACTGCGAGGACACCGCCACCGGAGTCTCATATCGCGTGAAATCGCCGGTTCGATGGGCGGTCGAACGAGCGGGACTGCTTCAGACATCCCGCGGGTTCCGACCGATCGCCCACGTCGTCGCTCCGTCGCTCGTCGAGTACCGAGATCTGCTGCCGCTCTACGAGGGACCACGCAGCATCGTGGACGCGCTGCACCTGCCGCAAGACGTGTCGTCGATCCCGCCTGAAGTCCTACGGAACGCGCTCGCGATCGAGCTGCTGCCGCCTCAGCTGACGGACTCGGTGATTGTGCGCTTCATCATCGACGCCGCTCCTCTGGCTTACCCTGACGGGCGTCCCCCGCGAGTGCCTGCTCGTGTCGGACGCGTGATCGAATCACGTGCGACGGGGACCGTGTACATCGCGGTGGACGAGGAGCAACGCGATTACCTGGCGCAGCACCAACGCCCCTACCTGCGGGCAACGGACATGGACGCCGAACTGCTCGTCGATGAAGTCGGATGCAAGCGATTCGAGGACTCGTTCGCCTTTTCGGTGCAAATCGATGGCCAGCAGGACCCGGAGAGGCTGCTCGACGTCTTCACCGGACTCCGAGGGTGGCCCAGCAAGGAAGACCTGGGAAGCGCGACGTTCTCCCGCGCTGAGTCCATCGCGAAATGGGTCACAACCGAGGCGGGCGTGGAAACCCAGTCGCTCGACTCATACCGAGACGGCGTGGACTTCGTCGTAGCGACCGGTATCCCGGAGAGGGAGTCGTTGCGACTCGTCAGCGAAGCATTCGACCTCGGTCTCAACAAAGCGGACCTCGAGCGAGTGCTCGAGGTCGGCCTCGCTCAACACCTGGAGCTGATCCGGCAAGAGGCGCTTTCGGCAACGACGAACGCAGATCGCCTCGAGGTCTATTTCGGTGCGGACGATCTGCGGGAGAAGCTCCCCAAGGGGCTCTGGCAGGGGTTGGAGGCGCAGGGCCTCGTTTCCAAGAGTACGTCGGCTGCGGAGCTCTGCCTGTCCGTCTACGGAAAAGACACCATTCGGGAGCTGGCTGATCTCTTCCGACGGGAGGGATTCCCCGACGTGCCGACGCAGTGGGCAGGTGGCGCGGCGACCATCACCTGGCTGCGAAAGATGGGTTTCGGGTCGGAATTCGCCGGACAGCGAGCGCAGCGCCAGGCCGCCGAGTTCGTCGTACCGGGTGCAACGGTGCTGCCTGAGCTGCATGACTATCAGTCGCGTATCAGCGCGCAGCTCCGCTCTACGCTGCTCGAGGGTGACGACACAGACCGTCGCGCCAAAGCGATGGTAGAGCTGCCGACAGGCGCGGGCAAGACACGTGTCGCGACGCAAACTCTCCTTCAGCTCTTCATCGACGGCGAACTGAGGGGACCGGTCCTCTGGATCGCTCAGTCCCAGGAACTCTGCGAACAGGCTGTGCAGACCTTCAGCGAGGTTTGGCGTGGTCTCTGCACGGAGCGGCAGGTCGACATGCCTTTGACCCTCGGACGGCTATGGGAGGGCAACGATGTCCAACAACCCGACACCGCCCACGGCGTCATTGTCGCTACCGACGCGAAGCTCGAAGTGCTACTCAGCAGCCCGGAGTACGACTGGCTCAGTCGGCCGACTGCTGTCGTCATCGATGAGGGCCACGTAGCTGGTATATCTACTCGATACACGCGAATTCTCTCGTGGCTCGGAGTCGACGGAAGGAGATTCGAGCGGCCGTTGATCGGTCTCTCCGCCACACCCTTCAAAGGGACATCTGTGCAGGCGACGGATCAACTTGCAGCCAGGTTCGGCAGAACCAAGATCAGCGCGTTCAGAGAGGACCAGAACCCGTATCAGGAACTTGTAGCGCGCGGAATGCTAGCGCGCGTGAAGCACACGGTTCTTCCAGGCGTAGTCGTCAGGCTTTCGGACGACGAGGCTCGCGAGGCGAAGCGGACAAACCGCGTCAGCGGTCAAGTGCTCGACCGAGTAGCTGCAGATCACGCGCGGATGGGAATCCTAGTCGACAGCATCATGACTCTGGAACCCGAGCGAGCGCGATCGGTTCTTGTGTTCACCCCGAACGTCCTTTCTGCGCAGGTCCTTGCGGCAACGCTCCGGTATCGAGGACTCGAGGCCGCCTCCGTGAGCGGTCAGACCGGCCGGCAGGAACGGCGCGACGTGATCAAGCGCTTCAAAGACGGCGAGATCCAGGTGCTCGCCAACTGCGATCTACTGACACAAGGATTCGACGCGCCGGGCGTCACCGCGCTCTACATTGCGCGTCCCACGTTCAGCCCTAACGCCTACATCCAGATGGCTGGCCGCGGTCTGCGCGGGCCGAGGAACGGCGGGAAGGACGAGTGTCTCATCGTTGATATGGAGGACAACTTCGGCAGCACGGACATCAACGACCTCCTCGGATTCCGCGAGTACGAAGAGCTGTGGCAGGAGCAGCAGTCGTGATCCTCAGCCCAGACCTCCAGGACGTCGAACGCACCGCGCAGAGCGACGCTGAACGCAAGCTGGCGCGACTCCTCTCCGCCGTGCCGAGCGCGGACGCGGTCGCGTTCCATTCGGTCAAGCTGCGGACCGCCCCTGGGAAGCAGATGGCAGAGGCCGACTTCGTCATCCTCTGGAAGGGCGTCGCGGTCATCGCCGAGGTGAAGGGCGGTGGCGTGAAGAAGTTCGATGGCGCGTGGTACACCATCGACAGGCACGGCGACAACCACAAGTTGAAGTCCTCGCCCATCGACCAGGCCCGAGACGCGATGTTTGCGCTGAGGGAAATCCTCAAGGAAGACGGGCTCGGCTGGTATCCCTCGGAGGCGATCGCCGTTACTCCGGACATCGGACGTCCGCCGACGGACGTCGCTTGGAAGGCCACGCACTGGCTGGCCAAGGAGTCGATGACCGTCGACGCCTTGACCTCCGCGCTCGACGCAGTGGCCCGTACGGCGCGGATTGCTCCGAGAGGCGCGCCTATGGCTCGTGTCGATGACCTCAGGGAGCGACTGTTCGGCGAGTTCTCGAGGCTGCCCATCATCGACGCACAGCGAGGCGCCGTGATCGACGAGCAGAACACTGCTACCGCAGAGCAGGCGAGAGTTCTCGCTGGTCTATCGAAGAACCCGCGCATTCTCGTGTTCGGCGGCGCAGGCACCGGGAAGTCCGTAGTTCTCGCAGAGGCGGCGAAACAGGAGGCGGAGGCGGGGAAATCCGTCCTGGTGACGTTCAGGTCTCCCGGACTTCGGACGTTCTTCGAACCGCGCTTGACCGGACGAGCGGTCGAGGTGCGCGAGTTCGATGTGATCGACCCTTCTTCGCAGTTCGACGTACTGCTCGTAGACGAGGCGCAGGATCTGATGTCCCCCGATGCCATGGATTTGCTCGATCAGGTCGTCATAGGCGGCCGAGGGGCGGGGCGATGGAGGATGTTCCTCGACCAGAACAACCAGGCTCATGTCGATGGCCGCTTCGATGAGGATGTTTTCGAGATTGTCCGTACCGAAGGCATCGAGTACGACCTGAGCAAGAACGTCCGCAACACTCGGGCGATCGTCCACATGGTCCAGGAGTACTTGGGCGCCGATGTCGGTGACTCGGGGATTGTGAACGGCGAGCGCATCCAGTGGGAGACCATACCCGAGGGGGAGTCGCGGGCTCAGGCGATACGAATCGCGAAGTCGTTCAAGAAGGACGGCGTCAAGGCGGCCGACATATGGATTATTCCTGCAACCGCGGCCGAGTCGCTGGATGAAGTCGTCGACGGAATCCGGGTCCTCAGTCCCAGGGTCGCGAAGGGACTCGAGGCGGAGCATGTCATTGTCTGCGAGCTTCCGACGGAGTACTCGAATTCCGCACTCGCGGCACTGTACGTCGCGGTGACGCGCGCTCGCGTGACGCTCCATGTCGTCTACGCCGACGCCGATCGTAGAAGGCTGCAGGCGCTGGCGCGCAGGGCGGGAGTGACGGTATGACGCTTACGCAGGCTCAAGCGCGCGCATTGGAGCATATGCGCGCGGCCTACGTCGGACCCGAGCAGGGCGAAGATGAGGTGCTCATCGAGAATCGCCCCTCGCTGCAATACGCGGTCGGAATGCTCTTCCCCGCCGACGATGAGGTCGCGGCGCAGGGCAGTGTTGCTGCGGGCGAGAACGACCCGCAGCAACTCGTCATGGCCGACGTCGAAGAAGGCGATGTCGAAGAGGACGATGCGAATCCGATCGCGGAGGACTGGCGACCGTCCTCCGCCGCGATTTCCTTCGTCACCGACTCCGAATCCGTGATCTGCGACTTCTCCGCCGGAACATATGCGCTGATCGAGGACGACGGGCCACAGCGATGGCAACGCGCTGGCCATGAGTTCCGGAACATCGAGCTTGCCCGGGGAACGGCTCAGCTGCGGCAGTTGGACGCCGGCGACGTTCCATTCGAGATCGGCTCCCGCTGGCGGCCATACGGGCCCTCGAACTGGCTCGTCACGCTTCATGTTCGACTTCGGACGAGGACGACGGGCGAGGACCGGACCGATATTCCGCTCATGATGTTTCAAGTGGATCTATCGGCACGACCGGCTGACGACGCCAGTATTCTCGAGTATGACGTGTCCCGTACGATCGACGTCGACCCGGAGGCCGCCGAACTGCGCTTGAGGTACCGGAGTCGCAAGGTGTTCGCGGTCGGCCACGGTATGGCCGCAGACTGGGAGACCGATGAGGCGGGAAACTGCGTCCGGGTCAGACTCAACCCGGTGCCGCACTTCGTTGTACCTGCGCTCGCGCAGACCGGCGGGGACCAGCTCGACGGCCGCGCTCGACCCGCGCTCGATCTCGCGCTCCTCGCGACAATCGACTCTGAACCGGCACCGGTGCTGGA
Source organism: Microbacterium sp. 22242 (assembly GCF_052045495.1). Classification (NCBI taxonomy): domain Bacteria; kingdom Bacillati; phylum Actinomycetota; class Actinomycetes; order Micrococcales; family Microbacteriaceae; genus Microbacterium; species Microbacterium sp. 22242. The sequence goes on along the minus strand of NZ_JBQEOZ010000006.1, from coordinate 37,971 downwards.
AGCGCTGGGATCTTTCGTCGAGTCTTTCTCCGAGTGGGTCGCTGATCAGCATGCGCAGGCTTCAGATCTCGGTGCGGACGCCGAGTCCATCGCCGATCGCGCGGGGATCACGGCGGCTCGGATGCGGCAGGGCATCGACCTGCTCGCGGACCCGAAGTCGGCTGCGCTCCGATCGGCGTTCGCACTCGCAATGTCGGCGATGCGCCTCCAGATGCGCCAGGCCGCGCTCGGTCGCGGCGAGAAGGACCCGGTGCCCGCGTGGCGTCCGTTCCAGCTCGGATTCCTCCTAGTGTCGCTCGCATCGACCGTCGACGACACCCACCCTGATCGGCCACTGGTAGATCTGATCTGGTTCCCGACTGGAGGCGGCAAGACCGAGGCGTATCTGGCTCTCGCCGCCGTTGTGATCTTCCTCCGCCGGCTCGAACATGGCCCGATCGGTGGCGGGACAGCGGTGATCACGCGCTACACCCTGCGCCTGCTCACCTCGCAGCAGTTCCAGCGTGCCGCGTCCCTGATCTGTGCGATGGAGTTGCTCCGCGCGACGGACCAGAGGGTGAGAGGGATGGCACGATTCTCGATCGGTCTCTGGGTGGGGAATGAAGCGACGCCGGGCACACGCGCCGACGCGAAGTACGCTCTTGACCGGCTCTACAAGGCTCAACATCCGCAGGATGCGAATGAGTTCCAGATCACGGAGTGTCCTTGGTGCCTGACTGAGCTCGTCCCCCTCAAGAAGGACGACACGCGCCGACTGTACGGGGTACGTCCAGCTGGCAATGACGTGGCCTTCCGATGCGTGGACCCGGACTGCGAGTTCTCGCAACGCGATCTCCCGATGAACGTAGTCGACGAGCTGCTCTACGAAGAGCCGCCGACCTTTCTGCTGGCTACGGTCGACAAATTCGCTCGCCTCCAATTCAAGGATTCCGCCGGGCGGCTACTGGGCATCGACACTCCCTATCGGAAGCCGTCGCTCATCATCCAGGACGAGCTGCATCTCCTGTCCGGTCCGCTCGGCACAACCGTCGCGGTCTTCGACGCTATGATCCAACTGCTGCTGAACAGCGCCGACTCCACGCCGAAGATCGTCGCCTCGACCGCGACGATCCGCGCGTCCGGCGCACAGGTGAAGGGTCTGTACGGTCGGAAGGTGGCACTTTATCCGCCCACCGGGATCGACGACGACACCACATTCTTTGCCAGCCCGGTAGCCAACGGCGAGGGCCGACTGTATGTGGGGATGATGCCGCAGAGCGTGTCGCAGGCCACCGCTCTCGTTGCCGCGGCCTCGCCGCTGCTCGAGCTGCCAGGCGTCCTGATCGGCACCGACCGTATCGGTGACCACATCGACCCTTACTGGACCTTCGTGATGTACCACAATTCCCTTCGGGAGCTGGGACGCACGGGGGCCCTGCTCCTCGACGACATCAACGGGCGTCTTGGAACTCGGGCAGACCGGCTCGGGCTCGGGTTGAGGACAGTACGCGCGGACCGGGTGCTCGAGCTGACGAGTCGTCGCGGGCCGGAAGAACTGCCGAAGGACCTGCGACAGCTCCGAATCAGCGCGGACGACTCCGACGACGCGGTTGACGCGGTGTTGTCGTCGAATATGCTGTCAGTCGGAATCGATGTTCAGCGCCTTGCCCTGATGCTGATGGTCGGACAGCCGAAGACGACGGCGGAGTACATCCAAGCCACGAGCCGAGTTGGTCGCGGGTCGGTGAACGGCATTGTGATGACCCTATTCCGGTCGAACCGTGCACGCGACCGATCGCATTTCGAAACCTTCCGCGGATACCACGACGCGCTGTATCGGAGCGTCGAGCCGACGAGCGTCACTCCGTGGTCCCTGTCCTCCCGAGATCGCTCGCTGGCTGGCGCGCTGATCGCGTTGTTTCGGCATGCGGTACCGGTGCTTGCTGGGGACGGCGACGCAGGCGCGTTCGATCTCTCCGAGGATCGCCTCCGAGCCACGGTGGAGTCGCTGATCAACCGCTTCCTCGATCTGGTCGGAGAGTCTGAGGAAGACGAGAAGAACGCAGTCGGTGACCAAGTCTGGCAGCTTCTGCGGGAGTGGGATCGGAAGGCGCGCGAGGCCCGCGACGCTGGCGAACGGCTCCGATACGAGCACCGCGAGGCGGGAGACCGGGCGCTGCTGAAGCGCTTTGGGCAGATGGGCAATGAATGGCTGGTTGGCGATTCGATGCGCTCCGTTGAGCCGAACGTCGCGGTCGAAGTGCAGGAACCCGAGCGGGAGGTGCGGCGTGCAGAAGATCCGTCATGATCTCCGCCTGTCGGAGACGGTTTCTCCGTTCGGGGTCGGTGCGATCGTCGATATCCGGGGGGAGTCGCTTATAGCTCCCGACACCTCGTGGTGGGACCGGAAGATTGCGCCGGAAATCCACTGCGATCGACTGGTCGACCAACTTGTGCAGCTCGGGCGCCCGCGTCCGGTGCTCCGCCAGGCCCCGTCACATGCCGGGAGAGCCGGGCAACAGACTGCCAGCCTGCCCTATTGGCGGTTTCCGGCATGGCGTTTTTGTGAGCGATGCCTCAAGCTCTCCAAGCTGACGACGATCGACAAGGGGCGCTTCCGCAACCGGTGCGACTGCGGCGGGGTACTCGTTCCGATGCGATACGTCGCAGTCTGCCGGACGGGCAGCCACGTGCAGGATGTGCCCTGGTTCATGTGGGCGCACCGCGGACACGACAAGGGGGTAACCGAGGAGGTTCGTGTCTGTCGCGCGTATAAGGAGCTTCGCTTCGTGCGTTCGAACACGAGCGGCGAAGGCCTCACCTCGCTTCGAGTCGTTTGTGGTGGATGCAAGCGTTCGCGCCCTCTGTCCGATCTCGTGGTCGACGGCGCGCAGCATCGAGACGGCATCCGATGTGAAGGCCGCCAACCCTGGGAACCAGAGGACTCGGTGTCTCAGCCGTGCGATGCGGACCTCGTCGCGGTCCAGCGTGGAGCGACCGGCAACTACATCGCCGACCGCGTGTCTGCGCTCGACATCCCTGAGGAAAAGACGCGGTCGGAAGCTCTGAGCGCAAAGATCCGGGCTCACGACTATTTCCAGCGACTGGTCGATGACAACGGTGGGCCGAAGTCGGAGATGATCGCCGGTTGGATCGCGGAGGAGGTCGGCGTCGGCGCGGAAATGGTCCTGTCCGTCGCCGGGGGAGAAGAGCACACGGCTGACGCTGGGATGCATGTGCTCAAGGACGGCGAGTGGGCTGCGTTCGTGAAGAAGATCGTCGCCGGCAAAGATCGGGAAGTCAGCGACTTCGTCGTCGATGGTTGGTCCGACGCGTTAATCACTTCCGATCCGCCCGAAGTTCGCGGCGTGATCGCAGGGATCGGACAGGTGCACCGCGTCCGTGAGGTGCGCGCTCTCAAAGGCTTCCGCAGGCACAGCCTGAGCTCATCATTCATCAGCGCCGACCTGGGTCAGGATCCGAAACAGCGTCCGGTCTATCCATCGCTGGAGCTGTTCGGCGAGGGCATCTTCCTGCAGTTCAATGAGGAGGCACTTCAGGCATGGGAGTCCCTTCCGGACGTGCAGGCCCGTGCGCACATCCTCATGGACCGTCGTGATCAGCTGGAGTGGGCTCGTTCGCGTTTCGACATCCCAGAACCTCGTTTCATAGCACTGCACACGATCGCTCATCTGCTGATACGGCGCCTCGCATTCGCCAGTGGCTACTCGTCGGCGTCCCTGCAAGAAAGGGTTTACGCAAGCACTGAACGCCCTGACAACACGGCAGGCATTCTCATCTACACCGCAGCGGGCGACGCGCAGGGTACTCTGGGCGGCCTTGTTCGTCTCGGCGCCCCGGATTTGTTGATCCCCCTGCTTATCGCCGCGCTGGACGATGCCGACGTTTGTTCGAATGACCCGGTGTGTATCGAGAGCGATCGGCAAGGGTCATTCCGGTTGAATCTCTCGGCTTGTCACGGCTGCGCCCTCGTCAGCGAGACTTCCTGTGAGACGGGCAATCGGATGCTTGATCGTCAACTTGTACTCGGTGGGAGCGAGGTCACCGGGCTCCTGGCCGGGGTGCTGCCGGCCGTTCGCGCTTCGATCGGAACGCTTTGATGCTCGCGCCGGCGTGCCGGATGCAACACGCGGAGGGCGGGGCCTATTTTGTATGGAGTGGAGAGTAGAGTTCGCCAGTTCGACGCGCCTGTTGCGGTGGTCTCAGACGACGGAGCCGAGTCGGCGAAGATCCTCGTGATTGACCTCTTCGCTGGGGCAGGTGGATTCACAGCGGGGTTTCGTGCGGCATCCGACAGGTATGAGACTGTGCGCGCGGTCGAGTGGGACACTGCGGCTGCTGCGTCGTATGAAGCCACCTTCGGCGAGGGCATCGTTTTCGCGGGCAGTATTCAAGAGTGGCTGGAGACCGAGAAAGTCCCAGGGGCGGATCTGATCGTGGGTGGCCCGCCGTGTCAAGGCTTCTCCACGCTGGGAAAGCAGGACGAGGAGGATGAGCGGAACTCCCTTTGGCGCGAGTACATGGAGACGATCGTGCGCGCAAAGCCGAAGTACTTCGTCGTGGAGAATGTGGCTGCCTTCGCAAAATCACCGCAGTACCGTCTCTTCGAAGCAGAGACCGAGCCCGGAGGTCGACTGCAGCACTACACGTTCGAGCATCGGGTCTTGAACGCGGCTGACTATGGTGCGCCTCAGGCGCGCAAACGGACCGTGATCATCGGGCACCGGCGCACGTTGCCCTTCCCGGGGTGGCCGGAGCCGACACACGCAGGTGCTCACCGGACTGTGAAACAGGCGTTCGAGGAAGCAGGGATCGTCGAGGAGACAGACGGGATCGATTTCCCGGACGGTCGTTCGATCGTCGTGGACGGGCGGCCAATGGCCGGTCCGTTCACTCGAGATGAACTGCATCTGACCCGACGCTACACGCAGCTTTCATTGGATCGATTCGAAGTGATCAGGAAGGGGGGCAACCGGTTCGACATCGCGGAGAGGAAGCCCGAGCTCCTGCCGAGATGCTGGGTGGACCATAAGACGGGATCCGCCGATGTCATGGGCCGCCTGCACTGGAATAAGCCTGCCGTGACCATCCGAACCGAGTTCTTCAAGCCTGAGAAAGGGCGCTACCTGCATCCGAAGGCGAATCGCGCCATTACCCATCTCGAAGCTGCCGTGCTTCAAGGGTTCCCGCCGGAGCACAAGTTCGTGGGTTCGAAGACCGCGATCGCCAAGCAAATCGGTAACGCCGTGCCGATCCCGCTCGGTGAAGCAATCGCGCGCAAGCTGCTCGAGCGCTTTTGACTCAGGCAGTGGCGCAGTGCCTGCCGGGCGTTGGGTCAGGACGCTGGGGCATAGCCGAATGTTGAAGTAGCCGAAAGAACTTGTTTGGTTCGCATTAGGGCCCTCCAGGGATCAACGGGGTCAGTCAATGGGCCCGGGTACCTCGATGGCACCCAATCGGCGTCGTAGGTGCGATATTAGGCTCAGGGCGTCCAGGCAGTCCTGGTATGTGAAGACGCCACTCTGCAATAGCGCGCGGATCTCCTCGTGTTGAATCGGGTTTCGGAAACCGTTCCACGCGGCCTCTGATAGGGCCTTTTGTGCGTCTCGTATGGACTTTTTCGTGCGTGGGGAAAGGCCCGAGGCCGAAAAGTCGGCGACTACATCGACCAGGGGGGCATCGCTACCTTTTGTTGAGAACGAACTTTGAAGCACCGCGAGCTCGTCCATGTCGGCGGAAGCTCCGGCGGCCGTGCGGACATCTCTCACATAGCGCTTGATTGCTTCCACGACTGCATGGTGGTAGTTCCCCGACTTGTACTCCAGCTCGGCGGCCTCTTGAACTGATGTGTGCAACGCGCGCCAGTGCAGATCGGCGTAGTCAGGGGCGATCTCTCGTAGGCTGTCGACGATATCTTTGCGGTCTTCGTCCTCGATCTCATTGTTGGGTGATGTCAATGTCTCGAGGACGCGCTTGACCGCTGCGGCCTCCTTCCCTCGGATCGAAGCTGTCCAGGCATCCACGTCAACGCCGGCGTCGATCTGCATCTTTTTCTTGTTCTGAACGGCGCGAAGAGAACGATGCTTCTGCGCAGCCTCCCGGACGATTGCTGAGAAGTAGGTTTGAAGTTCTGCGGTGCCGTCCGACTCCCAGCTGACTGATCGCCGATCGGTCGAGATGACATCGGCGTCAGTGTCCAGATCATTTGCATCAAGGTAGCCGGTCAAGTATGCATACGCTTGCGATGAATCGGGAACGCCGAAGAACTCCGGCTCGTTCGCCATCCGTCCTCTGACGTACAACGTGATACCGCGGAGTTGCGGCGGAAGCGGACGCTTGGAAGCGAAGATTTCGCCCGTGACAGTGGACCGCGGCGAACTGTCGCCCGACCTGGAGAAATCTGCGGGGACACTCCAAGTAGCGTCGTTGTCGAATGATGAGTAGCGAAGACGGCGATCGACCGTGATGCGATCGTTTCCGCGACGCACATCCAGGATGAAGTCGTCGTCGGCGTAGTTGAATAGGCGAGACAACTGCTCGGCAAGAAGCTGTGGCCTGATCTCGCTTTTCCTGCTGAGGTCAGAAACGTGGATGCTGGTGTAGTGCGACGCGCCCGATGTGTCGATCATCTCGACGCGTGGGCGATACTCTGCGTCTGCAGCATCCTTGATGTCTTCCCATACCATGGTGACTCTACTCGATTGCGTCGACCCTTCTCGTTTCGATTCGACGACGATAGTGTTACCAATTCCGAACACCGAAAGCTTGCCCAAGCCCTTCCTGCCAGCTACCTTGCGACGTCCCGACTCGGAAACGTCCCCCGAGCCAGAGGAGCGTCTGTTCCGGCCGATACGAAGGTAGTTGTTCTGAATCTCTTCGATTGACATTCCGTGGCCATCATCATTGACGGAGATTGAGCGGCCGTCGTCGGCGATGATCACGTTGACGTGCGTGGCATCTGCGTCGTACGAGTTTGCGATCAACTCGGCGACGGCATTCGGCAGATGAGAGTACATCTTGAATCCAAGATGTTCGATGGTCATCGGGTCGAACGTGAGCTTTAGCTCCGTCATCCTGTCACTCCCACCACTCAGATGCTGTGGGGAGGTAGGGGCGCGAAGGCCGCTGCATTATCTATGATCTGCCGAGCAAGAGACATTAGCTCGGTGACCGAGGCAGCGTAGAGGACGAGGAATTGAGGCCTGTCGGCGCTGATCTCGAACCCGCATTGTGTGCGCTCCGCCAATGGCCGCAAGAGCCTTGCACGTCCGGCACCGATCGCGAAGAGTACAACAGGATACTCGGACCACTTGCGGTGTGAGGCCGCATGGGATCGGCAGCTTGCGGCGGTGATGGCACCGATGCTGTTCAACGCATAGGAAATACCGGCTACACCCAGCTCAAGCCCCTCGACCCCGTGCCACGCTTGCGGCGAAGAGAAGAAATCTGGGGCTTCGTCGCTTGGGACATCGGGTTGCTCGTATTCGATCTGATCTGCCCACTCGTCGAACTCCAGGGGATTCTCCGCCTTGGCATCAAGCCATTGAATGGCTTCGGACTCAGCCTCGATTACTGCTGCAGCTTCACTGACGTCTGTCTTGATCAGCCAGACATCATGGAAATCGCCGAGTTGGTCCTCTTCCTCGAGTTCCGTCATGTTCGGCATCCAATAACTGGCCTCGACGGGGAGTCTCGAGTCGACGTCAATGGCGTAGCGCGGGATCATGCCGCCAGCATGCCACGATACCGTTCGCCGCCACGCGAGCCGACGTGGTGCGTCCGGTTGGCTCCTCGGCGATGCGCTCTCCTCTTGCGGCTGGATTTGAAGACGCCGCCCGCGTCTTCGTGGCCGGGTCAGCGGCGGCGGAAAGACCACCTTGCGAGTGGCCGGGGCGGATTCATCGATCGCGGGGGTCGTGATGCTATCCGCCGACACCGTTCCGCTGCCGCGCGCGGCGGCACGCATCGCTGCTTACGTTGCCGGCGTCGAGCCAGCAGCCGGTGGCTCAGGCGCGGTCGACGGCGTGGCCGACGTGATTGCGCGGAGCGAGGATCCGACACTTGGCCCCTGAGGCGCCCGTGCCGACCTGCTGTTCGGGTGGCCTGGCTCGTACTGGCTCGACCTGCGCGCGTTTGACCAGGTCGCCACGGCCCCGGCGCTGGGCGTACCGATCCTCGTGCTGCAGGGCGGCCGCGACTACCAGGTCACAGGGGCCGAGGATCTGGCGGGCTGGCGGAAAGGTCTCGAGAGGTGGCCCGGTGTGAGCATCAGGGTGTTCCCTGACGACGACCATTGCTTTCCTGAGCAGTAGGCCGTCGAACCCGTCGGACTGCCAGGCGCCCCACCATATCGATCCAGCTATCGTGGCGGCTATTGCGGAGTGGGGGAGCCGCATCCGCGCCGCGCTCCGTCGGCTGTTCAGGCGAATGCAGTCGTCGCGTTCACGCGGGAGGGAGGTCGACATCGCAATGTGAGGCTGCTTCCTCAGCCAGCCGCCGGTCGAGAGTCAGCAGGGGACAGCGGAACGCCTCGGCGAGCGCGACGTAGCTCGCGTCATAGGCGGAGAAGTTGTGCCGGAGGGCGAGTAACCGGGGAACCAGCGGCAGCGATGGGTGCAAGTCGATGGGGAGGCGGAGCAGATCATCGATGGCGATGCCAAGAGCGGCATCGTTGAGGTGCCCGCCGACGTTCAATCCACGCAAAGCAGAAGCCACTTCAACGGGCAGAAAGTCGGGGGCGAGGAGTGTCTCGCCCATGACGCGATCATGCAGTCGGGGTGCGGAGCCGTGCTCACCGATCAGCTCGACGACGACCGAGGCGTCGACGACGATCATCGGCCGCGCCGGCCGTCTCGAATCGCCTTCAGGATCGCCTCGCGGGGGATATGTTGAGCCGGTCGCTGCTCCAGCTCTGCGAGCATCTCGCTCAACGTCGGCCGTGCCGCGAGTTGGGTGAGCTCCCCGGTCAGATACTGCTGCAGGGACTGTCCACGCGCTTCGGCCCGTGCCGACAGCACGGAGTGCACTGCCGGATCGAGGTCGCGGATCAGCACGTTCGGCATGCTTACAGTATGCATGCGCGTTATTCGATCTGGTAGTGGTTGAGTCCCATGCGTTCGTCGTGGGCGAGGCGTGGGATTGCCCGACGCGTCACGAACGGAACGGACAGAGAAGTCGTCACGAACGTGAATTGTGCGGAACGAACCTCGCCTCGCCCCACGTGCTTGATGCGGGAGCAATATAGCAATAATGATAACCATATAGGGGACAGAAAATGTATCTCAGGTCTATCTAAGCTTGTTGAAATGATCTCTGATTTGGCCAGGATCCCGTCCCAGGCGGATACTCGACCCGTCCCGGCCGTCGATCCCGACCGGGGTCCAACTATGACTTCCACCTCCTTCGATGCCGCTCCCGCGTCCGGGCGCGCCGTCGCTGTCATTGGTGCCGGACGGCTCGGAACGGTGCTCGCGCGTGGGCTCGCCGAGGCCGGATTCGATGTGCGCGGACCGCTCCGTCGCGACGCCGCGATTCCGGAGGTCGACGTCGCCCTCCTGTGCGTGCCGGACGCTGCGGTCCACGACGTGGCGGCAGCAGCACGCCCGCGCGCACGACTCGTGGGCCACGTCTCCGGCGCCACCGGCCTCGACGACGTCGACTTCAGCATGCATCCGCTGCAGACCTTCACCGGATCCGAGATGCCTGACGTCTTCCACGGCATCGGCGCCGCGATCGATGGACGCACACAGGAGGCGCTCGCGACTGCGGAGAGCATCGCGCGGGCCCTGGGTGCGCAGCCGTTCCGGGTCGATGACGCCCACCGTGCGGGCTATCACGCCTCCGCGTCGATCGTGTCGAACCTGCTGCTCACGGTGCTCGACGCAGGCGAACAGGTCGCGGTGTCTGCGGGGATCGGATCCGACGAGGCCCGCGCGGTCCTTGCCCCGCTCGTGCGGCAGACGGTCGAGAACTGGGTCGCGGTCGGCGCGGCTCGAGCTCTCACCGGACCGATCGCACGCGGCGACGAGGAGACTGTCGCGAGGCAGAGGCGTGCGATCGAGGACGGCGCCTCGGAGCTCCTGGGGTTCGTCGACGCGCTGACTGCGCAGACCCGGGCGCTCGCCGAGTCTGCCGGTGACCGGGTTTCGTCTCGCTTCGCTCGCTCAGGAACCGGGGAGCGCGAGGAAGTGCGCTCAACGACCCCGGATGAGGCGGACGAGGACCGGCCGACCGGGAGGACCCGCGCATGAGGATCATCCGGACCATCGCCGAGGTCCGCGCGGCCGTCCGTGAGGCCAAGCGCCAAGACAAGACTGTCGGTCTCGTCCCGACCATGGGCGCCTTTCACGAGGGCCACCTGTCCCTGATGAGGGCGGCCAGGAGGGACAACGACCTCGTCGTCGTCTCGCTGTTCGTCAACCCCACGCAGTTCGGCGCGAACGAGGACCTCAGCCGCTACCCCCGCGACGAGGCGCGCGACGCAGGGCTTGCCGAGCAGAGCGGCGCCGACATCCTGTTCGCCCCGGAGCCCGCCGAGATCTACCCCGACGGCTTCGCGACCACGATCCACATCGCCGGGATCACCGACGTCCTCGACGGCGCGAGTCGCGGCGCGCACCACTTCGACGGCGTCGCCACTGTCGTCGCCAAGCTGTTCGGCATCGTCAGCCCCGACGTCGCGTACTTCGGGCAGAAGGATGCGCAGCAGGTGCTCGTGGTCCGCCGGCTCGTGCGCGACCTGAACCTCGACGTGCGGATCGAGGCGTGCCCGATCGTGCGCGAGGCCGACGGGCTCGCGATGAGCTCGCGCAACGTCTACCTCGACCCGGCCGCCCGGGAGCAGGCCACGGCGCTGAACCGGGCGCTTGACGCCGCGCAGGCGCTGGCCGAGGCGGGGGAGCGCGACGCAGAAGCGATCGCCGGTGCCGCTCATGCCGTCCTCGCCGGCGCCGGCATCACCCCTGAATACCTCGAGCTCCGCGACGCCGAGACCCTGCAACCGGTCACCCGCCTCGACGGCGAAGCCCTGTTCGCGGTGGCCGCGCGCGTCGGCGCCGCCCGCCTGATCGACAACCACCTCCTGAGAGCGAGCGCCTGATGCGACGCACCATGCTGAAGTCGAAGATCCATCGCGCCACGATCACCGGATCCGATCTGCACTACGTCGGGTCCATCACGATCGATCCCGACCTGCTCGAGGCCGCCGACATCTTGCCGCACGAGCAGGTGCACGTCGTCGATGTCGACAACGGATCCCGATTCGAGACCTACACGATCGCCGGAGAGCGCGGATCCGGCGTCATCCAGGTCAACGGCGCCGCCGCCCGTCTCGTGCACACGGGCGACACGGTGATCGTCATCTCCTACGCCGACTACTCGCCCGAGGACCTCGCCGGCTACGCGCCCACGGTGGTGCACGTCGACCGCTCGAACGGGATCATCCAGGTCGACGACGCCGTCGACACGCTATTGACGGAGGCGCTGATGCCGGGCGCTTCGACGGGCTCGGCGACCGGCGGGGAGGCCGTGATGCCGGACGCTTCGACGGGCTCGGCGACCGGCGGGGAGGCCCTCGTATCGGGCGGTTGGGCGGGCTCGGTGACCGGGACGGAGGCCCTCGTATGAGCGCGCACGCCGCGCCCACCCGGCGGCTCACCCTGGGCGACCTCGCCGCGAAGAAGGCCGCGGGCGAGCCGATCGTCATGGTCACCGCGTACGACCACCCGGGCGCGCAGATCGTCGAGGCGGCCGGCGTGGACCTGGTGCTCGTGGGCGACTCCGCCGCGATGACCGTGCTCGGCTACGACAGCACGGTGCCGGTGTCGGTCGACGAGATGATCATGCTCACGAAAGCGGTGCGGCGCGGGCTCACAAAGCCGCTGCTGGTGGCGGATCTGCCGTTCGGATCGTATGAGGCCTCGGATGCGCAGGCCGTCGCGACGGCGCAGCGCTTCGTCAAAGAGACGGGTTGCGACCTGGTCAAGATCGAGCGCGGCGGCACCTCGGTGCAGCGCGCCCGGGCGCTGGTGGAGGCCGGGATCCCGGTCGTCGGACATGTCGGCCTCACGCCCCAGACCGCGACCTCACTCGGCGGCTACCGCGCGCAGGGCCGCACCGCCGAGGCTGCGCTCGCGGTGATCGACAGCGCCCTCGCTCTGCAGGACGCAGGCTGCGCGCTCATCGTCGTCGAGGCGGTGCCCCGCGAGGTCACCGACGCGCTCATGCCCCTGCTCGACATCCCCGTGATCGGGATCGGGGCGGGATCCGGCGCCGACGGACAGGTGCTCGTGTTCCACGACCTGCTCGGGATCTACGCGGGCCCGGCCGCGAAGTTCGTCAAGCGCTACGCGGATCTGCGCACCGCCGCGATCGACGGCGTCACGGCGTATGCCGACGAGGTGCGGGCCCACGTCTATCCGGCGCCCGAGCACGCGTATTCGATGGCGACGGAGGAGGCCGCGAGGTTGCGGGAGTTGCTCGCGGAGCGATGAGGGGAGCAGGATCCGCGCCCGCGGCGGGCCGCCCGGAGACGGCGAGCCGCGGATCCGGCCTCTGCAGGGTCAGGACCGGAAATTCGGTCTTGGGCCTGGCTCCTTCGACAGGCCGGAGCTCAGTCCTCGCTGCTGTGCAGACCCTGCCGCGCGGAGAGCACGGTGATCTCCGGATGCTGTTCGGCCAGCAGCCGGTCTGCCTGATCCAGCACGTCGCGCACGTGCGAGGCGTACGCGGCGACGACGCTGACGCCGAGGACCGCCCGACGGTGCAGGTCCTGCGCGCCGACCTCGGCAACCGCGGCCTCGGTGCGCCGGCTGAGCTCGGCGATCAGCGGCCGGATCACGCTGCGCTTCTCCTTCAGGGAGTGCACGTCGCCGAGCAGGATGTCGAACTCGATCCATCCGATCCACATGCCGCCAGTGTCGCACCCGCAGCATTCAGATGAGGCGGCGCAGCGCTTCCTCCAGGCTCACTCCCTGCGCGTCGGCGCGGTCGCGCAGGCGCGCGTGCTCCTCGGCGCTGAGCGAGAGACGCAGATCGATCGGCGTCGCGGCGGCGGGGGTTTCCAGACCGTCGAGCAGGTCGGAGGCCTCGACCCACAGCGTCGGAACCGCGGCGGGTCCGGCGGGTGCGGGCGCGGACGCGCCGAGCGAGGTAGCCACCGACGACGGTCGCAGCGCGCCTGTGGCGACGGCGTCACGCAGCGGTGCGGCGGCCGGCTCTGGCGCGGCCGCCGACGGCGAGACCACGACGGGACCGCCGGTGAATCCCGGCCCCCGATCGGGTTCGCGTCGCTTCTGATACGCGGTCGCGGCCGCGTTGGCGCGCAGGTCGGCCGCCTCGTTCAGCGCGTGGCCGGCGTGGCCGCGGACCCAGGTGAAGGACACGTCGCGTCCGCGCAGCGCCTCATCGATCCCTTCGAGCAGGTCGCGGTTGAGCACCGGCCCGCCGTCGGACTTGCGCCAGCCCTTGCGCTTCCAGCCGGGCATCCACTTGGTCACGGAATCGATCACATAGCGGCTGTCGCACTCGATCACGAGGGTCTCGTCAGCGATTCCGGCCGTCGCGCGCAGCAACTCGAGCACGGCCTGCAGCTCGCCCTGGTTGTTGGTGCCGTGCGGGGAGCCGCCGGCGGCCCAGTTCTCGTCGTCGATGTACCAGGCCCAGCCGTTGGGCCCGGGGTTGCCCAGGGCGGAACCGTCTGCCGCGGCGGTGATCGTCATGCTTCCACCGTAGGGCGTGGCGAGACGCGGTCCGGGCGTGGCATCGGTTCCGAATCGTGCATTCGTCATGGGCTTCGCGCGGTGCAGGCGGATCCGGGCGGCGGCGACCGGATCCAGGCGACGATGGTCTTCGAGAAGCTCGCCTGATGATCCGCTCTTCCCTTCCGATACATAGCGACATATCGTTGACTATCGCTCGGGGATGGGCGGAATCGAGGAGATCGTCATGAACAACACCTACGCATCGCACGGGTTCGGTGGTCCGGGGTTCGGTCCGGGCGGCGGACGCGGCTTCGGCGGCGGGCGCCCGGGGATGAACCCTGCCGCGGGCCTCTGGGAGGCCATGGAGCACCTGCGCTCCGCCTTCGACCAGCGTCCGCAGACTCCGCGCATGGCGCGCGGCGACGTGCGGGCGGCCGTGCTGGCGCTGCTCGCCGAGCAGCCCATGCACGGCTACCAGATCATCCAGGAGATCGAGGAGCGCAGCGGCGGCTCGTGGAAGCCGAGCGCCGGATCCGTGTATCCGACGCTGCAGCTGCTCGCGGACGAAGGACTCCTCGAGGCCGCCGAGCAGAGCGGCCGCAAGACCTACTCGCTCACCGAGGCTGGTCGCGCGGTCGCCGACGAGGCCGGCACGCCGCCGTGGGAGGGTTCCGGCGCCCGCGCGGGCTCGGCGTCGTTCGGGGCACTGCCCAAGGCGGGGGTCGACCTCGCGGGTGCTGCGGCGCAGGTTGCGCGCACGGGCACGCCGGAGCAGGTGCAGCAGGCGATCGACGTGCTCGACGAGGCCCGTCGCCGCCTGTACGCGATCCTCGCCGACTGATGGCGGACGGTCAGGGCGCAGGCGACTGGTTCCTGAGTCAGGACCAGGGAGCGGGAGCTCCTCCGGCGTCGGCGCAGGCCGCATCGACGCCGGTTCCGACCTCGAGGTCTCGCCCGAGCACGGCGGGCGACGCCGGTCCTCCGTTGCGTGCGCGCTATCGGCGGATCCTGGGATTCGCCGCGCGTGTGCTCGCGCAGACGTGGTGGTACGAGCTCGTGCTGCCGCGGATCGGCTTCGCGCGCGTCGCGGAGCGTTCCCGCGAGCGCCGGATGGGCGTGCTCGCGCAGCGCTTCCACAGGCTCGCGGTCGAGCTCGGCGGGCTGATGATCAAGGTCGGCCAGTTCATGTCGTCGCGCCTGGACGTGCTGCCGCCCGAGATCACCACCGAGCTCGCGGGCCTGCAGGACGAAGTGCCGCCGGTGCCCGTCGCCGAGATCCGCGCGCTCGCCGAGGCCGAGCTGGGGGTGCCCCTCGCGCGCGCCTTCGCCTCGTTCGAGGACGTGCCGCTGGCGGCCGCCTCGCTCGGTCAGGCGCATCGCGCGCGGCTGTCGGAGCTGGACGCCGCGGACGCCGGATTCTCCGAGGTCGTGGTGAAGGTGCAGCGCCCCGGCATCGACCAGGTGGTCGCGACGGATCTCGCCGCACTGCGCCGCGTCGCGGGCTGGCTGCGGCGGATCAGGTTCATCGCGGCGCGCGTCGATGCGCCCGCGCTCGTCGAGGAGTTCGCGCAGACCAGCCTCGAGGAGATCGACTACCTGCACGAGGCCGCTGCGGCCGAGCGGTTCGCCGAGAACTTCGCCCGGGACCCGCGGGTCGACGCGCCCCTCGTGGCCTGGGAACGCACCACTCGCCGCGTGCTCACCCTCTCCGACGTCACCGCGATCAAGATCAACGACACCGATACTCTGCGCGCGGCCGGCATCGACCCCGCCGAGGTCGCCCGCGTGTTCGCCGAGGTCATGTTCGACCAGCTTTTCACGCACGGGTTCGTGCACGCGGATCCGCACCCGGGGAACATCTTCGTCACGCCGCACGTGGCGGGCGGGGCAGGGATGCCGGGCGCCTCGGCGGGCTCAGCGGCGGGTGCTCGGCCGGGGACGGCGACCGGCGTCCGGGCGGATGCTTCGGCGGGCCCAGCGACCGGAGCCTCCGCGGCGATCGGCGCGGGCCATCCCGCCTGGCGGCTCACCTTCATCGACTTCGGGATGATGGCGGAGGTGCCAGACGGGATCCGGCGCGGGCTGCGGACCCTGTTCATCGCGGCCGCGTCGCGCGACGGGAAGGGCATGGTCGCCGCCGCGCAGGAGATCGGCGTGCTCATGCCGTCCGCCGAGAACCGCGAGCTGGAACGGGCGCTCACCGCCCTGTTCGCCCGCTTCGGCGGCATGGGCTTCGCGGAGCTGCGCGATGTGGATCCACGGGAGTTCCAGGGATTCGCCGTCGAGTTCGGCGACACGATGCGCTCGCTGCCGGTGCAGCTGCCGGAGGGGCTGCTGCTGCTCATCCGGGCCGTCTCGCTCACCTCGGGCATGTGCAGCGGGCTGGATCCGCAGTTCAACATCTGGGAGTCGATCGAGCCCTACGCCACCAGGCTGCTGGCGGACGAGAGCGGCAATCTCGTGCAGGAGTTCGCGCAGCAGGCGGTGTCCAACGCGGCGACGCTGTGGCGGCTGCCGAAGCGGATCGACGACCTGATCACGCGCGTGGACGACGGATCCGTCACGTTCGACACCTCGCGCGTCGAACGGCGCCTCGACCGCATCGACGGCCTGATCCGCCGTGGCATCTCGGCGCTGCTGTTCGGGTCCCTGCTGATCGGCGGCGTGCTGCTGCTCACCGTGAACCCGGTGCTCGGCGTCGTGCTGATGAGCGTCTCGGTGCTGCCGCTGCTGCACACGCTGTTCGCTGGACTGTTCCGCCGGGGTCCGCGCTAGCGACAAGTCACGGCTGGCGGCGCGATCCCTCCGGGGGTCGGGCGCTCAGCCCGTCACGATCTCCTGCACGGTCGTGCGCGTGGTGCCCTCCGCGCCCGTCGTCTCGAAGCGGATGGGCATCCCGGGGTGCGCGAGTGCGAACCAGAACACGGCGCCGCCGTCGTCGTCGTGCACGTCGTACCGCAGGCACTCGAGCCGGCCGAGAGGATGCTCGATCGTCTCGGCGCCCACCCTGGTGCGATCGATGGGGAAGGCGGCGTGCGCCTGCAGCTCGCGCCAGGCGACCCGTTGGCCCACCGCCGCTTCGGGGGCGCCCACGGGATGGTTCTCCTGCAGCACGCCCTCGTCGTCCCCGGCGGAGTAGCGGCTGATCCGCTCCGTCACCGTGCCGTCGGGTGCTTCGGTCCGGAGCCGGATCGAAGCCCCGTCACGCAGCGCAGCGCGGATCTCGTCTGCCGTGAACGGGGTCGGCAGCAGACCGGCGGCGACGACGTGCGGATCCGGGTTCTCGTCCATGCGGGCCAGGATAGGCCGTGATCGCGAACGCGTCGATCGTGCAACGAGACGAGGAGCGAACGTCATTCGCAGGCGACGCCGTCGCCGTCGCGATCGAGTTTCGCTCGATATCCCGGTTGCCCCCGGTAGAGCGGAGCAGCGCCGGCCGCACGGGCTGCATCGCAGTTCGCGTAATAGACGTCGGGAGACGGTGGCGCCGCCGGTGCTGGTGCCGCTGGTGCCGCTGGTGCTGGTGCCGGTGCTGGTGCTGGTGCTGGTGCTGGTGCTGGTGCCGGTGCCGCTGGTGCCGGGTCTGGCGCCTGCACGAGCGGGGCCGGTGCGGCAGGCGGCGCGACGGTCGGTGCCGGCGGGACCGGAGCGAACGCCGAGGTATCCGCCGGCTCGCCGGAGCAGGACCCGAGTATGCGAGCCATCGCGTCGTGCTCGGCCTGCGTGACCCAGAGCCCGTATGTCGCCTTCACGGCGATCTGGCGCGCGACGTAGGCGCAGCGGTAGGACTTGGCGCTCGGCAACCAGGTCGCCGCGTCGGAGTCGCCCTTCTGCTCGTTCACCGCACCGTGTACCGCCTGGAGGTTCAGCGGATCGTTGGCGAAGGTGCGGCGCTGATCGGCGGTGAGTGCTTGTGCCCCGGTCTGCCACGCATCCGACAGCGACACGACGTGATCGATCTGCACGAGCTCGGACGTGCCCTGGCCGCGCTGGAAGACGATGGACGTTCCGGTGTACGGATCCGCGAGTGTGCCGGACAGGACGACGCAGGATCCGCGGCGGACGACGTTCGTGAGCTGCGCGCCGAGCATGTCGTTGCGGGTTATCTACAGTCCGCGTTCGGGTCTCAGCAACAGCTGGGACAGTGGGTCGACACGCCGTGACTCATGGCTATCCGATAGATGTGAGGGACAGGCTCTAACGTCGGGGGCATGGGCTGGATCGTGGAACGGGCGGAGTTGTCCGACGGCAGGTCGACCCATCTGGTGATCGACGAGGATTCGTATGCGATCCACCCCGAGACATTGGAGTACGTCCATGCGCTGTACGCTGCGGATCGTTCTCCGAACACCGTGAAGACCTATCTGCGGCCGATCGCACGGTTTCTGACGTGGTGCGTGCGGGAGGGCGTGGAGTGGCGCCGGGCCACGATCATCGATATGGCTCGGTTCAAGCGAGACGTCGAGACGACGCCGGTGCGCGGTGGTGGGCTACCGTCACGATCGACGGTGTCGATCACGCTGACGGCGGTGTGTGAGTTCATTCGGTACTCGGCTGCGGCGGGTCATATCCCCGCCGAGGTGCCGTTGCAGCTGGTGGAACGGAAGTGGATGCCGGCCGGGGCGACCGCACGCACTCGTGATCGGGGTGGTCAGATGCGCACGGTGCGGGCGAGTGTGCTGCGGACAAAGGTCGCCGAGCGAGCCCCCGAGATCATCAGTTCCGCTCATCAGCGAGTCATGCTGGATGCTGCGAGGACCGCGCGGGATCTGTTTCTGCTGCGGATCATGCTCGAGGGCGGTCTGCGGATTGGCGAGGCACTGGGCCTGCGGTTTGAGGACATCCACTTCCTGCCCGACTCGACGTCGCTGGGATGTGGATACGCGGGCGCGCATGTTCACGTTCGGCGCCGTGACCGGAATGAGAACGGTGTGCTGGCAAAGAGCTACCATCCACGGACGGTGCCTGTGGACGTTGGACTGGTGGCTGCCTATCGGGATTACCGGTTCGAGCGGGACGGCCGGTGCGGGGTAGACGGTGCGGGCGATTACGTGTTCGTCAGCTATTCGGGTCCGCGGCGTGGGCACGCGCTGACGTACTCGAACGTGTACCAGATGGTGCAACGGTTGGCGAAGCGGTGCGGTGTGCGTGTGACGCCGCACATGTTCCGGCATACTGCCGCCACTGGTTGGGTCGAGAACGGCACGCAAGTCGACGTCGTTCAGGAACTCCTCGGTCACGCGCATGCGGACTCCACGAGGGTCTACCTGCACCCGTCGCATGAGCGGATGCGAGCAGCCGTGACCGCAATCACGAGGGCGACGGCGTGAGCGCCGAGCTGGTTGTTGCCCCGCGGCATGGGCCAGTGGGAGCATCACGCCGGTCGTGGCCGGAGTTCCTGGAAGAGGCACTCCTGGCCACGTGGCGGGCGGGCGAGTGGGACTCGGGGTCGATGATGTTCACCGGCGACCCGGCCAATCCGCGCACGGCCGTCTCGGTATGCATCACGCCGTCGTGTTCGGTGATCGTCGACGGTGGCACCCGGGTGCGCTGTCAATCGTGCCGGAAGAGGAAGTCCCGGTGGACGATGGCGGATGGCGACTTCGATGCGGAGTACAACCCACGGTTTCGGTTGGACTCTCCCACCGAGTTCGTGTTCTCGCTGGCGGATGTGACGCCGGTGGTGCGCAGTGAGATCCTCTACGGACTGCAGCAGCGCGAGAAGGACAGCAACACTCTCCGGCCGCGGGCGGTCACCGCGATGGTCAAGCAGATCGGGCGGGCCGAGTCGATCCTGGATGTCGCTCCGACTGGCAAAGCCTTGTGGGTGAGCTACCTGCGTTCTGTGCAGACGCACGTGCGTAGGCTCCGCTCCGTCCACGCCGGGAGGGACGGAACCGAGGGCGAGGTCTGGGATTGCGCCCTGGTCGGGTTGTTCTCGGCCCGCGACCGCACGTACCGGGCAGTGAAGGGGCACCTGGATTTCACCGTGATCCGGCAGGCGTGGCTTCGCGATGTGGTGTTGGGGTGGGCGCGAGCGGTCCGCCCCACGGTCGCTGACGCCCGGCAGACGCTGCACGCTGCCGAGATCGCGAGCCTTGCCCTTACCGGACGTCCTCACGGAGAGCACCCCGAGCAGCTGATGATGGCGGACATGTCGGTCGTGTTCGACGCCCTTGCCGCAGCCCGCAATCCGTCATCACAGGAGATCTACTCGCTCTCGCACCGTCAGTCTCTGATCGGCCGTTGGCGCGGCCTGATCCAGTTCGGCCGTACCGCCGGGCTGATGGATGAGGTCCCCGGGACGTTCGCGCTGCCACCGGATCGTCGACTTCCCTCGGTGCGGTCGCAGGAGGATGAGCTTGGTCGGGCGATTCCCGAGGAATGGATCGTGCATCTCGACGGGTATCTCGAGTTGCTAGGGGCGGATTCGACGTTCAGCAACAACGGGTGGCGGCCGGAGGACTACGCCGCCCAGTATCAGGTGGTCTATCAGCTGATCCGGGACACCGGCCGCCGTCCGAGCGAGATCGTCAGTCTGAAGCGGGATGCGGTCGAGTACCACGACGGCGATCCGTGTCTCGTCTACGACAACCGCAAGGCGGGCCGCTTGGGACGGCGTCTGCCCATCGACCCGTCGACCGCGCTGATCGTGAACGACTGGGCCAAGCGTGTGTCTTCGCTGCTTGTACCCCAGGGGGCCGAGGCGTTCCTGTTTCCTGCCCCTGGCGCGCGCGGGAGGGAGCGTCGCGGGCACTTGCGCCCCGGCCAGTTCGCCCGTGTTTTCCGGGACTGGGTCGATGCGCTGCCCTTCCCGGACTCGCTGTCCCCGGATGCGGAACGCTTCCGCCGTGAGGACATCGAGCCGTACGGGTTGCGGCACGCGTATGCGCAACGCCATGCGGACAACGGCACCAAGGTGGATGTGCTGCGCGAGCTGATGGATCATCGGGACCTGGCCACCACGATGGGGTATTACAAGGTCTCGCTGAAGCGGAAGCAGGAAGCAGTCCGGCTGCTGTCCAAGTATGCGACCGACCGGCACGGGCACCGTGCCCCGTTCGCCTCACCGCTGGCCTATGAGCGGTCGAGCATTGCGGTGCCGTTCGGCAACTGCACAGAGCCGAAGAATGTGCAGGCCGGCGGAAAGGCATGCCCGCTCCGGTTCCAATGTGCGGGCTGCGGGTTCTTCCGCCCCGATCCGTCTTACCTGGAAGCGATCGACGCGCACGTCGCTCAGCTGCGCGTCGACAAGGAACTCGCCTTTGCCTCCGACGCCGCAGGGTGGATCATCGCGAACATCGACGAGCAGATCACCGCTTTCAGCGATATCGCCGCCGCCCTACGAGCGATGGTCAGCGACCTTCCCGTGGACGAACAAGACGAGTTGGCGATGGCCTCCAAGATCGTGCGGCGCGAGCGGGGAGCTGCGACTTTCATTCCTCTCGACTCTGTGGGAAGGCGGCCCGATGCCCGCTGAGAGCGACGACCCCCGTGTCAGGCGGCTGACCGAAGCTCGCCGACGAGACGGGGCAAGGAAGCAGGACGCGTGCCTGGCAGCCGTTGAACGACTCACCGCCGCCGGTCAGGCGGTCACCTTCGCCGAGGTCGAGCGACTCGCCGGGGTCTCGTCATGGTTCGCCTACAACAACACCGTCGTCCGGGCACACATCGAGAGCGCACGAGCCCAATCGCCCGCAGTCGCGGCGTCAACGCCGCCCCGGCGAACGGATGCGGCGGGGCTGCGGGCGGACCTCGCACACGCGCGTGATGAGGTGCGTCGGCTACGCGAAGAACGCGACAATCTGCGCCAGCATGTACGCCGCGGGCTGGGCTCAGCAGTGGAGGAGCGGGACGCTGCGTCCGTGCTCGAACGCGCCGAGGGCGCCGAACGGCAACGCGACCTCCTGCACGACGAGCTGCGTGAGGCCCGTTCCGAATTGGCGCGGACAGTGCAGGACCGTGACCGGCTCCGGAGTGAATTGGACGCCGCTCGCGGCGCTGTCAAACGGATGATGCACACGCCTGTCGGGCAGTCCGCGATCTGAGAGGCGGATGCTTGCTGCCGAGGATGATCCCCGCGGTCAGCCGGTCAGCCGGTCAGCCGGTCAGCCGGTCAGCTTCGCCTGCAGGTGGTCGTCGCAGAGTGTCCAGACCCACAGTCGGATCGTGTATTGCTTCGCCGATGCCCCGCACTCCTCGCAGGTACTGGTGCTCTCCCATTCGGTGGCGCGAATCGTCTCGTTGAATTCCTCGTCGTACACCGACGGGTCCGCCGCAGGTCGGGCGTAGAAGCACAGCGCACCGAACTTCGACTTGACCTGCTGGACGACGTAGTCGGGTGCGAGTGCGGCGAGACGCGCGTCGAGCTGGGCGAGAAGCGGATACCATCCTGAACGCACATCGATGATTGCTGGCCACTCTGGCTCGATCCGGTCCACGATCCGTCGCAACTCCGCGGAGTGTTTCCCCGTCACGTCTTCCTCCCGTGGGTCCGCTGGGTTTGAGATCACCTGAGCTCACCCGGTTCTATCACAGTGGCAGTGACGGGCGTATCCAGTAGCTGGATCATGCGGTATGGGATCACCTGCCGGAGGAAGACGCTGGTGGTGGTGCGCTGGATTCCGGGGCACAGGCGGATCGCTTCGCTCACCCGGTACAGGTCCTCAGGATCGGTCGCGACTACACGCATCATCAGATCCGTGTCTCCAGCCGGTGCGAAGCATTCGACGACCTCGGGGACTGTCTCCAGCGCGATGATCGCCTCACCGATCCGGTGCTGGTCGACTTCGGCGCGCACCATCGCGCTGATGGCGCGACCGAGCTCGGACGAACGCACCCGCGTGGAGTTCGGGCGCAGGATACCGAGCTTCTCAATCTTCGCCAGCCGAGCGTGAACGGTCCCTCGTGCCACGTTCAGACGGTGGGCGAGGATCGCCACGGGCATGCGGGAGTCTTCATCGAGTTCGACGAGGATCCTGCGGTCGAGTTCATCGAGTGACGGCAGTTCGACCACCTCCAAGGGCTGTCACAGCGCTCCATTGAACACTCTGATCAACGATAGGAGGCACAGTTGCGGTTCTGAAGCATGACACGCTTACATCATGATCAGGTGGTCAGTAGGAGCACATGCGTACTGACAGGGGGAGGCTCACGAGGCCGCCCCTGGCCGACATATCCCCACTAGGGCAGTCGACCGTCGGACGGCGCGGCGCGAGAGGCCGGCCGCTCCCCTGCTGGCCACCTGTCGCAGCCCACGCAGGTCGGAACCGCCGCTGATGAGCGGCATCATCACCACGAGGCGAACGCTCCGGTCGGAAAGGCGATCGCGGTGAGGTTGGGCAATGCGCGAGATCAGCCGTCGCTCACTGGCGTTGGTGCACCACTTCGGATGCTGGCCGCCCAGCGCGGGGAGTGGCGGACTCGTCCCCACGCGAACCTCCGCCAGCAGCCCGCCGTGCACGGGCGGCGTGCGACCGCCACCACCCTCATCTTATGGTTCGACTGCGCGTTACGGGTGTTGGTGTTCTGTGCGGCGAGGATAGTCAGTTCGAACGCTCGGCGGGCAGCGCAGTTGCCGGTACAGCGCGTCCCTCGGCCCGCCCGCAGCCGGTATCGCCGCATCCTGCGGCGCTGGAGTGCCTCCGAGTTCAGCACCAGTGCACAATGACTTCCATGGTTCATTGACCCCGGTTGTGTTCGGTAGTGACCGTCAGGTTGGTCGTGGTCGCCCCTGTCCTAGAGGCGCACCCGACTCGCCGGGACCACCGAACCGGACAGCGCGCGCCCGCGCCGAGGCGGGCGTGCCGGCCGGCCGGTTGCTGATCATAGGTGTCATTCTCGGTCGCGTCCAAAGATGTCGAACACGGCACGGAAGGTGAGGACGCCGGATGCGAAGACGAGCAGGTATCCGAACACGTCGTAGAGCCCCAGTGTCGGGCTGACCTGGGGGCCGCCGGAGCTGATGAGGAACATCGTGGCCATGATTCCGAACACGCCGGCGAGGAAGGTCACGGCGGCGAGGTTGACGAAGCGTCGCATGACCGTGCGTTCTCGACGGTCGGCGAGGAGGCGGATGTTCACGCTCATCCGCCCTTCGGCCAGGGACTGTGCGATGCGCCCGACCTGGTGCGGCAGCTCGCGCGCGACCGGGAGCAGACGGGTCAGCTCATCGACACCGGCTCGGAACACAGCCTGCGGGGCGCGTGCCTCCTTGATGCGTTGCTGTGCGTAGTCGGCGGAGCCGGTAACGAAGTCGAAGTCGAAACTCAGCACCCGCAATGTTCCCTCCACCGTGCCGATGGCGCGGGCAGCGACGGTCAGCTGTGGGGGGACGGCGAGTTTGTAGGCGCCGAGCACGGAGATCACGCGTGAGAAGGCGGCAGCATCCAGGGCGGCACCGGGGCCGAGGTAGCGGGCCATGAACTGGCCGATGTCCCGGCGCAGTGCTGGCTCGTCGAGGTCATCGGGGATCTCGACGAAGGCCAAGAGGGCATCGGCGAAGGCGACTGCGTCGTTGTGTGTCACCGCCATGAGCAGGTTGGTGATCTGGCGGCGTACCTGCGAGTCCAGTCTTCCGACGGAACCGAAATCGAGCAAGGCCAGCCGATTCTGAGGGGTGATCATGACGTTGCCGGGGTGGAGATCGGAGTGGAACACCCCGTCGTCCATGATCTGGCCGAGCACAGCGGCCAGGAGCTGCTGTGCGAGGGCGGAGCGGGTCTCCGAATCCAGCCGGGCGGCAGCGGTCGGATCGCTGAGGGTGGCGCCGTCGAGGAATTCCATCACCAGTATGCGCCGCGAGGATACGTCCTCGAACAGGCGGGGGAGTCGCAGGTGCTCATCTTCGGGGTGCGTGCTCTGTGCGGCCGTCAGTGCGGTGAGGTTGGAGGCTTCGACCCGGTAGTCGAGCTCGTCGAGAAGACTCGCGGCGATGCTCTCAGCGACGTCTTCCACACCGAACTGGCGCGCCCAGGCTGCGGACTGTGTCAACCGGGCAGCCAACCGGCGAGTGATCTCGACGTCACGTTCCACGAGCGGAATGATTCCTGGTCGCTGCAGTTTCACCGCGACATGTTCGCCGGTGACCAGGGTCGCGCGGTGGACCTGACCGATCGATGCGGAGGCAACGGGCTCGCGATCGAAGGAGG
The DNA here is from genome assembly GCF_052045495.1 of Microbacterium sp. 22242. Lineage (NCBI taxonomy): Bacteria > Bacillati > Actinomycetota > Actinomycetes > Micrococcales > Microbacteriaceae > Microbacterium > Microbacterium sp. 22242. Next base: position 13,121 of record NZ_JBQEOZ010000006.1, on the reverse strand, counting down.
AGAAGTACTCCTCGATAGGGCCGTCCAGTTCCTCGCTGAGTACGGTCCGGATCCGTTCCCACGACTCGGCCGGCACGCGCTGCTGCAGCGTGCCCAGCTCGTCGATGAATTCAGCGGGCAGGATATCGGTGCGTGTGGAAAGGATCTGGCCCAGCTTGATGAACGCGCCGCCGGCCTCTTCGAGAGCAGCTTTGAGCGCAATGGCCTGTCGGCGCCGTTCTTGAGAGGCGACGGTGGTCGGTGCCGTGTCGAGTTTGAAGGGGATGAGCTTGTATCGGAAGGCCAGCTTCATCAACTGGGAGTAGCGTCGTGCGCGGCCGGCGGTGCGTCGAATGCCGGGGATCCACTGGTCGATTCGGGTGATAGTGCCCTGAGGGATGGCGATATCGACGATCACCAAGAATGCGACGGCCGCAAGCAGGATGATGCTCAGCTGCACAGGGATCAGCGCCGGCGTATATTCCCCGCCGGGCCAGACGACCCGCGCCTCGAACCCGATTTCTGCTCCCAGCCCGACCAGTCCGGCGAGGATCACCCGGACTGTCCCGACACGGACGCCGAGCACGCGGCGGACGAAGACACCGATGATGATCATCGCGGCGATGGCTGCCGCGCTCATCCACGCGATGTCGATGATCATTGTTGTAACGTCCATGCCGTCATGCTCCCATCGGGTTGGTCCGGCGGCGGGCGCACCGCCGTGCAGGCCTCCGCCTACTCAGGATTCACGTGATATGACGAGTCAGTGTGTAAGTGATTGCAGGACGATTCCGACGGGTGTCGAGATCATCAGCAGCACGGCCATGATGCGCAGTGCCAGCAGGGGGAGCCCGTGCGCGCCGTGCCGGGTGACCCACAGGAAGCTGATCAGCGCGATGATCTGCATGGCTGCGGCCACGTACAGCAGCACGGGGATATCGCCCACCGTGGCAGCCACGGTTGCCGCAGCGCCCAGGTTCAGGAGCAGCGCCTGGACAGTGATGATCGCCGGGTGGACCCTGCCTGCGGTGGTGGCTGCTTGCCCGACGCCCAGAATGATCTGTCCGACCCCAGCGACCAGGACGATGTAGGCGACTGCCCAGTTGCCGTGGTAGCTGGGGGTGGGTGCCAGGGCGGCGGACAGCAGACTGCCTCCAACGACCGCGATGGTGCCCATGATCGCGAACGGCAGGGCGACCGGGTGGGTCCAGGCACTGCGTGCCAACGGAGTGGGGGCGGGAGTGGTGGTCATGGTGGCTTCTTTTCGGGTCAGTCAGAGCTGCAGGGAAATCACTGGGCCCAGCCTCCGGGAGGGCCGATGATCAGCAGTGTCGTCATGATGACCGCGATGCCGACGACGAACGCCAGCAACAGGGCGAGGGGGTGCAGCAGCATCCAGCGCAGGAATCGGCGCGTCCACGCCTGGTCCCGCGGGTCATCGGTGGGTTCCAGATGCCATTCGCCTTCGAGCATGCCGCGTCGCTCCAGACGCCGGTCGAAGGGGATGGTCGCGTAGGGCACGATCGCGGTGACGACGGCCCCGATGATCTGCGCGACGGTCCACCGCTGGTTCACACCGATCAGCACGGCGGTCATGCCGTAGGTGATGAACACGAAACCGTGGATGGAACCGCCGATCAGCACGGGCAGCGTGCCCAGGCCTGCGACGTATTTGAGGAGCATGCCGATGATCAACAGCGTCCAGGTGATGGACTCGGCGATGGCGACCGTGCGGTACCAGCTGCGTGGGGTGATGCGGCGGATGATTGGCGGATGTGTGAGCTGCTTCTGGTCGACGCTCATGAGGGACTCGATTCGGTTTGGTGAGAGGACAGGTGATCGGTATTCGTTCGTGTCTGCCCGGTCACAGTGATTGAGGGGACGAGGGGGCAGTGGTCAGTCATCGGCGCCGCTATCGGTTGCGGTGGGAATGCTGTCCGCCGGTGTCTCGTGGGAGCTGACGCGGCGCAGGAATGCGGCCCCGACAAGGCCCAGGATCAAGAACACTGATGAGATCAGCAGTGCCCAGGTGGTCGCGGTCGCGAAGCCGTCGGATAGGGCGCGCACGACGTCGTCGGTGTGCGGGCCGAGCGGTGACGCTGAGCCCTGCATACGGAACTGGGTGATCGTCGTCCCGGCGGAGTTGCGCGTGGCGTCGGCGAGCTGGGTGACCTGCGCGGCGGACGCCCCGCTACCTTCCAGGGCCTTCGGCAGCGTGATTGCCAGTGCGGCGGACAGCGCGGCACCGGAGAACGCCGTTCCCAACGCGGACCCGATCTGCCGCACGGTGCTCTGCGTCGCTGAGCCCTGGCCCGACAATGCCACGGGCACGTCTCTCAGTACGGTGCCGGTCAGTTGCGCCGATGCCAGGCCCAGGCCGAGCCCATACAGCACCAGCGGAAGCGCGATGATCCATCCGGAGGTGTCGCCGCGCAGGATGACGGCGAGCACGAAGATGCCCACGACCTCCATGCTCAAGCCGAGAATCACCACACCGGGGGCGCCAATGCGGGCAGCCAGCACGCGCGCGGCTGCACCGGACGCGAACGCACCCAGCGCCATCCCGGCCAGCACCAGTCCGGCCTGAAGCACATCCAGGCCCAGGGCGTTGACCAGATACAGCGGGAGCACAAAGAGGATGGCGAACTCGCCGATGGCCACCATCGCCGCGGTGATGTTCCCCCACGAGAACGTGGAGAGCTGGAACAGTCGCAGGTCCAGGATGGCCACGCGCTGCACCTTCTCGCGATGCCGCTCCCAGATCACGAACAGGGTGATCGCCACGACCGCAATGGCCAGTGCTACCGGGACCGGTGAGAGCGCGGCGTCCTTGCCCCACTCCCAGCCGAAGAACGTGAATGAGGCCTTCGGAGTCCACCAGCCCAGATCCGGGCCCTCGACGACCGCGAACACGAGGGTCCCGAATCCGATGGCGCTGAGCAGGGTGCCGTCCACATCCGCGCCGGGGCGTGTCTTACCTGTGCGTGTCTCGGGAACCGTGAGGATCGCGGCCACCAGCACGATCAACCCGAGCGGCAGGTTGATGAGGAAGATCCAGTGCCAGGACGCCCACTGCGTCAGCATCCCGCCGGCCAGTGGGCCGATGGCCGCGGCCCCCGAGATCACGGCGCCCCACACGCCGAACGCCGCCGCCCGGTAGCGCCCGCGGAACACGGCGTTGACCGTCGAGAGGGTAGAGGGCATGATAAACGCCGCACCCACCGCCTGGACGGCCCGTGCCCCGATCAGCGGCCCCGAACCGTCCGCGACCGCGGCCAGCAGACTGCCGCCCATGAACACGATCAGACCGATCAGGAACAGCAGCCGGCGCCCGAACCGGTCCGATAGCTTTCCCGTGGACAGCAGCAGGGCCGCCAGCAGTACCGCATACAGACTGTTGACCCATTGCGCATCGGTGAGGTCCAGTTTCAGATCGTCGATGATCGTCGGCAGGGCGACGCCCACGATCGTGCCGTCCAGCACGATCAGCCCGAGCCCGGTGGCGAGAACCCCCAGCGCCACCCATTCTCGGCGCGTGGGTGCAGCGACCTGGTCGGTGTGGGCGTTCATCGATTGATCCCCTCGAGAATGAACCTCGTGACCGCCTCGACCACCGTGTCCTCGGGTAAGCCGAGGCGGTGAAGCAGGTCGTCTGCGCCGTACAGCACGCGCCCCGTCAGCGCCGCCTGCACGGCGACCGGGGCCTCGCGGAACACGCCCTCGCTCATGCCGTGGGCCAGGATGTCCTCGAGCACGCCGGATTGCCGTGCGAGGTGCGCGGTCGTGCTCGCCTCGCCATGCGTCGTCCGGTCCGCCTCCGCCAGTGCCGCCGCGGCGCGATGATCCTCGCCTGCCGCGTACATGACCTGCTCTCGCACATACCGGCGCAGCTGCGCCTGCGGCCCGTCCTCTTCTGCCACCGCGGCCGCCACGGCAGCGTGGAAGGCCTCGGCTCGGGTAACCAGATGGGCGCGCACGGCAGTGGCGACGTCGGGTACGTAGTTGTACAACGTGGCCCGCGATATCCCGACGGCACGAGCCAGACTGCTCATCGACACGTTCGACAGGCCGTCGCGCGCCGCCAAGTCGAAAGCGGTCTCGGCGATGCGCTGCAACTGACGGTGCTTGTGCACAGTGACCGTCGTGCCCCAATCCACATCCACCACCTCACCTCCGTTGCCGGCAGTGTCATCGACAGCACTCATCTCACACTTCCGCCTCATCTTGACAGTGTGTATTGCTGGGTAACACCATGTCACCATGGTAGTCGAAACACCGTTCAGTTCGCCTCTCAAAGGAGTACCCATGTTCATGGTCGTGTCAGAATTCACCGTCGCCGCCGACAACGCAGAAGCATTCGAGGCGGGCTTCGCTGCCAGCATGCAGGACACCCTCGTTGACGTACCCGGTCTGCGTCGTTCTCTCCTGCGCCCGACCAACAGCGGCCGCGCGTACATGGCTCTGATGGAGTTCGAGGATGAAACCGCCTATCAGACGTATCTCTCCTCTCCTGCGTTCCACCAGTCACACAGCGCCGAGCGCAAGTCCATCGCCACCGGTTTCAGCTCCGGGGAATTCGAAAGTGTGCTCGAGCTGCTCGACTGACCGGTTCGGATCCGCCTCCACGAGAAGCCACCGCGAGACCACAGCGGGCGAGGCTTCGGACACCGATCCAGACATTGATGGTGCTCCCCGACGAAACCGGGAGCACCATCAATCGCGTCCCATCAGATGAGGACCACCGAACGCTCGAGGGTGACACCTCGAGCGTCTCGACGTTGACTGACTACGCCTGAACAGGCTGAGCCTGAGCTGCCGGTCGGAAGACTGCCTTGCCCAGTGCGATGAAGAAGACGATCATCCCGGCGGTGATCAGGATGTGTCCCAGCCCGGCGATACCGGCGATCATCGACGTGGACTCCTCACCCAGCACAGTCAGCATGCCGTGCCAGATCATCATGGCGGCGGTGAGGATCAGACCGGCGTTGTAGAGCCAGAAGAACCACCCGAACAGCTTCGCGCTGCGCGAGATCGTGAAGACCTTCTCGAGCACGAGGACGACCAACAGCACCAGGAAACCCAGGATCAACAGGTGGGTGTGCACGACGGCGAGCTGGGTGAAGGTCGCGTCGGTGAAGTCGTTGGCCTTGGTGAACTCGCGGTAGAACAGGCCGGATGAGACTCCGAGGATCATGTACGCGAATGAGGCGTAGAACAGTTTCTTCATGGAGGTTCCCTTTCAGATGGCCGCACGATGGCAGCAGGTGGTCAGAGGATTCCGACCTGTTGGGCCAGGTGGATGGCACGGGATCGGGTGTCCACATCCAACTTGGTGAAAATGTGGGCGGTGTGACTCTTCACAGTAGCCTCGGTCACGAACAGGGCTTTCGCGATCTGCTTGTTGGTCGCGCCCGTGGCCAGGAGTCGCAGCACGTCGATCTCACGGTCCGTGAGTTTCGGGAGCGGGTTGCGCACGCCCTCCAAAACGCGCGTGGCCAGTTCCGGAGAGAGGACCATGTCACCAGCCTTGGCGCGGTGGATGCCCTCAATGATGACTTCTGGGGCGACATCTTTCAGCAGGTAGCCGGCAGCGCCCGCCTCGATCGCGCCGAGGATGTCCGCGTCACGGTCGAACGTGGTCAGGATAAGGACGGCGGGCGCAGGGTCGAGCCCCCGTAGCGCCGCAGTGGTCTGGATACCGTTGATTCCCTCACCCAGCCGCAGATCGCATAGCACGACCTCTGGGCGCAGGTGACCGGTGAGGATGATCGCTTCTTCCCCCGTGGCTGCCTCCCCGACGACGTGCACGGTGTCGGTGTCCAGCACGGTACGCAGTCCACTGCGGACGACGGGGTGGTCATCAACGAGCAGCACAGTAGTGGTCATGACTTCTCCTCACGGGCATGGTGGCCCGACTCGGGGTGAATAGGCAACATCACGGACACCGTGGTGCCCTCGCCCGGAGCGCTTTCGACCGAGAGCGCGCCGCCCAGTTCACGGAGCCGTGATCGCATGAATCGGAGCCCGTAGCTGGATGAGCCGGTGCCTGCGTCTGTCTCCCACGCGCCGGCGTCGAAGCCGGTGCCGTCGTCGCTGATATCCAGTCGCACCGTGTGGTCGTCGTCGACCAGACTCACCACGGCGCGCGAGGCGTGGGCGTGCAGGCGGATGTTGGCGAGTGCAGATTGTGCCGTGCGCAGCAACGCCACCTCGACAGAGGTGGGCAGAAGGGGGAGGGTGTCAGAGACGTGGAGTTCCGTCTGGAGTGGGCCGTCATCCCCTGCACGTGCGAGCATCCGCGCGAGGGCGTCAGCGAGGACGTTCTCCTCGAGCTCTGCCGGGACGAGTGCGGAGATGATGCGCCGAACGTCTCCGAGGCCGTCCCCGGCGATGCTCTCCAGTTGGGTGAAGCTTCTTATCGCGTCGGCGTCGGTGCTGCGGGTGGCGCCCGCATGCGCGAGCAGCCGGATCGAGGACAGCGTCTGCGCGATGGTGTCATGGATGTCGCGGGAAATGCGAGTGCGTTCAGCGACAGCGCCTGCCTGTCGCTGGGCGAGCGCGAGCTCGTCCTGCAAGTCGGCCATCTCCTGTTGCGCTCGGGTCAGAGAAGCGACCAGACGCTCTCGTTCGGTTGCGTCTCGCAGTAGTTGCAGATAACCGCGGGAGATCCCGAAGGCGAATACCCCTCCGATGAGCGGGCCGAACACGTTGGCGTAGTTCGTGGTCCCGTGGTGTGCGATGGGGCCGGCGATCACGATGGCAAGAACGACACCGGAGAAGACCAGGCCCCACGGCAACGGGAGCAGGTGCCCAGCAAGCAGCCAGAGCAAGAAGGCGAGCCAGACGAACTCGGGAGAGACCGCGACGGCCGCGATCCAGACAGCCGCGAAGCCGATGAGCCACAGCACGACGGCACGGGTGGACTGCGTGCGTGTCATCAGCAGGGCCCCGGCGGTGTGCCATCCGAGAATCGCCACGCCGGTCACGATCGCGAGTACCGGCGTGGCCCCGGCGCCGATAGCCCGGATCACGCCGACCGTTGTCAGCCCGGCAGCGATCAGATGCTGACCGATCTCCATGGCCCGGATGGTGGGGCNAGCCGGCCCCACCTGTTCACTGCGTGACAGTGGCACGCTCACGAGACTCATGAGTCAATTCTCCCTGCTGCACCTCACCCGGCAGCGCCTCATCCGCCATCGCGGACCTCCGCGGCCCGGAGAGCTTCCCCGGCCACCAGATCCGATCGCCGACCAGAGCGAAGATCGCCGGCACGATCACCGTGCGCACCACCAGGGTGTCGACGATCACCCCAACACCGACGATCAGACCCAGCTGGCCAAGGGTGACCAGCGGCAGCACCCCGAGAGCGGCGAACACGGCCGCTAGCACGATACCCGCGCTGGTGATCACACCACCGGTGTGAGCAACCGCCTCCACCATGCCCGCCTTCGTGCCGTGCACAGACGCCTCCGATCGCGCCCGGTGGACGAGGAAGATCGTGTAGTCAATCCCCAGGGCGACCAGGAACAGGAACGCCAGCAGTGGCACCTGCAGATCCAGAGCGTGCTGGTCGAAGAGGACACGGCTCAGCCAGGCTCCCGCACCGATTGCCGCCATCGCACTGCCCAGGTTCACGATCAGCAGCAGCACGGGCGCGATGAGCGAGCGCAGCAGGATCAGCAGGACGAGGAAGCTGACAGCAAGGACCAGAGGGGCGACCAGGAAGAGATCCTGTTCATTGCCAGTTCGAGCATCCAGATCCGTTGCGACCGCACCACCGACCACCGCATTCGCACCGGGCACCGCATGCACCGCATCTCGCAGCTGCGTGATCTGGTCCAGGCTCTCCGGGGTGCTGGGCGCATACTCGCTGGTGACCATGATCCTCGTCAGAGACTCATCATCGGTCTGCCCAGCTGGATTCGCCCGGACCACGCCGTCGACATCGCCGACCGCGGTCAACACCGCATCCGTCTCGTCGCTGTTGGCGACGATGAAGATGGGCTGCGCCTCCCCAGGAGCGAAGTGCTCAGAGAGGACTTCCAGACCTGTCGCGGACTCGGACTGCACCCGGAACTTCTCGACCTGGTTCAGCCCCACGGAGGTTCCGAACAGGCCCGCACCCATGACGGCCAGCAGCGCGACCGCCCCCAGCAGGCTCAGCACGGGGCGACGGGTGACGCGGGACGCGATTGCCCGCCAGAACCGCCCCTGCGGCTTCGCCTGCCCGGGGCGCGGCACGAACGGCCAGAACACCTTGCGTCCACAGACAGCCAGCAGCGGCGGGAGCAGGAACAGCACCGCAGCCAAGGCGATTAGCAGGCCGATCGCACTGGAGACGCCCAGACCGTGCGTGCCGGGAATCACCGCAAGCACCATGGTCAACAGTGCCAGGACCACCGTCACGTTCGATGCGACGATCGCGGGAAGAGTCTTACGCCATGCCGTGCTCAACGCCTGACGGTGATCCTCGGACAGCAGCAGCTCTTCCCGGTACCGGGAGATGAGCAAGAGCGCATAGTTCGTTCCGGCACCGAAGACCAGCACGCTGATGATGCCCGAATCGAACTGCAGATCCCACGCCGCCCCCGCAGCGGCGGTCATCCGCCCCGCAAGCCCATCAGCCAGAGCAACCGTCACAAGCGGGATCAGCCACAGCACCGGCGAACGGTACGTCACGATCAGCAGAACAGCGACGATCAGGATCGTCACCAGCAGCAGCGTGAAATTCGCTCCCTCGAACGCGGAAGCAACATCAGCACCGAACGCGGGCCCACCTGTCACATGCAGGTTCACACCGTCCACGGAATGACCAGCGAGAGCAGCACGCATGTCGTTGACGGTCTCGGCCGTGTCCGTGTTGGTGGCGCCGACCTTGATCGGCGCCACCAGCAACGCCGCCTTCCCATCCTCGCTCACCATGGGACCCGAAGGGTCTGCGTCGGCATGAGTCTTCAGAACAGGGAGAAGATCCTTCAACTTCGCAATCTCACCGGCCGACAGCTTCTTGCCGTTTTCTCGTGAGGCAACGACGATCACGGACTGACGATCTGCATTCGGGAACTCGTTCAATAGAGCAGCCGTCCGCGCAGATTCGCTGCTGGCCGGTGCCTGCGCATTGCCTTCCGGTGCTTTCGCTGAGCCGAAGGCGCCGAACAGCAGCACCATGACGAGAAGGACGAGCCCTAGAGAGATCCAGGCGCCCCGGCGAGAGGTCAACCTGTCTGAGAAGCGTGATCGAAGAACAGAATCTGGCATACAAACCACCCCACCAGCCGCAGCCCTGCCGCACATCGCGAACAAGAGTGAAGTCCTTGTCAACCAAAAGGATGAGAACGGCATGGGGGACGCGGCGATCCGAGTACTCCGCATCGAGGTCGGGCCGCCCGCGGGCTCCCCATCGGACTCAAGAAGTCGAACGCGCTCCACAGGTGGATGACCACCTTCGAATGTGATCCCGACAACACATGCTCACCGCTGTGCTACGCCAACGGTGCTGCGTTCCAGGCTCGAAGCATCCCGGCAGAGCATCGCGACTACACCGCGACTATTACGCCATCGGAAGGCACGATGATCCCTTGCCTGAAGATCACGTGGCTCATGTCACAGCCAGCGTGCCTCAAGCGGTAGTCGCCACGCAGGCCTGTAATCATGCGCCAATGAAGACCTTGGTCCGCTGTGCACTGTAGATAGTGCGGGTGTCGCATCCGTTGTGGTCGACGTCGAGCCAGCGCTGACCGAACTGATCGCGCGTGTATCCGGTCTTGGCTGCCCGTCCTTTGGTCGGGAGGGTCGCCAGCACGTCGAGTGCCGTTCTGCCCTTCGTAGCATCCGCGTTCGCGACCATCGAGGGCGCGCCGAGGAATGCGATCGCGGTCAGCGCGTCATCCGGGAACGGAGTCGCCTTCGGGGTGGGCGGAGGGGTGGACGTCGAGCGCGATGCGGCCCCAGCCGCGGCGGGATCCGGGCCCTGCTTCGGCTGGGCGGAGGCGATCGCCACGATGCCGAGCACGATCAGCGGGACGGCGAGCAGCCCGCCCAGCCCGATCAGCAACTGCCGTCGCGTGCGCAGGCGGCGCAGTTCGGCGGCGCGTCGGCGGGCGGCTTCTCGTTCAGCGCGTGAGGGGCCGCGCTCCCAGAAGCGCCAGCTCCTCCTCGGCCTGGGATCCACGGGCGGACTCGGCATCTCGACCCGTGGTGCGGTCTCCCGGAACTGGGTCCAGGTGGCGCCGTTCCACCACCGCAACGCGGTCGAGTCCTCGGGATCGACATACCATCCTGGAGGCGGATCAGCAGTCATCGGTCACGTCGCTTTCCCCTGCGTCGGTGCTCCCCATCCTCCCGACAGGCGATGTCCTCATCGCGGACCGCCAGCTTAGCGGCAGGCGCATGGCTCGAGGCGTCGGGGCCTTGTCCGGGCGACGGCCGCGCCAGAGGGGCTTCGTCATGAAGCCATACGGCAATTCGGCGTTTCTACCACCGCGTTCTTGACATGCGGTCCACCCCGGCCTAATCTACAACCAAATGGTTGTACGAATTGAGCTGAGCGATGAACAGATCGACCGTGTGTTCCAGGCCCTGGCGGCGAGCACGCGGCGCGACATCCTGCGCCGCACGATCGACCGCGAGCAGTCCGTGTCCGAGCTCGCCCGCGACTACGACATGTCGTTCGCGGCGGTGCAGAAGCACGTGGCCGTCCTCGAGGCGGCCGAGCTCATCGTCAAGCGCGCCGAGGGACGCGAGCGGCTGGTCCGCGCGAACCCGGACATGATCGCCCGGGCTCGCGCGCTGCTGACCCGCTACGAGGACCTCTGGCGTTCCCGCATCTCCCGCCTCGACGACCTGCTCGCCGAGGATCCCGCCCCGGGCTCGCAGCCCACCACCGAGAAGAACCTGACCGAGACAGAAGGAGAGTGACATGCCCGTCACCGACGTGATCACCGATCCCGAGAACCTGACCCTGACGATCGTCGCCGACTTCGCCGCGCCCATGGAGCGCGTGTGGGCGGCGTACTCCGACCCCCGCCAGCTCGAGCGCTTCTGGGGCCCTCCCGGGTGGCCGGCGACGTTCACCGCGTTCGATCACACGGTCGGCGGGTTCGCGCAGTACCACCTCGACGGTCCGCGCGGGGAGAAGTCTTCCGGCCGGTGGGAGTTCACCCGCATCGAGGCGCCCACGCTGTTCGAGGTGCTCGACTCGTTCGTCGACGACGACGGGCAGCCCATGGAGGGCTTCCCCGCGATGCGGATGAAGCTCGAGTTCTCGCCCACCGCCGAGGGCACGCGCATGACCGGGGTCAGCCACTTCGACACCGTCGAAGCGCTCGAGCAGGTCGTCGCGATGGGCGTCATCGAGGGCACGAAGATGGCGATGAGCCAGCTCGACACCGTGCTGCAGGACCTGCGCGACTACGCGCAGGGCAAGGGCACCCGGCTCGAGCTGCTGGACGACACCCACGTGCGCATCACCCGGCTCGTCGAAGGGCCGCGCGAGCTGGTCTGGCGCGCGCACAACGACCCGGAGCTGATCCGGCAGTGGATGCTCGGTCCGGACGGGTGGGAGATGACCGAGTGCGAGGTGCCGACCGCGGTCGGCGACACGTACCGGAACTCGTGGGCACCGGTCGGCGACACCGTCGGCCAGCCGTTCGGGTTCGAGGGCGAGGCGCTGCTCATCGACGCGCCGCGCCGGGCGGTCACCACCGAGCGCATGCAGGGGGCCGACGGCCCGACGACGCTGAACGACCTCAACCTCTACGAGGAGGACGGTGCGACGCTGGTCACGGTGCTCATCGAATACCCCGACCTGGCCACGCGGGACATGATCCTCGCCACCGGCATGGTCGACGGCATGGAGGCCTCGTACCGACGGCTGGAGGCAGCCGTCCTGGTCTGACAGTGATGATGGTGGTGGGAGCCCCGCAGCGGTCGTCCTGACTCTTGGACTGACTGACTTCGGGTCTTGAACGGGATCTGTCGGTCGATTCGCTGCGGGGCTGCCTTTGCACTCACCGTGCGAGGGTTCGTGACCTCATAGGAGCCTGTGCCAGCAGGCACCCATCACTGTCTTGTCCGCTCGCTCTCGGCGGTGCGTGCCGTTCTGTCCCTTGGAGTGAGAGGAACGGCGATGACCACCATCGCACAAGAAACCGAGGTCGGCCAGGTCGAGGTCGCTATCGGGGTCGACACGCACGGCGATACGCACACGGCCGCGGTGATCGATGCGACGGGCCGGCTGCTGGGTTGCGCCCAGTTCCCCGCCGACAAGGCCGGCTACGCGGCGCTGCTGTCGTGGGCGGTGACGTTCGGGATGCTGCTGATCGCCGCGATCGAAGGCACCGGCGCCTACGGTGCGGGCCTGGCCCGGCACCTGCGCGGCGCGGGCGTCGAGCTGCTGGAGATCGACCGCCCCGACCGCAAGACCCGCCGGTTCGCGGGCAAGTCCGACCCGCTGGACGCGGAAGCCGCCGCCCGGGCCGCACTGTCCCGGGCGCGCACTGGTGTCCCGAAAGACCGGACCGGGAAGGTCGAAGCGCTAAGGAATCTGCGCGTCGCCAGGCGCAGCGCCATCGACCAGCGCGCGGACTGCATCAGGCGGATCAAGACGTTGCTGGTCACCGCACCCGACGAGCTGCGGGAACGACTGCGCCACCTGACGGACCGGGAACTGTTACGCATCTGCGCGGCACTGCGACCAGACACATCCCGCATCGGCGACCCGGAACAGGCCGCGAAGGTCGCGCTGCGCGCCCTCGCCCGTCGACACGCCGCGCTGAGCGAAGAGATCGACGAACTCGACGCGCTCATCGACCCTCTCGTCACCACGATCAACCCGGCCCTGCTCGAACTCAACGGGGTCGGTGCCGATGTCGCCGGGCAGCTGCTGGTCACCGCGGGCGAGAACACCGACCGGCTCCGCTCCGAAGCCGCGTTCGCGATGCTCTGCGGCGTCGCCCCGATCCCCGCATCCTCCGGCAAGACACACCGGCACCGCCTCAACCGCGGCGGCGACCGGCAAGCGAACGCCGCCCTCTACAGGATCGTTCTCTGCCGACTCCGCTGGGACCCCAGAACCCAGGCCTACATGCGCCGCCGCACCGAACAAGGCCTCTCCAAGAAAGACATCATCCGCTGCCTCAAAC